>NZ_CANNDN010000003.1:0-300000 GCF_947503465.1 uncultured Tateyamaria sp. | reverse complement strand
TGGACTTAACTCCTTGGTGCTTTACTTGCGGCACCGCAGCGAAAGTTCAATGGCCCGGCCCCCGTGACCTTGCGCCACATGGGTGTTCGGCCTAGGTCTGATGCGGAACAACAAAGGACCCTGCCCATGCTGGTGATCTATCAACTGCTCGATCTGATACTGAGCGTCGTCTACGTGATCATGATCGTGCACATCATCATGAGCTGGCTGATCAACTTCAACGTACTGAACCTGCATCAGCAACTGGTGGCGTCGATCTGGACCGGGCTGAACAAGCTGTTGGAACCGATCTATCAGCCCATACGGCGGTTCATGCCGGACACGCATCCGCTGGACCTTGCCCCGCTTGTGGCCTTTGTCATCGTGATCGCGCTGCGCAGCATCATCTTGCCTGCCATCTTCTTCTGATCCCTCTTGTTCACGGCCTGTTAAAATGTGAGTCTGTATCCAACGAGCAGACTACATAAAATTTGACAGGGTTTTGGGATATGGACGGCGCTGCCACGCTGTTGAGCACTGTATTCGGCTTTGACGGCTTCCGCCCGGGGCAGGAAGAGATTGTCGAGGCCGTCAGCGCGGGTGACAACGCGCTGGCCATCATGCCCACGGGCGGCGGCAAATCCTTGTGTTTCCAATTACCTGCGCTGATGCGCGACGGGGTCACGGTGGTTATCTCGCCCCTGATTGCCCTGATGCGCGATCAGGTTCGCGCCCTGCAAGAAGCAGGCGTGCAGGCCGGCGCGCTGACCTCCGGAAACACGCCCGAGGAAACCGATGCCGTGTGGGAGGCGCTGGAGCGGCGCGAACTGAAACTGCTCTATATCGCGCCGGAACGGCTGGCGGCGGGGTCGTCCATTGGCATGTTACGGCGGATCGGGGTCAGCCTGATCGCGGTGGACGAGGCGCATTGCGTCAGCCAGTGGGGTCATGATTTCCGTCCCGATTACCTGCGCATCGGCGAGTTGCGGCGCGCGCTGGACGTGCCGCTGGCCGCGTTCACGGCCACTGCGGATGCCGAAACGCAGGTCGAGATCATCGAAAAGCTGTTCGATGGCGTGCAGCCGCGCACCTTCCTGCGCGGCTTTGACCGGCCCAACATCCACCTGGCCTTTGCCGCCAAGAACGGGCCGCGCGCGCAGATCCTGAACTTTGCCGCCGCGCGCAAGGGGCAGTCGGGCATCGTCTATTGCGGGACGCGCGCCAAGACGGAAACGCTGGCCCAGGCGCTGCGCGAGGCGGGGCACACAGCGATCCATTATCACGGCGGGATGGAGGCAGAGGACCGCCGCATCGCCGAGCGCCGCTTTCAACAGGAAGACGGGCTGATCGTGGCCGCGACGGTCGCCTTTGGCATGGGTGTGGACAAGCCCGACATCCGCTGGGTGGCCCATGCCGACCTGCCCAAGTCGATCGAGGCGTATTATCAGGAGATCGGGCGTGCGGGCCGTGACGGCGCGCCTGCGGAAACACTCACGCTGTTTGGGCCTGATGATATCAAGCTGCGACGGACCCAGATTGACGAAGGGCTTGCACCGCCCGAACGGCGTATGGCCGATCACGCGCGGCTGAACGCCTTGCTGGGTCTGGCAGAGGCGCTGGAGTGTCGGCGCAAGACGTTGCTGGGCTATTTCGGCGAAACGGATGTGACCTGCGGCAAGTGCGATCTGTGCGATCAACCGGCAGAGGTGTTTGACGGCACCACGGCGGTGCGCAAGGCGCTGTCGGCCATGCTGCGGACCGATGAATGGTTCGGGGCAGGGCACCTGATCGACATCCTGCTTGGCGTCGAAACGGACAAGATCCGGCAGCGCGGGCACGACAACCTGCCCACCTATGGTGTGGGCAAGGAATACACCAAACCGCAATGGCAGGCGGTGTTTCGTCAGATGATGGGCCACGATCTGGTGCGGCCTGATCCCGACCGCTACGGCGCGCTGCGGATGACCGATGCGGCGCTGCCGATCCTGCGGGACGAGGCGCGCATCACCCTGCGCCGCGACACGATCAAGGCGGCCGCGGCCCGTCGTCCGGCGGTCAAGTCCATGGTGTCCGAGGAAGACGCGCCGCTGCTGTCCGCCCTCAAGGCCAAGCGTCGCGCCCTGGCCGAAGCGGCCAAGGTGCCCGCCTATGTCATCTTTCCCGACCGTACACTGATCGAAATGGCGGAACGAAGACCTGCCAACCTCGATCAGATGGCGCAGGTCAGCGGGGTGGGGGCCAAGAAGCTCGAAAAGTTCGGCCGCGCGTTCCTTGAGGTCATCAACGGCGCGGCAGAGGCGGTGCACCCATCGCGCCGAAAGCTGGCGGGGCACAGTGCGGGCACGATCTATGACCAACTGCTCGCCGTGCAGGCAGAGCTGGCGCGCGGCAGCGATGGCACCGACAAACCGCTCAGCTGTTCGGCCTCGCAACTGGCAAAGGTCGCGCAGCTGCGGCCGGATGACGACGCGGGGCTCGAACGGCTGCTGGGTGACCGCAAGGCGGAACGATTTGGGCCCGCCTTTCTGGACGTGCTGCGGGCCGCATCCTAGATAAGCCGAAACACGCATGGGGGTAGGCAGATGTTGGTGGTGATTTCCCCGGCCAAGCGGCTGGACTGGGCGGAACGGGACGTGCAGATGACGGCGCCCGCCATGCAGGACGACGCGGTGCGTCTGGCCAGGACGGCGCGGAACCTGACGCTGGGCAAACTCAAATCATTGATGGACCTCAGCGATGACCTGGCCCGCCTGAACCGGGACCGGTTCCAGGCGTTCGAGGACACCCCGGCAGAGGATGTCACCCGCCCTGCCATGCTGGCCTTTGCCGGTGACACCTATCAGGGTCTGAATGCCGAAACGCTGTCCGACCACGACACCGCCTATGCCCAGGATCACCTGCGCATCCTGTCGGGACTCTACGGTTTGCTGCGCCCGCTTGACGCGATCCAGCCCTACCGGCTGGAAATGGGCAGCCGCCTGAAAACGCGGCGCGGCACGTCGCTTTATGACTATTGGCGCACCGATCTGGCCAAGGCGCTGAACGCGCAGGGCCAGAAGACCGGCAGTGACATGCTGGTGAACTGCGCCAGCCAGGAGTATTTTGGCGCGGTGCCGGAAAAGGCACTGAAGCTGCATCTGATCACCCCCGCCTTCATGGAAGACAAGGGACAGGGCCCCAAGATCGTCAGCTTCTTTGCCAAGCGGGCGCGCGGGGCCATGGCACGCCATATCATCCAGAACCGGGTGACGAACCTTGACGGGGTGTGCGCCTTTGATGCGGATGGGTATGTGTATCGGCCCGAGCTGTCGACCGATGCAAAACCGGTATTCGTGCGGCCCTATCCGGCGGCCTAGGCGGCCCCTTCCTCGGACCTGTCGTCAAAGGGGGGTATCACCCCGTCGGGACATGTGTCGCGCAACATGCCGTGGATTTCGGGCTTGCGCAGCGGTTTGGTCAGGTAATGATCCAGACCGGAGTCCAGAATACCCTTGTCGTCACCATCCATCGCGTGCGCGGTCAACGCCACAATCGGCACGTGCCCGCCCGTGCCCCGTTCCAGCGCGCGGATTTTCTCCGTCGCTTCCTTGCCGTCCATCTTGGGCATGGAAATGTCCATAAAGATCAGGTCCGGCGACAGCGCTTCAAACATCTCGACGGCCTCGATCCCGTTGTTGGCGAAATGCAGGTCGATGTCAGCGTCCTTGACCATCTTGCCGAACACCAGCTGATTGGTCTTGTTGTCTTCGGCGGCCAGCACAATCATGCGTCGCGACTTGGCCGGGACGGGGGCCGCGCCGTTTGGCCCGATGACCGGACCCACGCTTTCGAGGCGCGCAAACAGGTCGGACCGGGGCACCGGTTTCTGCATGATGGCGTGCAAGTGCCGCGCGCCCGGATCATTGGTCGCGAAACTGGGGTTGGAACTGAGCAGCAGAATGGGCGTCTGCACATCGGCTGCGCGCACCGCTTCGGCCAGTTCCAACCCGTCCATGTCCGGCATGTTGTGGTCGGTCAGGATCAGGTCGATATTGTCCAGCTTGCGCAGCGCCTCCTTGCCCGACGCACAGCACACGACGCCCAGGCCCAGCAGTTCCAGCTGCCGTTGCAGGATCATGCGGTTGGCCTCGATATCGTCGACAACCATCACGCGCCGCAATCCTTCGGGCACCGGCGGGTGTTCGGGCAGCTTCGCCTCGCTCATCTTCAGCGGAATGCGGAAACCAAAGACCGACCCGACCCCCTCTTCGCTGCTGACCCAGACCTCTCCCTCCATCAGTGTGACAAGGCGCTGCGAGATGGCAAGGCCCAGGCCGGTGCCGTCAAATTGCCGGTTGCGTTCGTTTTCGACCTGATTGAATTCACCAAAGATGTGGTCGATCTTGTCATCGGGAATGCCGATGCCGGTGTCCTCGATCACGATGGTGACATCGGCATGGCCTGCGTCCAGGTCGGGCACCCCTGTGACGCGCACCAGAACGTGCCCCTCGCTGGTGAACTTGACCGCATTGCCCATCAGGTTGGTCAGCACCTGCCGGATGCGCCCCGGATCGCCCACATACATGGTGGGCAGGAACAGGTCGTAATCCAGCAGCAGCGTCAGCCCCTTGTCGCGGGCCGATGGCTGCAAAAGCATGATGATTTCGTGGATGCTGCGCTCAAGGTCAAAGGGCTCGAGGTGCAGTTGCAGCTTCTTCGCCTCGATCTTTGAATAGTCGAGAACGTCGTTGATGATGACCAGCAACGCCTCGCCCGAATTCTTGATCGTATCGACATAGAGCTGTTGTTCCTCGCTCAGCCCCGTGTCGCCCAGCAGTTCGGCCATACCGACGACCCCGTTCATGGGGGTGCGAATTTCGTGGCTCATGTTGGCAAGGAACGCGGATTTGGCGCGACTGGCGGCCTCGGCCTCGGCCCGGGCGGCCTTGAGCTGTTCCTGATAGCGCACGGATTCGGTGATGTTCAGGCCCAGTGAAACGATGTCACCGCCCTGGCCGCGCCGATCCACCAGCTTGACGTACTGGTCGTTCCACAGACGGATGGTGACCGGGTCGGGCTGCGGTTGCATCCAGCGGTCCAGCATCATCTGACGCCAGCTTTGCGCCTCCATCCCTTCGGTGTTCACGATCCCTTCATCGGTCATGACTTGCAGGATGGTGACATAGTTCGCGCCGGGCCGGATCACGTCGATACCGTCAAAGATCGCCAGATAACTTTCGTTGGCGGCGATCATCTGGTTGTCCGAATTGAAGAAGGCAAAGCCATCCGTGATCGTCTGCACCGAATGCCACAAACGGCGCTCGGCGATCTGAACCTTCTGGTTGGCCTGGCCCAGTTCGCTTTTGACGCGCGCGTTCTCGGTCTTGACGGTGGCGACTTCGGCCCGCGTTTCGACAATCTCGCCCTGCAGGGCGGCCGCATGTTTGCCCAGCTTGCGGTTGGCGGCCGACAGTTCGGCCTCTTTCAACTCCAGCAAACGCTCTGCTGCAAGGCGGCCGCGCCGCTCTTCTGCCAGTTTGTTTGCAAGGCTCATGCTTGCCCTCCGCCGCATACACGGTCGTTGGTATTCCACGGCTATGGTGAAGAACCGCTTAACCGCGGGGCGAAACCGTTGCGTGGGCCGCTGCGTGCGTGGCAGGCTGCGTATAAAGGTGCCAGTCCATTTGCAGGAGGTGCGCAATGCGCCCGTTCATGATCGCCGTCTGTATGTTTCTCTGGGGCACCACGGTGTGGGGCCAGGATGTAATGCCGGATCACCGCTATGTCGTGACCCGGGACATGGACTTTATCGGCGCGGACCGGACCGCCCTGTTCGCCACCA
The DNA here is from genome assembly GCF_947503465.1 of uncultured Tateyamaria sp. Taxonomy (NCBI): domain Bacteria; kingdom Pseudomonadati; phylum Pseudomonadota; class Alphaproteobacteria; order Rhodobacterales; family Roseobacteraceae; genus Tateyamaria; species uncultured Tateyamaria sp. Next base: position 294,200 of record NZ_CANNDN010000003.1, on the reverse strand, counting down.
CGTTCGAGGCGTGCGTGCGCGCATGCAGCGCCGACAGCGCCTGCGTCGCGTTCACCTTCAATGACCGGTCAAACGCCTGTTTCCCGAAATCCGAGATCACGGACCGGCAACCCTATGCGGGCGCGCGGTCCGCCACGCGCATCCCCGTGCCCGCAGCGCTGAGATCGGACGCGGCCCGGCGCGCTGCTGCGCTGGACCTGCCGCAGGCCGACAGTGACGCGGCACGGACACTGGCCGTCGACACCGGTCTGCGCTTTGCGCTTTCCGGGGACAGCGTCGATGATCTGCTGGCGGCCGCGCGGGCGGCATGGCAACGCGGAGACCGGGCCGCGGCGCTGCGCTGGACCGGCAGCGCCGTTGCTCTCACGGACGCGCCCGACCTGTGGACGCGCTATGCCTATATCGCGCTGCGCCAGACGGATGACGTGTCGTCATCCGAACGTCGCCGTGCGCGCCAGTCCGCTGTTTCGGCGGCACTGAACGGCTACGTGCGTGCAACCGCAGTGGGCGGGCAGGTCAGCGCGCTTCAGACCCTGGCCGACGCGCTTGAGGCGAACGGGCGTGGCCGGGACATGATCGGGGTGCTGCGCCTGGCCCAAGACCTGCAACCGCGCGACGATATCGCGGCGGCGCTGGACGATGCCATTGGCAAATACGGGTTTCGGATTGTCGACACCCAGGTCGACAACAACAGCGCCGCGCCGCGCATCTGCGCCACCTTCTCGGAACCGCTGGCGCAGGGCACCGATTTCGACCCCTTCGTGCGCATGGCCACGCCAGGCCTGGTGGTGGCCGCCGATGGGCGCGACCTGTGCATTGACGGGGTCAGCCACGGGACACGCTACAGCATGACCTTTCGGTCCGGCCTGCCCGCGGACAGTGGCGAGGTGCTGGCCCGGGATGTCACCCTTGCCCTCTATGTCCGCGACCGCGCGCCGGTGGTGCGCTTTCCCGGGCGCGGCTACGTGCTGGCGCGGGGCACAGGCCCCAGCATTCCGGTCGAAACGGTCAACGTGTCCGAGGTGGACCTGACCCTCGCACGGGTCAGCGACCGCAACCTCGTGGCCTCGCTGCGGCGCGACTTCTTTGGCCGCCCGCTGTCGCAATGGCAGGTGCAGGAATTCACCTCCGACATCGCAGAGGAGATCTGGCGCGGCACGGGCACGGTGCAGAACGCGCTGAACAGCGACATGCGGACCCTGCTGCCGCTGGACACAGCGCTGGATGGACAACCGCCCGGTGTCTACGTGCTGTCGGCGCGCGAGGCGGGGCGCGACCCGTCGGACGTGGCCGCGGCAACGCAATGGTTCGTGCTGTCGGATCTGGGGGTGTCGACATGGCAGGGCAATGACGGGCTGACGGCGTCCGTGCGCGCGCTCAGCGATGCGGGGGCCGTGGCCGGGGCCGAGGTGCGCCTGATTTCGCAAGCCAACGCCGTGCTGGGCACGGCCACGACGGATGCGGAGGGGTTTGTGCAATTCGACGCGGGGCTGACCCGCGGGCGTGGTGCCGCGCAGCCCGCGATGGTGCAGGTGGAAACGGGTGATGACTTCGTGTTCCTGCCCCTGACCGACGCGGCCTTTGACCTGTCCGACCGTGGCGTCGAAGGAAGGCCACCCGCCCCGCCGATCGACCTGTTCCTGACAACGGATCGGGGGGCCTACCGCCCGGGCAGCACGATCCACCTGACGGCCCTTGCGCGCGACGACCAGGCGCAGGCGGTCACCGGCCTGCCGCTCACCGTGATCCTCAGCCGCCCCGACGGGGTGGAATACAGCCGCACGATCAGCACGACGGGTCAGGCAGGCGGCCATGTCGTGGCGCTGCCGCTGTCACCGACGGTGCCGCGCGGGACATGGCGGATCGCGGTGATGGGCGATGTCAACGCGCCGGCCCTCGGAACCCGGACCGTGCTGGTCGAGGATTTCATCCCCGACCGGATCGATGTGACACTGACGCCGGAGACTGACATCTTCGATTTGCGCAGCGCAGCGCAGATCGGCGTGGACGCGCAATACCTCTTTGGCGCACCGGGGGCTGACCTGTCGGTCGAAGGCGACATTCAGGTGCAACGGCGCAGCGGGATGCAGGCATTCCCGGGTTACAGCTTTGGTCGCCATGACGCGGCCTTCGCACCGCAACGCCGCTATGTGCAGGGCGGGCGCACGGACGCAAATGGTCAGGTCCGGTTGTCCCTGCCGTGGCCCGAGGTCGCGGCAACCGACCTGTTGCTGGAAGCAGTGGCAACCGTGCGGGTGTCCGACAGTGGCGGCCGCCCGGTGGAACGGCAGGTCACGCAAACCATTGCGCGGAACGGACCGATGATCGGGATCAAGCCCGGCTTTGACGATGTCCTGCCGGAAGGCGGGACCGCCACGTTCGAGGTGATCGGCCTGGGCACGGCGCCGGACCTGCCTGTCACCTGGACGGTCAACCGGATCGAAACACGATATCAGTGGTACCAGCTTTTTGGCAGCTGGAACTGGGAACCGATCACGCGACGCGCCCGGACGCAGCAGGGTACCGCCACGCTGGGGACGGAGCCCCTGACGCTCAGCGCTCCGACCGAATGGGGGGAATACGAACTGGTGGTCGAAAGTGCCGCCGGGGCCTATGCCGCCAGTTCCGTATCCTTCGCGTCGGGCTGGTATGGCGGGGCTGACAGCAGCGCCACACCGGACCGTCTGACGCTGTCCCTGGATGCGGACCGCTATGCCGTGGGCGACGTCGCACAGCTGCGCATCGTGCCGCCGCATGACGGCGTGGCACTGGTGTCAGTCCTGTCCGGGTCGGTCATCGCGCGCCAGGCCATCCCGGTGCAGGCGGGCGAAACCGTGATCCCGCTTGAGGTGACCGAGGATTGGGGCACCGGGGCCTATGTCACTGCGTCGGTCCTGCGCAGCGCTGACGCGACGGATCCGGGTCCGGCCCGTGTGCTGGGGCTGGCCCACGCCGCCATTGATCCGGGTGCCAAGGCGCTTTCCGTCTCCATCGACGCCCCGGCCGCGGTGGATGGCCAACCCGGCACGACAGAGGTCGCGGTGCGGGTGGATGGCCTGAACGGTGCGGCGGGCCACGTGACGCTGGCGGCGGTGGATGTGGGTATCCTCAACCTCACCGGATTCGACGCGCCGGACCCCCAAGGGCACTATTTCGGGCAACGCCGTCTGGGCGTTGACCTGCGCGATGTCTACGGACGGCTGATCGACGGGCGCAGCGGCGCGCTGGGCACGGTGCGGTCGGGCGGCGATGCAGGCAACGCGATGACCCGACAAGGCCCACCTCCGACCGAGGCGGTGATGGCCGCCTTCTCCGGTCCTGTCCCCGTGGGGACAGATGGGGTGGCCCGCGTGACGGTGCCGCGCCCGAACTTCAACGGCACCATCCGCCTGATGGCCGTGGCGTGGTCGGACACAGGCGTCGGTCAGGCCGTGCAGGATGTGATCGCCCGCGATCCGGTGGTGATCTCTGCCGCCCTGCCGCGCTTCCTTGCCCCCGGTGATCAAAGTCGCCTGCAGCTGGAATTCGTGCATGCGGCCGGGGCGGCAGGTGCGATGCCGCTACAAGTGACGGCAAATGGCGTGACGGTCGGGACCGGCCCCGACGGCATCGACCTGTCCGAGCAGGGCACGGTGCGGCTGTCCCTGCCGCTGTCGGCGGATGTGGTCGGTGATCACGGCATCGACATCGCCCTGACAACCCCCGATGGAACGGTCCTGCGCAAATCGCTGTCCCTCGGCGTCCGGTCCAACGACCCAACGGTCGCCACGACCCGCCGCCTGACGCTGGCGGCAGGTGAGGCGCTGACCTTTGACGACAATGTCCTGGCCAACCTGCGCCCCGGATCGGCGCGGGCGACCCTGGCGGCCGGACCACTTGCGCGGTTCGACATGCCGGGGCTTCTGCAGCAGCTTGACCGCTATCCCTATGGCTGCACCGAACAGGTGACCTCGGCGGCGTTGCCCTTGCTCTATGTCCCGCAGACGGCGCAGGCGGCGGGGCTGTCGGACGTCAACGACCGGATCGCCACGGCCATCCGGCGCGTGCTGACGCGTCAGGCCAGCAACGGGGCCTTTGGCCTCTGGCGGGCACAGTCCGGGGATTTCTGGCTGGACGCCTACGTCACCGACTTCCTCAGCCGTGCGCAGGATCAGGGCCACGCGGTGCCGGACCGGGCATTGCGGCTGGCGCTGGACAACCTGCGCAACCGGATCAACTACGCCCCGGATTTCGATCGCGGCGGCGAGGATGTCGCCTATGCCCTCATGGTGCTGGCCCGGTCGGGGTCGGCCTCGATCGGGGATCTGCGCTACTATGCCGACACCAAGGCCGAAGCGTTCAGCACGCCACTGGCGCGCGCGCAACTGGGTGCGGCGCTGGCCAGTTACGGCGAACAGACGCGGGCCGACAGGCTCTTTGGTCTGGCGCAGGACCTGGCGCTGCGAGGCACCTCCACGGCGGGCTGGCGGTCGGATTACGGCACGGCGCGCCGGGACGCGGCGGGCCTTCTGCACCTTGCGGCAGAGGCGGGCAGCACGCGTGTCGACCAGTCGCAACTGGCCGGTGTGATCGCCACGGGCAGCCCCTATTCCACACAGGAGGCGGCACAGGTGCTGATGGCGGCACAGGCGCTGCGCACGGGCACAGCCGCGCCGGTCGTCTCGGTGAACGACGCGCCCGTGTCGGGCCCCGTGGTGCAAAGCCGCGTGGCCGGGGACGCGCCGGCGACCATCCGCAACGTGTCGGGGCAGGCGCAGGACGTGACGCTGACCACCTACGGCGTGCCCACGGTGGCACCAGCGGCGGGCGGGTACGGCTATGCCATCAGCCGCGCCGCCTTTGACATGGACGGAGCACCCGCAACCGGCCCATGGGCGGTCGGGGAACGGCGCGTGATCGTACTGACCGTGACGCCTTTCGAAGAGGTGGGCGCGCGGCTGATGGTCGATGACCCGCTGCCCGCCGGGATCGAGATCGACAATCCCAACCTCATCCGTTCGGGCGACGTGGCGGGGTTGGACTGGCTGCAAACCGCGGATACCGAACATGCCGAGTTCCGTTCGGACCGGTTCCTGGCCGCAGTGAACCACCGCAGCGCCGATCCCTTCCGGCTGGCCTATGTCGCGCGCGCTGTCAGCCCGGGTGACTTCCACCACCCCGCGGCACTGGTCGAAGACATGTACCGCGCCGAATACCGGGCCGTGACCGACACGGGCCGCGTCGTGGTGACCGAATGAAACGACCGCACCGGCCCCTGGTTGCCGTTGCGGCTGTGATGCTGGCCACGGCCGGCCTGCTTGACACCTGGGACGCCTGGGTGGCCCGCACGGTCCTGCCTGCCACCCTGACCGACACGTCGGTCGAAATGGTGGACCGCACCGGTCGGCTCATGCGGGCCTTCGCGGTCGAGGAGGGACGGATCAGGCTGGCCGTGCCGCGTGGCGGCGTGGACCCACGGCTGACAGACATGCTGATCGCCTACGAGGACAAGCGGTTCCGCCGCCACAACGGCGTGGACACCCGCGCGATGTTGCGGGCCGTGGGGCAGGCGCTGTGGTCCGGGCGGGTGGTGTCGGGCGGGTCCACGCTCACGATGCAGGTGGCACGCCTGCTCGAGAATTCGGGAACCGGGTCCGCCCGGGGAAAGCTGCGACAGATGCGGGTGGCCTGGGCGCTGGAACGGCGGTTCAGCAAGGATGATATCCTGCATCTCTACCTTCAGCACGCGCCCTATGGCGGGCGGATCGAAGGGGTGCGCAGCGCGACGTTCACATGGTTCGGCAAGGAACCCCACAGGCTGACCGAGGCCGAAGCGGCGCTGCTGGTGGCCCTGCCGCAAGCGCCCGAGGCGCGGCGGCCCGACCGGTATCCGCAGGCGGCACAGATGGCGCGGAACCGGGTGCTTGCCCGTATCGGGGCCGACCCGACGCAGGCACCGGTGCCACGCACGGCCCGGGCCCTGCCGCTGCACGCACCACACCAGGCAGACGCCCTGCGGGCAGCCGACAGCCAGACACAGCGCTTTGACACCACGCTGTCCCTGCCGCTGCAACGGGACCTTGAAAGGCTGGCCCGCATTCACGCGTCCGGGCAGGCACGGGGCACATCGCTGGCGCTGATGGTCCTGGACCACCAAAGCGGCGAGGTGTTGGCGCGCATCGGCAGCCCCGACTATTCCGATGCGGGGGGTGCACCGGGCTTTGTCGACATGACGCGGGCCAAGCGCAGCCCCGGTTCCACCCTCAAACCCCTGATCTACGCGCTGGCATTCGACCGGGGGCTGGCGCATCCCGAAACGGTCTTTGCGGACCGGCCCACGCGGTTCGGCAGCTATGCGCCGCAAAACTTTGACGGCGTGTTTCGGGGCGATGTCACGGCGCGGCAGGCGCTGACACAATCCCTCAACATTCCGCCCGTCGCATTGACCGATGCGCTGGGACCCGAACGGGTGATGGCCGCGCTGCGGGCGCTGGGCGCAGAACCGAAACTGCCCGGCGGACAGGCCGGGCTGGCGGTGGCGCTGGGCGGTGTGGGCCTGAGCCTTCAGGATCTGGTCACGGTCTACGGCCACCTCGCGGCCTCGGACAGGACGCTGATCGCGCCCCGTGCGGCATGGCAGGTGGGGGACATCCTGCGGGGCATTGCGCCGCCGCCCGGTGCGCCTGCGGGGCTGGCGTACAAGACGGGCACGTCCTATGGGCATCGGGATGCGTGGGCGATCGGCTATGACGGCCAGCACGTCATTGGCGTCTGGATGGGGCGGCCCGATGGCACGCCGGTGCCGGGCGCCTTTGGCGGTGCCCATGCCGCGCCACTCCTGTTCGAGGCATTCGGGCGGCTCAAACCGCAGCTGGCCCCGGCCCCTCCGCCCCCGCCAGACACCCTGCGGTTGGCGACGGCGGACCTGCCGCCCAACTTGCAACGGTTCGGCCCGGCGCATGGCGCGGGCACAGGCCCGGCGCTGGTGTTCCCGCCCGACGGCGCACGGTTGGGGCAGGCGGATGCCGTGGTCAAGGTGGCCGGTGGCGTGTTGCCGCTGACGGTGCTGGTCAACGGACAGGTCGTTGCGGCGCAGGTCCGGGATCGGCAGATCGATATCGGGCAACTGGACCTTGGATTTTCGGACATCGCCGTGATTGACGCCGCCGGGCGGGCCAACCGGTCAGCGGTCGAGGTCCGGCCCTGAGCAGAGCCAGCTTCTCACGTATCGGCGTGGCTCAACGTCGTCCTTCGCGCAGCCAGGCCGCAACGATAAAGCCCGAGGCAAGCAGCAGCACAAGCCAGGGCGGCAACAGGCCCATCTGGCGCACGTCCTGCGTCTCGTAAGCGCCGCGCGGCGTGATCCCGATCCAGCCGCGCCCGGCCGCAGGCCGCCCCTCGCGCACGGTCCGAATGCGCGGCGTGCCCTCTTCCAGGCGCAGAACGCCCCCGCGCGTGCCTTCGACCCGGGCGGCCAGCAATGCACCGGTCGCGATTGTCTCTTCGAATTCTTTCGGCGCGGCGGGGCCAAGGCCGATCACGGTCTTCGCTTCGCCGTTTTCCAGTCGATACAAACCAATTTCCGGCCCCTCAAAGGGGGTCGTGAACCGGCCCGGTCCGGCCTCGGTCATCTCCAGCGTGACCACGTTGCCCAAGGGGTCCGTTATGGTCACCGGCGGGACGGTGTCCGACAGGCTCCGGCGCTCGATCCGCATTGACTGGCCTGTGGCTGTCGCGGTCAGCGCCTCTTCCTCCAGTTCAGGTTCCTTCATCATCCAGTGGGCCAGACGGCGCAGCAACTCCAGCTGCGGCCCGCCGCCTTCGTATCCGCGGTTCCACAGCCACGCATGGTCCGAGGCAAGCAGCGCCACACGGCCCTCGTCCACCCGGTCGAGGATCAGCAGGGGGCGGCCATCGACGCCTTCCATGACAACACTGCCGGATTGCGCCTCGACGTCGATCTGGCGCAACCAGCGACCCCAATCCCCGGCCTCGGGCAGGCCAGTGGTGACCGGGTGCTTTTCACCCAGTTCGGACACGGTCGGGCGATAACTTTCCTCAAGCACCCGCGCCGACGGTTGCGCCGGGATCACCGACCCAAGGGGCGAGCGATACAGGCTGTCGGCGCTGGCAAAGTCCGGACCGGCGGCGACCAGAACGGCCCCGCCATCCCGGATGTAACGGGCGACATTGTCGAGATACAGAGCGGGCAGGATGCCGCGCCGCTTGTACCGATCAAAGATGATCAGGTCGAAATCGTCGATCTTCTCCAGAAACAGCTCGCGGGTGGGGAAGGCGATCAGGGACAGCTCGCCCACCGGCACGCCGTCCTGCTTTTCGGGCGGGCGCAGGATGGTGAAGTGGACCAGATCTACGGAACTGTCGGATTTCAGCAGGTTGCGCCACGTGCGCCCGCCTGCATGAGGCTCACCCGACACCAGCAGGACGCGCAACCGGTCACGCACGCCGTTCATCTGGATCAGCGCGGTGTTGTTGCGGTCGGTCAATTCGCCGTCGGCCTCGGGCACGGTGAACTGGATCACGTTGCGCCCGCCATGTGGCAGGCTGATGGGCAGTTCGATATCCTCGCCCACCCGCACGTTGAACCGCTGCGGCGGCGCGCCATCAACAGAAATGTCCAGCGGGGCCACGTCTGCCCCCGCGGGGACAGCGCCCATGTCTTCGATGCGCAGGGTCAGGGTCACCGGCTCGCCGATGATGGCAAAGGCGGGGGCATTCTTGACCAGCAGGCGGCGGTCCCAATCGGTCTCGCGGCCCGTCAGCAGCAGGTGCAGCGGCGCAGGCAGGTCCAGCGGCAGGTCGGCGTCATGCACCTGCCCGTCACTCAGCGCGATCAGACCCGCAACCCGGGCGCGCGGTTCTTCGGCCAGCGCATCGGACAGCGCGGACATCAGGCGCGTGCCTGCATCCTCTTCGCCATCCGGCACGGTGATGCGGCGCACCTCGGTGTCCTCGCGCGCCGACAGGGCCGCTTCGATCGCATCGGCGGCAGAGGCCGTCTGGTCCGGGCGGTCCCGCAGGCGCTGGCTCGCGCTTTCATCCTCGGCCAGGATCACGATGTCGGACAGGGGCGCACGGTCTTCCTGTTGCAGGGACGGACCGGCAAGGGCGGCCAGCACCACCAACGCGGCCATGCCCCGCAGGGCCCAGCCGTTCAGGCCCCGGATCAGGGCCAAAACAACGCCGGCCACCGCCAAAGCGGCAACAATCGCCAGCACGGGCCACGGAAGAAGCGGATCAAACAGAACGGTCCCGGTCATTGGCCCAACCGATCCAGCAGGGCAGGCACATGGACCTGGTCGCTTTTGTAGTTTCCGGTCAGCACATGCATCACAAGGTTCACGCCAAAGCGGTAGGCCAGCTCGCGTTGCCGTTCCCCGCCAAATCCGCGACCGATGGGCAACAGCGCCTGACCGGTTGGGGTCACCGCCCAGGCGGCCGCCCAGTCATTGCCGCCGATCACCACGGGCGTCACCCCGTCATTGAGATTGCGAAACGGCATCCCCTCGACCTGCTCGGCCCCCGGAGGGGCGGCTTCGACCCAAACCTCGCCATTCAGGTGACGGCCGGGAAAGTCCTGCAACAGGTAAAAGGTGCGGGTCAGCACGTGATCACGCGGCACAGGTTCCAACGCCGGAATGTCCAGCGGGGCCGCCAGATCCTGCAACTTGCGGCCATTGGGTGTCGATCCGCCAAAGCCCGCAATGTCGCCATCGCGCGTATCAAACAGGATCAACCCGCCCGAACGCAGGTAATCATTCAGCTTGGCATAGGCCTCTTGGCTGGGGCGCGGCTGATCCGGGGTGACGGGCCAGTAGAGAATGGGAAAGAACGCCAGCTCATCCATCTCAAGATCAACGGCAAAGGGGGCGGCAGGTTCGACCGAAGTGCGGAAAAACAGCGTGTCGGACAGGCCGCGCAAACCCGCTTCGGCAATCTCGTCCACCTCCGGGTTGCCCGTGATGACGTGGGCCAGCACAACCTCGGCGGCAGCGGCAATCTCGTCCGCGGGATCCTCCTGCGCCTGTGCCCCCGGTGCTGTCACACCAAACAGCAGCGTGGCGGCAACAAGGGCCGACGCAGTGGCACGCACGCGGCCCGTCAGGCGCCCGGACAAGGCCAGCGATGCCAGAACATCCGCCAGAAGCAAGCCGATGGCGGCGGCCAACAGCATCCCGCCCAACGGGCGTTCCGGCGCGGCCACCAGACCGGTCACAGGCACATCCGCAGGCCATGTGGCGGGGGCCAGGGTCGCCTCGGCGGTCAACACGTTGCGGGCCAGGGCACGGTCCCCGGACGTATAGACACCCGGCAGCAACGCGGGCCCAGTGGGCGCGCTTACCAATGCGGGGCCGGGCACACCGGGCATTGCCCCTGCATCGCGCAGGGCTCCAAATCCATCCATGACAATCTCCGGGGTCCAGATCGTGCCCTCAAGATCACCCGCCTCGGGCGACCCGGCTGTGGCCGATACGGCCAGCCGCTCCAGCATCTCGACAAACAGGCCCGACAGGGGCAGGGACGACCATTCGGCATTGGCGGTCACGTGGAACAGCACGATCTGCCCCTGACCGGTCCGCTTGCGGGTGACAAGCGGCGTGCCGTCGCTCAGTTCTGCAATGACGCGCTCGGCAAGCGTTGGGTCCGGCTGCGCCATGACCTGCGCGGTGATCGCGACGTCCTGCGGTACAGACAGGCCAAAGAAGGGCGAATTTTCGCGGAACGGGGCCAGCGTCTTGGGCGACCCCCAACTCATGGCTCCACCCACGGACCGCCCGCCGGCACGCAGGCGCACGGGCATCAACGGGTCCTCGTCACCGCGACTGATATCGCTGGCGGCGACGCGCGGCCCGGCAAAGCGCAGCAGCAAACCACCCTGATCAACCCAGTCCAGAATGGCCTCGGCCTCGCCATCGGCAAGGGTGGCGACATCGGCCAAAACAATCACATCCGGGTTGGCGGGCAACACGTCGCCAAGTGATCCGCGCAACAGGTCCGCATTCGGGGCAAGCGCACGCTCAAGGTAATGCAGCGGCGATAGCAGCTCCAGCCCTTCGCGCCCTTCGCGGCCCGCAATCATGGCGATCTCGCGCCGCCTCAGACTGTCATCGACCAGCGTGACCGCCCCGGCAGAGCGGGCATTGGCCACCTCGAACCGGGTCACGCGGGCGCGCAATTCCGCCGGAAGGGACAGGGATGTGGTGGCCGTCACGGCACCGGCGTCAAAGACGGCATTGGCAGTGGCCAGAATGGTGGCATTGCCCGCCGGGTCACGGCCCTGCGCCAGAATGCTGACGCCCCGTTCAGGCCCACCATCGGCGCGCACCGCGGTCACTTCAACCACGCCATCCACATAGGCGGCGGGGGTCAACGCGATGATGTCCGTGGCACTTTGCACCACACGCACCGCGCCGCGCGACTGGAACACGTTCAGCAGCTCCGCGCGCGCGGAATAGTCCAGCGCATCGCTGTACCACACCGTTTCGAACCCACCCTCCGGCAGGATCGCGGCGATGGCGTCGGCCTCGGCGGGTTGCCACGGGGATGGCGCAAGTCCTGGCAGGGTGGTCGCCACTGTGTTTGCCGCGCGGAACACGGGCTGTTCAGGGTCGGCCAGATCCAGCAGCGCAACCTCGCGCCCGCCTGCCCCCGCGCGGCGCAACTCCGTATCCAGCGCTTCGGTCAGCCGCGCCCAACGCGCGGCCCCGGCCCACGTGCCGTCCACCGCGATCAGCAGGGGGCCGTCGCCCGCAGTGCCATCGTCTTCCGGGTTCAGGACCGGCCCGGCCAGCCCAATGATCATCGCCGCCACCGCAAGCATCCGGATCAGCAACAGCCACCAAGGCGTGCGATCCGACACGCTTTCGTCGTCCTGAAGGCCCAGCAGCAGCGCCACTCCGGGAAAGCGCTGGCGGATGGGCGCAGGCGGTATGGCCCGCAGGATCAGCCACAGCACAGGCAGCGCGATCAGCGCGACCAACAACCACGGCGCGGCAAAGCCGATGGGGCCAATCACCATCATGTGCGCGCCCGCCCGCCATCCAGCGCGCGCCACAACCACAACAGGCCCGACTGCGCAGGCGTATCCGTATGGTGCACCCCGTACTGCCACCCGGCTACGGAACACAGGTGCTGCAACTCGGCCTTCCGCGCCGCGAGGCGTTCCAGATACCGGTCCTTCAGATCCGAGGCTTTCAAGGTCTCATGCTCCAACGTACCGCCCACGCTTTCAAAGATGGTGCGGCCCCGAAAGGGAAAGGCTTCCTCGGCCGGATCCAGCACATGCAGCAGCACACCCCGCACGCCCCGGTCGGCGGCCTTGGTCAGCGCGGTTTTCACATCGTCGATATTGCCCATGAAATCCGACACGAACACGGCGCGGGCATGCGGAATCATGGCGCGATGTTCGGGCGGCTCATAGTCGGCCTCGGCATCCTCGGTGAACATCTCGGCCAGTCGCAGGATCTGGGCGTTGCCCCGGCGGGGCGGCAGCCGCGTACCGGTCAGGCCCACACGTTCGCCGCCCCGGATCAGCAGGATGGCACAGGCCAGGCCCAGCACGCGGGCGCGCTCGGCCTTGGTCGGCAACGCGTCGGTCGAGGCAAAGCGCATCGCCGCCCCCTGATCGACCCACAGCATGACCGACTGCGCGATCTGCCATTCGCGCTCGCGCACGAACTGCACGTCACCCATCGCGCTGCGGCGGTGGTCGATCATGCGGCGGCTGTCGCCGATCTGTGCGGGGCGGTACTGCCAGAAATCATCTCCCATGCCCGCACGACGGCGCCCATGTTCACCCAGCAGCACGGCCCCCGCCAACTGCTCCGCGCGTGCAAGCAGCGCGGGCAAGCGGGCGGCTTGCGTTTCGGCCTTTTCGCGCAGGGCGAGGGGGGTGATCACGCGGCAGCTGCCTTGCGGCCAAGGCCCGCCGCCGTTTCTTCGATCAGATCGGACAGGCTGTCGCCACGGGCACGGGCGGCAAAGTTCAACGCCATGCGGTGGATCAGGACAGGGCGGGCCATGTCGATCACATCCTCTGCCGACGGCGCCAGGCGGCCCTGCAACAGGGCGCGGGCCCGGACGGCCAGCATCAGCGCCTGCGCCGCACGCGGGCCGGGACCCCAGGCGACGGTCTCTTTCACCTGCGCGGACGCGTCAGCCTCGCCCGGACGGAAGGCACGGACCAGATCCAGGATCATCTCGACCACGCTGTCGCCCACCGGCATCCGGCGCAACAGCGTCTGGGCCGCCAGCAATTCCGCGCCGGTGAACACGGCGGTCGATTGCGCATCCTCGGTCCCGGTGGTGGCCAGCAGGATATCCCGCTCGGTCGCCCGATCGGGATACAGCACGTCAATCTGCACAAGGAAGCGGTCCAACTGCGCCTCGGGCAGCGGATAGGTCCCCTCCTGTTCAATCGGGTTCTGCGTCGCAAGCACATGGAAGGGTACGCCAAGGGGGCGATCCTGCCCCGCCACGGTCACCGTCTTTTCCTGCATCGCCTGCAACAGCGCCGATTGGGTCCGGGGCGACGCCCGGTTGATCTCGTCCGCCATCAGCAACTGGCAAAACACCGGCCCGGGCACAAAGCGGAACGCGCGGTGCCCGTCCTCGGCAGTGTCCAGCACCTCCGAGCCCAGAATGTCGGCGGGCATCAGGTCCGGCGTGAACTGAATCCGGCTGCCATCCAGCCCCATCACGGTGCTCAGCGTCTCGACCAGCCGCGTCTTGCCCAGCCCGGGCAGCCCGATCAACAGCCCGTGACCGCCGCACAAAAGCGCCGTCAGGGTCAGGTCCACAACACGTTCCTGCCCGATGAACCGCCTGGTGATCGAGGCCTTCGCCTCTGCCAGTTTCGCTCCAAGCGTCTCGATTTCGGCAACAAGGTCCTCTGCGTCAGTCATGACATCTCTTTCATTCGGGATATATGATCTTGATACCAACCTATTGCCTCAACGGAGAATGGCAAAAGATATGAGCGGACAAAAAACCGTGACACCTGATGCAGAAGGGCTTGTGGCGTCGATCACTGCTGCAAAAACACGCGGTTTGCCGCCGGTACACCTTTGGAATCCACCGTTTTGCGGTGATCTGGACATGCGGATCGCGCGGGACGGGACGTGGTTCTACCAGGGCACGCCCATCGGGCGGCCCGGTCTGGTCAAGCTGTTCTCGTCCATCCTCAAGCGCGAAGAGGGCAAGTATTTCCTTGTCACCCCGGTCGAAAAGGTCGGGATCACGGTCGATGACGCCCCCTTTGTCGCGATCGATTTCGAGGCGACGGGCGAGGGTGCGGACCAAACGCTGACCTTCGTTACCCATGTGGAGGACAGCGCGGTGGCAGGTCCCGATCACCCCATCCGTGTTGACCGTGACCCCGACACCGGTGAACCGTCGCCCTACGTTCTGATCCGCGCCGACCTCGAGGCGCTGATAGATCGCAAAAGCTTCTACCGGCTGGTCGAGCTTGGGGTGCACCATGACGGGTGGTTCGGCGTGTGGTCGCAAGGACAGTTCTTCGGGATCATCCCATCCGAGGAGTTGCCCTAGGCGCTCAGAACGGCCCGCGCCACGTATCCCAAACAACCCGGTGAACAGGCGGTTTTGAGCCGCCGGATGTCACCAACGATGCGAATCGACCCGCATTCTGCTACCATAAGGTGCACGCCCCACCGTTTTTTCGGGGCTGACGTCTATTTTTGACCAACAACTTTCCATGACTGCTCCGCGATTTTTGGAGCATGAAAATAAAGGAGACAGCTATGTCTGTTCGACTTCTCGAAGTGCAATCCGTCATTTTGCAAGCCTTGCCCGGCGACAAGCCCTCGGTATCCGTGACCGTGCAAGGGGTCGCTGCGACGCCCGGCTATGGCAATGTGCGCTTGAACCCGCTTGAGAAAGTGCTCTCGGACGACGGTATTCTCGACCTCGAATTCATCGGCGATCCACCCGATGGTATCGTGGCCCAAGTCGTTACGCCCGCCATGGCAAGCATGGTCATCACCGAAGACGTTGATCGACTTGTGGGTGTGCGCGTCGAGGCACGCACAAATGCCATGACCGAACTGCTCCAGATGATGGCGGCGCGCCAGGCGAACATCGCGGCCGGCCCTGCCGGTCTGACACCCGTGCCCGGCGGGCCAATCCCCAAGACACTTCCGATCCAGGAAGAGGCCAAGACACTGGCCCTGTTTGAGGAAGGCAAGACAGCCCTGCGTTTCGAAGAGGGCAAGACCTTCGTGCGCTTCGAAGAAGGCAAGACAGCCGCCCTGTTCGAAGAAGGCAAAACGCCTCTGATCTTCGAAGAACAAAAGCCGGTGTTCGGTGAAACCGATCCGCGCGTGGACGATCCGAAACCTCCGTTTGGCGAAGACAAGGCCCCGTTCGGAGAAGACTTCGGGTTCCGCAATCCCTTTGGCGGACGGTAGGTGGAGACGGCCATGCACTATGATCTGATACTTGCAACGGGCCGCTCGGATCCGAATACGGCATGCATCCTTGCGGCCGCGAAACGCCAGAACCTGTCGGTCTGCGAAATCGTTCCTGACGAGAATACGGAACCTGCCGTGACGTGGGACCCGGTGTCGGGCGACTTGTTCGTGTCCGGTGAAAAGACCACCGCAAACGGTGCCTTTTTGCGGTACGATTGCTTTGGCCCCGGCGGCTACACACCGGATCAGTCGCGATCCGACCGGGCGTTGGCGTGGTTTTCGACCATCGCCAGCTGGGCATATGCCAGTTCTTCGGTTCGGATGTTCAACCGAAACCACAGCCAGGCTGCTGCGCACAAGGGCTATGCCATTCATCGCGCGGCCACCTTGGGTGTGCCGATTCCAAGAACGCTGTTGACCAATGCCCGGGACGCCATGGCCATGATGGGGCCGGACCACGATCTTATTGGCAAGCCTGCGGCAGGGGGCGCGTTCACGGCAGAGCTGAATGACCTTGACGCAGAGGTTTGGGCCACCGGGACAGCCCCCGGCCCCGCCATCGTTCAGGAAAAGCTGATCTACCCGGAATACAGGGTCTACCTGATCGGCGATGCACCGGTGGTTTTCGAGACGCATGCACAGACCCTGGACTTCCGTGCAGATCGCGACAGCAAGACCATCTGGCGGGATACCGCGATCTTGCCGCCGGATTTGCTGGCCGGATTGCGGACCCTTGCGGCCGACCTGGGTCTCGATTTTTGCGCATACGACCTCAAAACCCGGAAAGAGACGGGGGAGCTGTGCTATCTTGAGGTCAATTCAGGACCGATGTTTTCGGCTTTTGATGCTCTTGCAGAGGGCACCCTGGCCGAGACGATGGTCACGTACCTGGCGCAAACGCCCGCCCCACGGCAGATGGCCGCCGAATAGGCGCAGGATCAAGGGCACGTCACCTTGTTCCAAACCCGACCCGTCCGGGGACGCGCGGCGCGCCCCCGGACAGGTCACGCGTTCTGCATGTCCTGCGTTGTCGCTGTGCACTGAACGAAGCAGCGTGGCATCGTTTGCGTGGTATCGTGTACGCGACGCACACCGCCTGTGCAGGTTGTCCGGTGGTGGACCACGGTTTTCCGTAGCATTCTTCCCGCGCAAGGCGGACATGTCGTCCGCCCAACCGGAGGACACATCATGACCCAGGGCACCGCACTCATCATCGGCGCAGGCAGCGGTCTGTCAGCCTCGTTGGCCCGGCAGTTGCACGCCCGCGGCCACGACCTTGTTCTTGGCGCGCGCAACACGGATAAACTGGCCGACCTCGCCGCCGAAACTGGTGCCCGTACCGTGGCGCTGGATGGCAGCGATCCGACGGCGGTCGAGGCGCTCTTTCAAAGTCTTAACACTCGGTTAAGCGTCGCCATCTACAACCCCTCCGCCCGCCAGCGCGCGCCCGTTGCCGAGCTGGACCCCGAAGAGGTGCGCCGCGCCATCGAGATCACCGCCTTCGGGTCCTTCCTTATGGGTCGTGCAGCGGCAAAAATGATGCAGGATCAGGACCTTGTGGACGGCAAACGCGGCACGATCCTGTTCACCGGCGCCTCTGCCGGGGTCAAGGGGTTCGCCCAATCCGCGCCCTTCGCCATGGGCAAATTTGCGCAGCGGGGCCTGGCCCAATCCATGGCCCGCGAATTGCATCCCAAGGGCATTCACGTGGCCTGGATCAACATCGACGGAGGCATTTCCAACACCGCCCGCGCCGAGCGCACGGATGACGGCACCGACAAGATGCTGGACCCCGACGCCATCGCCGGCAGCTACATGCACCTGATCGATCAGCACCGGTCCGCCTGGTCGGATGAATTGAGCCTGCGCCCCTGGGTCGAAACGTTCTGAATTCGCTGGTCCCCGCGGGGACAGCACGGTAGCGTCCGGTTCGATGCCAAGATTTGCCGCGAACCTGACCTATCTCTGGGCCGAGTTGCCCTATCTCGACCGGTTCGAGGCGGCGGCAGAGGCCGGGTTCACCGCCGTCGAGGTGCAGCAGCCCTATGACGTGCCCGTGCCCGAAACCCTTGAGGCGTTGCACGGCAACGGCTTGCAATATGTCCTACTGAATGCGCCGGGTCCCAACTATGCCGGTGGCGCACGCGGCTTTGCTGCGGTGCCAAGGGGTGAGGCGCGCTTTGCCTATGACATGCGGCGGGCGGTGCGCTACGCACAGGCGCTGGGTGCCGGCGTGATCCATGTGATGAGCGGGGATGCCGCAGGCCGCGCCGCGCGGGACACGTTGATCGCCAACCTGTCCCGTGCCGCCGAGACCCTGCCCGCCGGCCTGACCCTCACGATCGAACCGCTTGGTCCGTCAAGCCAGCCGAACTACTTTCTCAACAGCTTTGATCTGGCCGCGGAGGTGATCGAGGCTGTTGGTGCAGACAATGTGGGCCTGCAATTCGACACCTACCACGCCCACGACATCACCGGCGACGTGCTGGGCACCTACCGGGCCATGCAACCGCTGATCCGACACGTGCAGATCGGCGACGCACCGGGGCGGGTGGCGCCGGGGGCGGGCGACATCGACTTGGACGCAGTCCTGACTGCCCTGGACGCCGACGGCTATACAGGCTGGGTCGCTGCCGAGTACAGGACCGATGGGAAGACGGATGCGACCCTCGACTGGATGCGCTGACGCTGTGCGTTGACGCAGATTGTGAGGCGCCCGGAATTCCGTAACGTGGCGCCTACAGATTGCAGGAGCCGTCCATGATCCCCGCCCGCTACGCCCACATCGCCTTTGGCTTTTTCCTGAGCGGCATGATGTCGTTTCTGGTGTCGGGCATTTCGACATTCCTGGCCGTCGGCATGGTGACGGGGTTCTTGGGCCAGTGGATCGGGGCGTGGTTGCCCAGCTGGGCCGTGGCCTTTCCCATCGTGCTGGTCGTGGCGCCGGCGGCGCGCCGTCTTGTGGCGAAACTGACGATCCCTGAGTGATGTGTCCCCGCGGGGACACGGGTTTCGCCGCGTTCAAGATATTTTAGCCGCTTTGTGATTTGTCAAATGGATCAAAAGCTTGCTGCGGCGCACGGTCCGGTAGCGCATGTTAACCCCATCAAACGCACCATCGTGCCCGACGGGGCGCGGTTTATTGGCGCAAGGAAGCTGACGCGCGTACGGTTGGTGCTGGTTCATTCGGGTGGCGCGTGCGGAAACGCAGTCGACGTGTGGAGAAGATGGCAAGTGCCAGCGCAAACCAGACATGACGATCTAGCACTTCGGGCGGTGGGCATCAACCACCACCAAATTCAGGTTGGTAATAGGGTTGCCCTTTATGGGCCGTCCAAGAACAGAGAAATGGGGGATTACCACAGTGTTATCTCCATTTTTGCGGGTGCATAGAAATACGACCTTGCAACCCAAAGACTTGGACCAGAACGTCGTCTTCAAATCACTGCAGTTACCGGCTGCAATTGGCTTGTTGGAAGCTGTCCATGATTACGCTCGACAAGCCAGCGTTGTACTGCCGCATCATCTCACAAGTCACCACAGCCATTTGATCGAAGACGGATGAACATGTGAGACGTTCATGAAAGCCAGCATATCGCCCAAGCTGATTTGTCCGATATGAGGTCCAATCTCATGAAGGTTCATGTTGCATCATAAAGAATGATGACGGAGTGTTTACGTATGGCACAACGGTCGCGATACGGTTCGCTGCGGCGCGTTCCGCCGACCTATCATGCGCTCCCGTCGTGTGTCGTTCCGCTACCGCCCTGCGGAGCGGACGGGACCGAACGCTCTCCATCTCCCGGAGCGGCAACCACTCATTTACTCTTCGTGTAAGCGATCCAGTCGCGGATGTAGTCGTATTGAATTGCCCAGTCGTTCCAGGTGGCGGCGGCCCATGCCGTTACCCGTTCGCAGTGGTCCGGCTGGCCTGCATGGGGCGCGACATCGGCTGCCGTGACCGCAAACCGCCTGGGAGGTTCAAGCTTTTTCAGCGTCGCTTTGTGCTTCGCGAATCCGAGCATGACATCGTTGGTCTCGCGGGACGGCACAGGTGCAGCAAGCTGAACGCAAAGACGCGCCAAGTGAAGTCCGACGGACTGGATTTGTCGCCGGTCGGTTCCGTCGCCTGGGTGTTGAACCGCGTAGGCATCGACCGTGAAGTGGTGGGTCCTCATGAAAGCCGCGGACTCGTATTCCGCCGCAAGGATGCTCGTAAATTTCCTGTAACAGGCGGGCGAAGCGATCATGTAGGGGTGCGTCGGTCCATCGACGCACGCGAGAACCGCGCCGCATCCTGGGCAGCGAGAGGTTTCAACACGTCGCGTCATCGCACACGGGGACGGCTGTACGTCGTACGACCGTGCTCTGGCGCGCCGGAGGGGCTGGTCATCATGTCCATCATCTTCTCACCGCTACGAAATTTCGCACAGCATCTGCGTATTGCTGTGGTGCGGTTGTCATGCCTTCATGTGCCTGTCCCGAAAGGACGCCAATGATCGCCGATGGAAGAACTGACGCAAGGGCGCCTGTGACGTAGAGTTCGGGTGGGCTTTGGCTGCCCGTCTGCAAAAGGACAGGCATCGTCAGGCCGCGGTAATCTTCTGGGTCGAAGCGGTGGCGCGCAAGCGCGCGGAGATCGCCGAGCGAGGCTGGTGCATCAGCAAGAACTTGGTTCCATT
This sequence comes from uncultured Tateyamaria sp., assembly GCF_947503465.1. Lineage (NCBI taxonomy): Bacteria > Pseudomonadati > Pseudomonadota > Alphaproteobacteria > Rhodobacterales > Roseobacteraceae > Tateyamaria > uncultured Tateyamaria sp. Next base: position 274,087 of record NZ_CANNDN010000003.1, on the reverse strand, counting down.
GTTCCGTGTGCTGCGCCGCGTCCAGTTCGGCTTGTGGCACCGACAAGACCTGGCTGAAGAACCGCATCGAGAAACCTTGCCAGTCACCCGATGCGCCGAGCCCGGCAAGCGCATCGATGGTCTCGTCATCGACGATATGCGGCCACGGCGCCTCGTAGACCACAAGCTTACGCACGAGGTCCGGCACGGCCGCTGCGGCACCAAGTGCCACCGCTGCGCCGTAGGAGTGGCCGAGCAGATGCACGGGCTTGCCGATCGTTTCGATCAGTGCGACCGCGTCAGCAATTTCATCTGGCAGTTTGTGCCCTTCGGTCCTGTCCGTCAGCCCGCGACCCCGTCGTGACATCGCGTATCCGGTGACATGCGGCGCGAGCAGCGGCTTCACGTGCCGCCAATTCGTGATCTGGTCGCTGAAGGAGCCGTGGATGAGAACCAGCGGCGGGCCTTCGCCCCAGATGTCGTAGCCGATCTTGACACCTGCCGGCGAAACAAGCGTCGGTGTTCCATGCGGTGCGGCTTCATCCGCGGCAGAAATCTGTGTCTCTTCCATGGTCTGTTGGCCTGTCCCAAAATCTGTCGAAAATTGTCCTTTGGACGGGTCCCGGCGAGGCGCCGCCAGAACCCGCAGCGCTCAAAGCCGGTCGAGCGATGGTTCGCCTTCGCCAAGCCATGCCCGTTCGAATGCCCGGCGGGCGGCGGCGACCGTGCCTTCGTCGAGCTGGTCGACGGCGAGCCCCTCTTCGGCCTGCCAGACGCCCCAGAGCGCCCAGGCATTGCTGGGATGGGTTTTCAGCGCGGCCTCGAAAGCATCGAGCGCGCCCAATTCGTCACCGGCCTGAAGCCGGACGGCGCCGAGTGTCTGGCGCACCGGGTAAGACCAGTAGGGCGGCTCCATGTAAGGGATCGTGTCCTCAATCGCCATGGCCTCCTCCAGATGGTGCTCGGCCATGGGCCAGTTGCCTTGCGCCTGCTCTATCCGCGCCTCGACGAGGTGCTTGGCGAGCTCAAGGACATCACGCGCGGGAAGGTATTGATCCTCCAGACCAGAAAGATCGGCGTCCTTTATGATCGCCTCGATGGCGCGCTGTTCCTGCAAGGCAGCGTCCAGATCGCCAAGAAGGGCGAAAGCGGTGCCGCGCGCCCAGTGCCAGTGCCCCCGAACAAAGGGAAAGCGGCCGCCCGGATCGGGCAGTGCGAGAATAGCCTTCGGCTCGGCAAGCTGTGCGTGCGCTGCATAGGGCGCCGTGTCGATCGCCTGCACCCAGGCGAGTTCGCCCGAGATTTCATCCGAGGTCACGTGCGCCAGCCGATCCGCTGCCTCTAACGCATCCTCGCTGAGCCCGGCCATCTGAGCGCCCACGAGAAGGAAGTGGAGGTTGTGCGGATAGTAGCCGTAGCGGTAGAGCGGGCTGGCGGCGTCGCCGGCCGCTTCGAGATAGGCCTGGTCGGCCGCGATGGCCTCCTTGTTGACCGCGATAGAGTCCGCATAGCGCCCGATGCGATTGTAGATGTGCGCCGGCATGTGCAGAAGGTGTCCGGCAACTGGCACTGCGCCGCGCAGCGCATCCGCCGCCTTTTCTGCCGCGCCTGGATCGGCCGACGCCTCCACCGTGTGGATGTAGAGGTGCAGCGCACCGGGGTGCTGCGGCGAAAGCTCGATCGCATGCTCAAGGGTCGCGAGGATCGTCTCGGTCTTTCCTTTCGCCGTTGTCCCGTCCGCTTCCCAGTAATCCCACGGCTGCAGGTTCATAAGCGCATCCGCGTAGATGACCTGCACGTTAGGATTGTCGGGCATGCGTTCGGCCGCTACCGCCATCAGGTCGGCGAAGGCCCGATCCTGCGCGGCGCGGTCGCCGTGCTCTTCGTTGTACCGCGCGACGACTGCGGCCGCGAGCATCCGGTCCCGTGGCGTGAGCGAAAGCGCGAAAGCGCGCGCGGCAGCCGCCGCAGCCGGGCCTGCATTTGGCGCGTGCATCCCGTCGTTCAGATTCGGGCCAAGCGCGTAAGCCTCGCCCCAAAAACACGCCGAACAGTTGGGATCAGCCGCCTGGGCCGTGTGGAAGGCCTGCACTGCGGCCGTGTGATTAAAGCCCCAGAGCAAAGCGATGCCGCGTGCGAACGCGTCACGGGCTGCCGGAATGTCGGTCCCGGCGTCGAAGCCAAAATCGCCATAGCCCGCAAGCGCCATCGCCGCATGGGCGTCTTCCGCCGGTATCTGCCCTTCGGCATGGGCGACACCGGGTCGGAAGAGTTCTGTCCGGCGCTGGGTTTCATGGGCCGAAGCGGCACAAGTGAGAATTGTCGTTGCCGCAAAGACAGCAAGAAGTGACATGCGAGGTTGCATGGGTGTTCTCCGTTCAGAAAGGGTTGGAATGGCAGCCCGGCCACGCCGGATTGCCAGAGGATGGGATAGGGTCAGGCTGTGTCCCGCGCCGCGCAGCAATCCGCCATCGCCTCGACATGCCGATGATCGGTGCCGCAGCAGCCGCCAAGCACCCGCAGGTTCGGCAGCATCCGTTTGAGCAGGGCGTAGTCTCGCCCGAGATCGGCGGGATTTCCGGCGTCCAGCTCCTCGGCTTCGTCAAGTTCGGCATGGCTGAGACGCGAGGCGTTTGCCCGAACCCCCCAGATGCGCTTAAGCCATGCCGCGTCGGTCTCGAGCACGGCGCGGAAATGATCGGGATGGGCGCAGTTGATCATGAAGTAAGCCGCTGCGCCGGCCGTCAGCATGTCGGTCCGTTCGATCGCCTCGCCAAGCGGTGTGCCGTCGGGCAGCCGTCCGTCCGTCTCGGTCGTGTAGGAGACGACGCTTGGAATGCCCGCCGCGGACGCGGCGCGGATCACGCCCACACCCTCGTTCACCGTCGAGAGCGTGAAGGCGCTGACCATGTCGGCCTCGGTCTCGGCAAACCAGCCGATCTGCTCGGCATGATAGGCTTCGGCCTCATCGGCGGTCATAGCGGTGTCTGGCTGATAGCCGTCGCCGCGCGGGCCGATATTGCCCGAGATGACGACGGGCGAGACGCTGTCGGACGCCTTGCGGATTTCGGCAAGCAGCGCGATCGCAGCCTTGTTCCACCGCGCGAGGTCTTTCGGCGAATGGCCGAGCTGGGCCCCCCAGTCGCGGCTGGCCCGCCAGGTCGGCGATTCAAGCAGGAAGCCGGTGCGATGGTCCGCCGCAATGGCCAGATGGCGCTCGAAATAGGCGCGCAGCGTCTGCCGGCCCGTGACAGTGTCGAGGAGCGGGTAAGACGCGAAGCAGGGCAGATCGAGCTCTTCGAGGAAGATCAGGGTCGTTTCCAAACCCGAGTCGGTCAGCAGCAGTGCTTCGTCCGTTTGCGGAAGCCTTTGACGATACAGGGCGGTCATTGGACGCCACCCCAGTTGCCGCAAACGGCAAGATGATGCAGGCGTCGGAGGTACCGGCTGATCTGCAGTTCGCTGCGATCGAATTCGTGGAGTCCGGCGTCGCGGCGAAGATGCGCATTAAGCGTCGAGGCGTCGAACCCGCGGCGCGAAGGTCGCCAAGATATGGTGGGAAATTGCATGGGTCAGTCCTGTTGCAGTTGATAACCCGGTCTTGCGCGCTGCCGTTTCCAGCGGCGCCTTTCGACCGTTACGCAGCCGTTAAATATGCGTCCGCGGCCGAACGCACCCAGCACACCGGTCGATGTTGCGCAGTGCCAGGCTCTAAGAGCGGAATGCCCTGGCGGCGGGATGAACGCCTGCGAACTGAGGGTGCGGAACGCGAACGCCGCAGTGGGTCTGCCAAGCAACGCGCCTCGCGAGTTAGGCAGATGCCGTGAATGAAGCAAAGATGCGCTCTTCGGGCAGCCGGCAGATCGCATAGCCCTGCTCTTCGACGATGGCGGCCGCTTCCCCGAGGAGTTTTTTGGAAGCCGTTGGCTCTCGTTTGGCGAGCGCACGCAGGAGCGATACCCGGACCAGTGGCAAATCCAGCATTTCGGCCGACTGCAGAAGACCCTTCAACCTTTTTGCCCCAAACACATCCTGGGCCCCGGCCCGACAGGCAAGGGCAGCTTCGGCCTCCATCCGAAGAACCGGATCGACATCCGCCGCGCCAAGGAGCGTCTCCAGCCGCGCAACGCCGCTGTCGACGTCCGCTGTGCCAAGTTCCGCTTTCCCAAGCTGGACCGCGGCGAGTATCTCGAAGAACACATGTTCCTGTTTGCGAGCGATTTCCGTGGCACAGCGGAATGCAGCAACCGCCTGGTCGTTCCGATCCGCGAAAGCGAACAAATCGCCGACGGCAAGCAAGGCTATGTAGCGGTCAATCGGGTGGTCATTGTCCACCGCGGCCTGTACTGCACGCTGCGCGTGTTTCAATGCCCGTTTCGCGTCGCCCGTTGCTGCAAAAGATCTGGTGAGAAGAAACTGATTCATGACGAAGCGCGAGACGAGATATTCATCGCGCTCGGCGCGACTGTCCTCCCACGCTGTGGCGTAGTCGTCGATCGCGGCCAGAGCCTCCCGCATCTTGCCTTGGAACGACAGGATCTGACAGCGGGATATCGCGCTTTCGCGCGATAGCGAGGCATCCTTGATCGCTTCGGCGATGCCGCGCGCGGCGTCGGCATGCTCAAGAGCCCTGGCCGGGTCGTAATGCTGAAACACGAACGCGGCATGAAGCGACAGAAATGCAAAGATCTCATCGTCACCCAGTTCTCGCGACAATGCCAATGCCTCCGAAAGATTGGCCTGCAGCTTTTCCGCGTCGGCATAGGCGACCAGGACCGGCAGGCGCAGTTGCAGCCGCCGCAGTTCAAGGCGTCGCACCTCCGGGTTGTGTTCGAGCGTCTGCAACGACTTGCGCGCGATGTCGAGTGTGCGATCGGCGAATGCAAAAGCGCACGCCGAGACGGCGTCTTCGGCGGCGACGAACGCAAAGTCGATTGCCTTTCGTGCCAGGCCCGCCTTCGCCGCATGCCCTGCCAGCAAGGCGCCTTTGGTCTTGTCTCCTTCGAGCCAAGCGGGTTCAAGCCGTTCGACGATCTCGGCATGCAACGCCTGCCGGCGCTTGGACGGGATCGACTGATACGCGGCGTCCCGCAGCAGGGCATGCTTGAAGCCATAGACACGCTGCGGAACGCTGCGGATCCGGAAGAGAAGGTCAGCTTCCGCCAGCGCAAGAACGGCGGCTTCATAGGCCTCGGGGTGAAGGTTGGACATCACCGTCATAAGGTCGTCCGATGGCTCGGATCCGATGACAGCAGCCGCTTCGATCACGCGGCGCGGCCCCGGTGGCAGCGCGTCGATGCGATGCGACAGCATGTTGGTCAGCGCGATCGGGACCCCAGCCGATGCGCCAACGTCCGGGCCAAGCCGTGCAAGTTCTTCGAGAAAAAGTGGGATGCCGCCGCCACGTTTAAGAAGCGAAACCACAGACGAACGCGGCACGTGGAACGAGTTGAGCAACGCCGCGGCGCAGGTGTCATCGAGTGGCCGAAGCGTCAGAACCGCAACCTGTCCGTGTCCGGCCCACGTGTCTGCTACGCCCGGCCTTTGTGAAACCGCAAGCATCGGACCGGCGCCATCGAGAGATCGGACAAGGCGGTCAAGAAGGAGCCTGGCGTCCTCGTCCGCCCAGTGCGCGTCCTCGACAACAAGGATCGCGTTGCGGCCACACTGCGCCTCGATGGCCATCAACAGCGCGTCGGCGAGCCACGGAAATTTCTGACCGCGCGACGCTTCGATCCAGGCTTGCGCGGTCCCGGGGCGGCCTAGCAACGCCGCGAGAGGCGGCATCGCCCGCGCGACCAAAGCCGGCTCTTTCAATGTGCTCGCGATGACGTCGAGTACATCTTGCGTCGCATTGGTATCACGGATCCCCGACAGAACGAACAGCGGTTCGGCAAAGCGGTCGATACCCCCGCCAGCTTCGCCCTTGGTGAACCGCACGCGCAGCAGCATCGTCCCGGATCGGTTGGAGACGAATTCGTGCAGCAGCCGCGACTTGCCGATCCCGGGCTCGCCAATGACCACAACGGCGCGAGGGCCATCGGAGTTCAGCGCGCGCTCCAGCGCCGACATTTCCGCCTCCCGCCCGACAAAACGACTGAGGCCGCGCGCCTTTCGAATGTCAAAGCCGTCGCGGGCCATGGCCTCGCCGGAAAGGCGCCAGACCGGGCGCGCTTCGGCACCGGCGTCGACAGGCGGCACTTTTTCCAGAGCAAACGCGCCGCGACAGGCGAGTTCGACCGGTTCGGTCAATTGGACCGTTCCGGACGGCGTTTTCTCGGCAAGGCTCTGGGCGACATGGGCGAGCGGCAGGCTTTCTGCCCCGGCTCCGATCATCGCGGGACCCGCGTGCAGCGCGACGGCACTGTTGCGACCGGCAATCTCGAAGCCCGCCAAGGCAGCCGAAAGCGAAGGGCTCTCATCGGGGCGTTCGGCTCCGAAGACGCATGACAGATGATGGCCCGCCCGGCCCACGACCTTGCCGCCTTCACGCTTTACCGCCTCCTCGATCGCCCCCAGCGCTGCGCGGCTCTGCGCTTCCGCATTCTCCGGGTCGGGGTCTCGCAGCGCCGCGGCGAGCCGTTCCGAGATGACGTGCATGAACGCAAGATGGCGCAGATGTGCTGGCGTCTCGGTCGCGGCATCCGCGGTCGGGGGCGTGACATCGCGCAACGGTGGTGGACTTTGCTCGGCCACAACGTGCGATCCGGCAGCTTCCGCCGCAGGCACCGGGGTCGCGGTTCGGACCGTCTGAAACAGTTCCAAAGTTGCAGGTTCGACCGAGACCGAAAGTTCGGTGCGGATGCGTTTGCTTGTGTCCTGGAAAGCTTCGAGTGCTGCGTTCCGGCGCCCTTGACGCGACAACGCCGTCATCAGCATCCTCAGAGCGCCTTCGTCGTAGCCATCGAGCGACAGGTGCAGACGCGCAAGTTGCTCGAGTTCGGTAAACCGTCGCGTCTCCGCCGCGGTCATCTGAGCGCGTTCCAGCCACGCCACGAAGCGATGCCTCAGCTCCGCTCTCCGGGCGTGCAAGAGATCCTCTATCTCGGGCTCGAAACCGGACAGTCCGTCAAGCGGCAACCCTTTCGGCACATCCGACAGCGCGGCGGACGGTCGCAACCTGTCCGCGTCAAGGATTACGCTGTCGCGGCGCAGCTTGAGCCATCCGGTTGTGACGTCCAACGCCGATTCATGAGACGCGCCCAGTGCCGACCGCAATCGGAAGATGGCCTGGCGAAGCGATGCACGCGCCTGCGCATCCGCCTGTCCTGGCCAGATAACGGAAGACAGGTGGGAACGGCTGACCGCCCGGTCGATGTCGAGCGCCAAGAGCGCCAGGATCAGCTCAACCCGGCGTGTCGGCATGCGGACGGGCGCACCATCGGCCCGCGCCTCGAATACTCCGAACAGGTTGATCTCGAGCTTGTCCATTGGATTCAGTGTATCACGAGCCACGGCACTTGATGTAGTCAGACTGCGTCGCAAAACCGACCGTCGGTGCACATCGGAGTTTACGGCTGCCAAACCGGCGATCTTTGCACGCAGCACAAGATCAGGAACCTCGCCGAGGTCGTGTGCACGCAAGACACCAGGCTGATCGAATACACAATGTCTCCCGGCGTCCTGTCATCATTCGGGATTCGTCATTTTTTTGATGGGAGGAGACATCGAGTTGATCGTAATGCCAAAGCAGTTCGCGCGTAGGTGCGGGGGTGCTTTGGACGTGCTATCGGATAGGCGGGCAAGCAACACCCATGGCAACCTTAACATCGAAATGTTCTGAGAACACCGGATGGTCATCTCGCAGTGCTGGCCTGCGACGAAGCTCGTCGCGACCTCGTACTTTTTGATTGCGGACATCCGGCAGCTGATGACGAGATTGCAAAACGCGCGCGGCTTGCTGGCGAGATTGCGTGGAGTTGGATCATCAAACCCGAACATGTGAAGGCCTTGGCGATTGCATGTGGTAATACTGCAATTCCCCAAAACAGACGCGCCAAGCACAAGCCAACGTCCGCGCTGAAATCACACTTCGTCCGCGATTTTTGAATTCGACCATTCGCTGATTTTGCAACTGCAGCGAAAGTCCGGAATTACGGGCCGCACCGCAGCGATGGTAAGGCACAGTCAATGGCCGGAAAGGGCCGTCCTTGACGGTCGCCAATCCACCTATGTAAGCCGCCGCTGCGCCGGCTCCAAAGTCGGTATAGAGCCCATAGTGCCGAATGCTGCGCAGTAGATGAATGTCTGGTTTGGGTTGGCAGGTTTTGTCGAGACCAACACTCAAGAGTGCTTTGGCGCAAACAGAAGCTTCAAATAGGTCCGGAACAACATGATTTGTTCAGAGGCGTTGTTGTGTTCACGCAGTGCGCGCTGAAGCACCAGGCCGCCTTCCACGACGCTAGACACCATATCACCCAAAGCATCCATATTGACGGTTTCACGAAGCTCATAGACTTCCGCTATTTCTTCAAACATCCCCCTGAAGCGCCTGCGCCATCCAAGAATAGCTTGCCGGTTCAACTCGCGCACACCCTCGTCAAAAAGCCGGTCCTGATACGCAGTTGATGCAATGACGCAGCCCGGATGACCTGCCGGCATTTCTTCAAGCATCTCCGCCAACAGCTTCAGCCCGATCAACATACAGTGCAGCGGGTCATCATTCAGTTCTCTCGCCCGAGCAAAGAGGTCATCGTAAAGCGCGTCCTCGGCTTCGATGTAGCGTTCAAGCATCGCGCGGGCCAAGGCATTCTTGTCCTTGAAGTGATAGAAGAACCCGCCGCGCGAAATCTCCGCACCTGCGACAATCTCTTCAATCGAGGTTGCTTCAAACCCTTTGTCCAAAACGGCCGCTTCGGCGATGTCGAGGATTCGGCTCCGTGTGTCGACTTTTTCGTCCACGGCAGGTCTCCCACTGTACTGCGAGTCCAGTTGACTGCACGTCGGCAATAGGACGGGCCAACTGTCTTCCGGTTACAGTCTGAATTTACAGCGAAAATTGAAATGAAACAACCAGACCACGCGACAACTATCGGTCGGCACGAGGTCAGAAGTATCACCTTGGCATCACCAGACAAGGACGACTTCGATGCGAATTCAAACACTTAAAGACGCCCGCCGCTTCTTCCTCTCAGACGGAGGGTTAGAGACTTTCCTGATTTTCAACAAAGGTTATGACCTGCCCTGCTTCTCGGCGGCAGTGCTGCTGGACACGAGTGAGGGCCGCGCTGATCTGCGGGCCTATTTCGAGCGGTTCATAGAAATCGCCAAAGCCTCAGGTCGCGGGTTCGTGCTGGATGCGCCGACGTGGCGCTCGGGAACAGCCTGGGCCGGACCGCTTGGGCAGACGCTCAAGGAGGTGATGGAAACCAATAAACGAGCGGTCTCTTTCGTCTCTGATCTGCGCGCGCAGCACGAAACCGATGATTGCCCGATCCTGATCAATGGATTGGTGGGCCCTGCAGGCGACGCCTATGCGCCGGATACGGAGATGTCTCAGCAAGAGGCCCTGTTAATTCACGCGCCGCAAATCCATGCGCTTGGCAAGGCTGGCGTCGACATGATCAGCGCCATGACGCTGACCCACGCGGGTGAAGCTATTGGTATCGTCCAGGCCGCGCAGGAAATCGATGTGCCGGTTGTGATCTCCTTTACGCTGGAAACCGATGGGCGCCTTCCGTCCGGCCAGTCGCTGGGCGATGCGATCGCGGAAGTCGATGATGCGACTGACACGGGCCCACTTTATTACATGATCAATTGCGCGCATCCGGACCATTTCCGCGACGCATTGGACACCACGCAAGCATGGACCCTGCGTATTGGCGGGATCCGGTCCAATGCCTCACGCCAAAGCCATGCCGAACTGGACGAAGCCGAGATCCTTGATGACGGCGATCCGGCAGAGCTTGGCAAACTCAGCGCGGATCTTCTTTCGCGTCTTCCGAACATCCGGGTTCTGGGCGGTTGCTGCGGCACCGACCACCGGCATGTGGGCTGCATTGCGGGTCACGAACACCCTTTGACCGCAGCCTGAACTTCACCAACTCCAAACCTCTCTGAAAGGACATCACATGTTTAACACATTCATCACTTCTACGGCGCTCGTTTTGTCACTGGCGACTTTCGCCAAAGCCGAGGCTCCTGTCGCCTTCGACGTCGCCGAGGACCATACCCGCATCTACATGGCCGCTGCTCCGGTCCATGAAAACGGGATGCCCGCGCACGGCAATGCGTTTATCAGCCAAGGCTACATCTACCCCGAGGGCACGCTTGCTGACGGCACGGTCGGTGTTCTCGAAGATGGCAGCCCGGCTTTCCCCGGCCTCGTTCTGGGCACATGGACGTGCGATGGATACTTCGTTGGCGAGGGCGGCAATGCGACCACGGGCGTCTGGATCATCAGCCGCCAGACCTTTGTGTTCAACGACGGCGCAACTGTCGTGACACAGGGAACTGAAATTGCTGATATTGGTAAGCCAAACCTGCGCCCAGTAACCGGAGCGACAGGAGACTTCGCCGAGGTCGAAGGTGATCTGATTCAGACCACATTGGGCTTCAACGACTTCTGGGGGCTGAGCGCGACTTACAGCTTCGAGTCCGGCGCATCAGATCACGCAGACGCTGGTCGCACGACGTTCGACTTCACGGTTAATGACGCGGCTCTGGACACAATCTACTACGGCCACACAACGATCGATGAAGACGACCACCTGGAGTGGGATTCCGGCGCGCCGGTAGGTCCCATTTTTGATGAGAGCGTCATTCCTTCAATCTGAAAAACAGCACCAACGGTCGGGCGTATTCCATGCCCGACCTAGATGACTACGCGCATGAGGACAGAACAATGAACATACAAAATACCCCAACTATTCGGCAAGCTGACGCCTCGGACGCCGAAAGTCTTGCCAAGCTGATCAACCTTGCCGGTGAAGGCATCCCGAATTGGCTTTGGACCCGTGCCTGCGTCGAGGGGCAGACGCCACTCGAAATTGGCGTTGAGCGCGCCAAACGGACATCGGGCGGCTTTTCCTATACGAATGCTTTGGTTGCAGACCCATTTGGATATCCGATCGGTATGGTTCTGAGCTACGCAATTACCGAAGCACCGGCCGAAAATCCGGATGATCTGCCAGCACCGATTGCCCCTTTTGTTGCGCTCGAAAAGCTGTCGTTGAACACGTGGTTCATCAACGCACTGGCTGTCTTCGAAGAAGGTCAAAATCAAGGCTTAGGGTCTCAACTCATGGCGGCGGCCGAAGATCAGGCGTGGGCCAATGGTTTCGCCAAAATGAGCCTTCAGGTCTATGCGCAGAACGCCAGCGCGGTACGTCTTTATCAAAGGCTTGGCTATGTCCATGTCGCAAGCGAACCCGTCCGACTGCACCCAAGCCCACCTTACTACACGGGCGATGTTCTCCTTCTGATGAAAACACTCAACAGCAACGTGGCTTGAGGCAACAGTTTCCCGAAAGACATGATCATGGCGTCCTATTGGTTTGTTCTCGCCGCCGTCGGAGGCAGTTTCACTCTGGGCAACGTGCTGCTCAAACAGTTCGCTGACACGGGTGTCGGTTATGTTCTGCTTCTCGCAATTTTCGCGCTGGGGATCGGCAATCTGGGCTTCATTCGTTTGTTGGTGCACGGCCTTGGACAAGGTGCTGTGATGTCCAGCATGATTCAGGTCATCGCGCTGTCTCTCCTTGGGGCGTTGCTTTTCGGAGAGCGTCTTGAGTCGCAACAATTGGCCGGGCTGGGGCTGGCTGTCGCCAGTATCTGGCTCTTTTCGCAACCCCGATAGAATTCAGTGAGGTGACGAAGATGAATTTTCGATATTCAACCCCGATTGTTTTGGCTGCCCTCTCTGGCGGCGTGCTAAGCGCGGCTTTGGCCATCGCATCTGGCGACGAGGAGATGACGACCACCTCGTTGCCATCGCCATTAACGGATCAGGACTTTCTCTACGACGGGGCGCCCGATGCGTCACTTGTGGAACTTGGGCGGACCCTCTTTTTCGATCCGATCCTGTCTGGAAACAAGAACATATCCTGCGGCACCTGCCATGATCCTGCTTTCGGATCAGGTGACGGCCTGGCCCTTGGCATCGGTGAAGGCGGCATTGGTGCAGGACCCGACCGGACGACCGCTGATGCGGTCTTAGGGCGCGTGCCAAGAAACGCGCAACCTTTGTGGAACATTGGTGCGCGCAGCTATGTTTCGTTGTTCCACGATGGGCGCGTTGAAGCGCTTGCCGCAAAAGGTTCAACTGGCGCCATCCGCAACCCAGCCGGATCGGACTTGCCTTCCGATGTTTCCAGCCCGCTGGCTGCACAGGCGTTCTTTCCGGTCACCTCACCGATTGAGATGGCGGGGCAATATGGTGAGAGCCAGATGGCCAATGCCGCGCACCATGAAAGCAGGCGCGAGATCTGGGATATGCTGGCGCAGCGGGTTGCCGCCGTTCCGACGTATCTGGATATGTTGCGCGCCGCGTTCCCCAAAGTGGAAATAGCTGGCGATGTCGAATTTCTGCACCTCGCCGAAGCGCTGGCCGCGTTTCAGGCTGAGGCATTCAGAGCGGATCAAAGTCCATTTGATGTTGTATTAAGAACTGGCGACCCGACGTATCTCCCGTTGGAGACTCAAGCAGGACTTGACCTGTTCTATAGGGCTGCTGGTTGTGCACGCTGTCACAGCGGCCCATTGCTGACAGATCATCAATTCCATGCAATCGTTGTCCCGCAGATCGGACCGGGTACGGGCGAGCCTTCTTTGGTCACGTTGTTCCCGAAAGGAGTGAGATGATGGTCGATCTTCGAACCCAAGCATGGCTGGACGATATGTTCATCTATGGTGGAGGCAACGTATATGGCCCCCCCCAATTAAAGGAAGAAATCGACGCCCTCACCGAGTGGGCCGAACGCTTCCGTTCAAACTTTGATCATGTCCTGTCCGAAAGAAGGCTTACGGCTTCGGAGTATGAGGATCGCACAGAGATCAGCTTTGATAACGATGTTGAGTTTTACGATTATCTCGCAAAGCTTCATCGCTTTCTGTTCTCGGATGGCCCGATGCCTTGATGAGTTAATCAGACAATTGCCTTCGCCCCGACATGTATCGGATGATGAAAAAACTGTCATCAACGAGTTCGTTAAGGTGCCGAATCCCTGCGAAAAATGCCATTTTGTCGGCGAAGCAGCTGGAATTTTGGTCTAAAGCGGTTGGCATAAGCGAATGTCCGCATTGAGGGCTGCGACTGCAGCATTCGGCATTGTCACTGAGAGTCCGGTTTGGGCCGCGAGCGGTGGCGACTACTTGGACCAGCGTCTTGGATATTATGGCGCACTTGGTAAATGCTCAGTTCAACAGATGGCAGCTTGTGTGACCATACTAAAGAAGCAGGCCGGTCCAAAACGTAAACAACTCAGTCGGACAGTCGCAACATCACGAGCCCGAGACGCTTTGGGTTGCTCTGTCGGTCGGTTTTGCCAGCCGCACGTTGATCAAGCAATTAGTCCAATACACCAAAACATAACTGCCGATGAGAAAAGGTCCTTCTCATCATTGCAATGTCTCATGAACCGGAAAAGATCTCTCAGTCCATGGGTTTAGACAGGAAAAGCTGTTTGAACTTAGTGTGTCGCATCAAGCCTCGGCGGTCGATTGCCACAAGCACCGCCCGCACAGAACACCAAGTCGCCCGGTTTTGAAATCATGACGGGCTGGTCCGGAACCGGCACAATGTTGAAGAAGATGTCGATACAGGCGTTAGGAGATGTCTTGTAAATCGGATCAGTGCGAGGCTGCCGGACACCTGACACATAGTAGGACACAAGCTCTATGCCATTTCCTTGCGCTGATAAACGATATGGGTAAACCGGGGCACTGGGATCGCTTGGCGGGAACCGTTGATCTGTTCGCGCGATGAGCGCGCCGTCACCAACATTTATCACCCACCGTCGATCAACGATGATCGGGTAACTGTCGGCTGGCGTCTCTGGCACCACACACATCAACAGCTTGATCGAAGCGACATCGAATTGTCCTCTCCCGAAGTTCGATCCGTTTGGTAATTCCCCGATATTGAAGTGCAAGTCCATTTCGCTTCGGATAAGGCGCGGTCGGGGGGCGCCATCAGCGTCTTGTGGCCACATCACACCACCGGCGGCGAGGCAATTGGCTGATCCCTGGACGAAGGCCAGTATTTCCTCAGCCGCAAGAGCATGCATGCCGCCGTCACGCAGCGCCGACGCGATCCCTTCCATACCGGCCAAAAACTGGTTGTCGTTCACGTCAGGGCGCGGGAATGTCTGCAACACCGCCTCCAGAAAGTCGTCACTTCTATACTCCAGACCAAGGTCGAGCACCTGTTCGGCCAATGCCTGGATATCCAGCTGAGCGCGTCCGTCTTGCGTCTCAATTGTATAGGAGGCGAGCCTGGCCTCGCTTGCTAGGCCCTCAAGTCTGACGGACACACCGAGATCAACAGAGGACAGTGCAGTTTGGTCCTGCGCGAATACGGGGGAGAACGAACCGGTCGCGAGTCCAACCATAATGCCAAATGAAATCATACGTAGGGAACGGGTCATTGCAATCACCTTTATGAAAGTGTGTTGAAGAGCAAACCAACACGTAATTTAAAGCTACTGTGTTACACTATTTTTGCGATTCTGAAAAATCAGCGGTGAATCAGATGCTTGTGGTCGGTTGAAACCGGACGCACTATCCGCGGACAGACTGGCTCCACCGGACAAGGCGTTCCGATCGCGCGTTCGCGTCCCGGGCGCACAGCTTGTGTTATGACGTTTCGGCGGCTGTTCTAAGCTTCGCCTCGACGATCTCAGTGATCTTGGTTTGATACCTGATCGTCTTGGCCAGCGGATCTGCCCGAACGCTTGCGATGATGGACAGGCCCGTCTCAATGTCTCCAGCGACGTACCACGCATCAGCAAGCAGCGTTCGCGCATAGAGCGTCATCTGCGTCGAACCTGTTGCGACGTAATCATCAATCGCGCGCACGATTTTCTCGGCCCCGACGGACGGATCTCCGGCGCACGCCACTGCCCAACCGTGCAGAATGCCGCTCCAGGCGCTCCAATACTGGAATTTGCGTTTTTCGCTGATCTCGAGCGCAGCCTCGCTCAATCGGATCACCGTCTCGACGTCGCCAACCATCTGGTTGGCAGCGGCAAGAATGCTGAGTGCATAGCACTGTGAAAAGTCGTGTGGTTCGTCGATGACTTCCAAAAGCGCTTCTTGCAGCGACGGATGTTCATCTCCTCGGCAGACCTGTGCCCATACTGCCATAGCGGTATCCACCGCACGTATGTCAGCCGAATAGAACGCAAATCCGGCGTCAGGTTTGATGCTCTTGCGTAACTCCAACGCTTCAGCGAAGCATCGCATGGCGTCATCGAACGAGGCCGACATGAAACGCGTCATCCCTTCGCTGTGCGCCGAGATGGCAGCCATAACTGTATCGTCCGTCGCCTCAGCAATTTGGCGCATCTCATGATTGAGGTTCAGCGCGCTTTCCGTATCGCCCAGCATCAACTGGGTCCCGTATTGAACCGTCAACCCAAGGAAAATGTCATGCGCACTGGCACTCGTTTTGCGCAGCAACTCATGAAGCCGATCCCGGTTCTCACGGACGTCCAATGATCCGAAAGCATGCGTGTTGAGAGCCAGGTTCAAAAATCGCCGCAATTCTATTTCTTGGGTGTTTCGTTCTAGTTCATCTTCGATCTTGTCGTTTTCGGCCAACGCGAATTGCAAATGTTGAATTGTCTCTTCTGTCGCAACCTGACTGGCGGCACGCTGGGCCGCCTTGTGCCAAGCATCGCGCGCCTTAGCAGGCAGACCGGACAATGTGTAGTGATGCGCAAGCTGCTCTGGCATGCGCGTTGCGATCTCTGGAAAATGCCGGGCCAAGGTCTCTGCAACACGCTCATGCAATGCGCGCGCTTTGCTTGGAAGCATCAGATCGTAAACGGCGTCTTGGATCAGGGCGTGACGGAAAAAATATCTTGTCCCATCGCCATTGCGTCGTCGGACCAGAATTTGCGCTTCGATCAATTTACCAAGCATCCGCTGAACGGTGTCCTTTGTCTCGCTGGTCACCTTCTCGAGCATTTCAGGCATGATGGAGCGGCCGATCACCGCACAAAGAGAAACAAAATCTTGCGGTGCTGACACTTTGTCAATTTGCGCACGAAGCAGATCCTTGAGGGTGGCGGGCAAAGACAGGGCATCTTCCTGTATAACACCCGCATGAGCCGCTGCCAGTCTCTGGTCTACCATGCGCGTCATCTCTTCGAGAAAGAGCGGCACACCGTCCGTTTTGTGAATGATCTGCGTTTCAAGTTCGGGGGGAACGTCTGCGTGCGCAATCATGTTGCGTACCATCTGACGGGAATAGCGGGTTTCGAGCCGGGAAATCGTCAATGATGTTGTGCCGGCAAGCCCGATCCAGCGCGGCTTGTAATCAGGACGATAGGTGCAGATCGCCAAGACGGGAGCGTCTTCCAAGCCTTCGATGATCATATCAAAAAGCTCTTCAGAGGATGGATCAATCCAATGCAGGTCTTCGAACTGTATGAGCAGCGGTCTTGTTCGCGCCAAATGTCGAACGATACCGACCAGCGCATCTCGCAATTGACCCTTCATTTCTTCAGGTGGGTTATCAATCTGATCCAAAGACGGCGGGACCGATAGCAGGCGCGCAAAAACCGGCAGTACGGTATCGGGCTGATCGGTCCACCCGCTCAACAAACCTGTCAGTTTTTCAATCCGTCGCGCAGTATCGTCGGTTCGCAAAATCCGTGCCGCATGAACTATGAACGCGATGACGGGGTGGAAGGCGCTTGCACTGTGATTGGGCAGGCATTGGAAACTAAGCCGCCACCGGGTGTCACGTGACATACCGTTGCTCAGTTCCTCGACGAGCCGGGACTTGCCTATACCGGCCTCTCCACACAGCATGACGACTTGTAAGCCCTCCGTTTGGGCCACGTCCCAACGGCGCTTCAGCAACAGCAATTCATCCTGCCGGTTCACAATTGGCGTAATCTTTCCGTGCTGCCTTGACTGGAAACGCAGCCGCGCTTCGTGGGCACCGCGGACGATCCAGATGTTGGCCGGATCCGAGAAACCCTTGAGCTCATATTTGCCAGCTAACTCGCAATCGAAGTTCGCGCCTAACAACGACCTGGTTTCATCACTTACGGCGACAGTGCCAGGAGCGGCCTCCGACTGGATGCGCGCGGCTAGGTTGGCAGCCTCACCAAGCGCATGCACCCGATGCCCTTCGCGCGTATCGACCACAACATCCCCTGTGGCGATTCCAACCCGTACTTTAATTGGCGTGCCAGCTGATACGACCATACTGGCCACGGTTCGGCAGATCTGGAGACCCGCAAAAACCGCTCGTTCCGCATCATCCTCTGTCGCGGCAGGATAACCAAAATATGCAACGACACCGTCGCCCTGGAACTGCGCCAAATGACCGTGGTGCCCCTCAACCGCTTTCGCGCAAGCGGTCTGATAGCCATGCAATAGATCGCGGTATGCTTCAATATCCAAGTCTTCCGAAAGCTGTGTGGAACCAGAGATGTCGGCGAAAAGGAATGTCAGGTGCCGAACTTCGGGCGCCCCCGAGTGCTGTACATGTGGACCTGTCGCCTTGGCTTGCGGCGGTTCTGCATCCAATTTTGCTATCGCCACCAACAGGCGACGGCGCGCTCCAATCGGCATGCCAAGTTCTTTCAGATCCCCCTCGGTCAGGTGTGGGAGGTCATTGAAGCGAACGTCCTGTTTCGCGAACACTTCAGAGTAATCCGCGAGGTCATGAGACTGCAGCCATTCGTCGAGCTCGCTGACCATGATGAGCTTCCCCTAGAGGGTAAAAGGAAAACAATATGATGCAAAGCTGCTTGTGACTATCGCTTATGATGATCCCGGGCGATACTCTAACGTGTTGCGCAGAGTTCGGCCTACGTTAAGTATGGCCGACAGTTTATGTATCCCAAGACATTCGTTTTGTAGGGTTGCGGTCGTTGCGGTGAGCAGATGAAACCGTGTCATTTCGGTGCAGAATTGCAAGTCGTGTATTCTTTGAGCTCAACTCAAGCAGAATTGTCGTGGTGCAGCGAACGGCAACAACACAGGTTGCGACTGCAGCATCTCGACCGGTCGGTGAAAGGCAGGAACGGGCCCTCCCTTCCGGGGCGGTTCGATCCGCCAAGTGAACATGCTGCAATCGATCTAACGGCAGCGACGGAGCCCAAACGTCGGAATGCTGCGGCTGGCACGAATGTCGGCTTGGTGGCGTGTCCATCACGTTCCTTGTGCATCGTCCTTCTGCCAAAGCAACCGAACAAAGAACATCGGTCGCGGCGACAATTGGTGCTAGCCTCTGGGAGAATCAGGGAGACGGTAAAATGAACGACCAGGCACCAGCCCGTCGATTGACCGCAGCAGACTTTGATCAGGATCTTCTCGATCTTTACGACTACTACGCTCATGGCAAAATCTCAAAAAGAGAGTTCCTTGACCGCGCTGGCAAGTGGGCGGTCGGCGGACTCACCGCTGCGGCGATCCTCAGCACGCTCTCACCGAACTATGCGCTGGCCCGACAAGTTGCCGAGGACGATCCAGACATCGAAGGCGAAGAAATAGTCTATTCAAGCCCAAACGGCACCGGCGACATCACGGCCTATCTCGTCCGTCCATCCGAGATTGATCCCGACAGGCCGCCTGCAGCGGTCCTCGTAGTTCATGAAAACCGAGGTCTCAATCCGTATATTCGCGACGTGGTGCGTCGTCTCGGCAAGGCCGGTTTCATTGCAATGGGACCTGACGGCCTGTCCTCGCTCGGGGGGTACCCGGGCACCGATGACGAAGGCCGCACAATGCAACGCACCCTCGATCAGGGCGAACTGCTAAATGACTTCTTTGCCGGCTTTGAATACCTTCAGGTGTTCGAAGGGACGAATGGCAAGGTTGGCGCAACGGGGTTCTGCTATGGCGGCGGAGTCGTCAGCAGATTGGCCGCTGCCTATCCTGAGATGGCTGCAGGCGTTCCGTTCTACGGATCATTCCCGGATACAGAGCAGGTTCCGGGCATTGAAGCGCCGCTTATGGTCCAGCTTGCGGCGCTCGATCAGCGCATCAACGCCATGTGGCCGCCGTTTCAGAAGGCCATGGAGGCAAACGACAAGGTCTATGAAGCGCACATCTACCCAGGCGTGAACCATGGTTTCCACAATGACACGACGCCGCGCTATGACGAGGCAGCGGCGATGCTTGCAGAGGAGCGAATGATAGCCTGGTTCCGCACCTATCTCGCTTGATGGGCAATGGCGCGCCTGCCCGGCCCGGTGGGCGCGACGCATTCGGAGTAGCGGTCGTTCAGTTCAAGTGTGAGAAGGTCCGGTTTGTCCCGCACAACGGTAGTTCAAGCATCTCCAAATCTCGCATGTGTGGCGAATGTCCGGAAAGCGGGCTGCGACCGCAGCATCCCGGTGCTGAGCCTAGCGTCCGGTTTGGGCCTTTACGCCATGACGCAGTGCATTAGATCAACCTCACGTCAGGTGCAAAGGTCCGTCATATCTCTCCCGACAGCCTGAAAACCTCGATAGGCTCGCGGATCCCTTTCAAACTGAGTTCCCCACGGGTCTCAACTTCAAAACTGTCCTCGACAGCAATCCCGGCCCGCGTGCTTAGCAGGATTTCGCCGTCGACAGCCTCATCGCACAGCCGTGACGCAAGGTTGATTGCGGTGCCGGATGCGGTGTAGTCAAACCGGCCTGCAAACCCGACAAGGCCAACTGTGGCATACCCGAGTGAGACGCCGACGCCAAAGCCCAGGCGGTGGCCAAGTCGCTTCCATCCGGTACACAATTCAGCCATCCGCGCGCGCATCGCAATGGCAAGGCGCACCGCGTCACCGGCGGGGTCATCGCAAGGGACCGGGTCATTGAATAACACCATGACGCCATCCCCCATGCGAAGGTCAACACCTGCGCCATGCTCATTTATCAGTTTGCCCATCTCTTCATGGTAGGTCTGCAAGACCTCAATCGTCTCTTCAGGTTCTGCCGTTTCGCAGAACGCAGTAAAGCCGCGGATGTCGCAAAACAGGACCCCCAACAGGGCGCGGTGGCTTTGCAGCATCTTCTCGGAGCCCGAGGACACGACAGTGTCCGCGACGGCAGCCGGGAGGAAACGTTTCAATCGTCCCATCCGCTCTATTTCGACAACCTGCGCGTCGACCTTGGCCTCGAGCGAGGCGTTCAGTCCCTGAACCTCGGACGTCCGCGCCTGCAGGTCCCTGAACTGGCGCGCATTCTCGATCGCGATGACGGCTTGTGCGGCGAACGTCTCGACCAGCGCAATTTCGTCGTCCGTGTAGGGCTTTACCTCTTTGCGGAACAGGATCAGCACCCCAATGGCGCCTTCGCTGGTGACGAGCGGGACAAGCAGATTGGTTCGGGTGCCGTTCTCTTCGACCACGGAGACAAATACGGACACGCCTTTCTTGTAGGCGTCTGTTTCCGCCATGTCCGGGACGTGGATTGTTTTTTGCGTCAGGATGGCTTGCGCACCAACGGACAGAGTCGGGTCCATAGGGACACGTCCTTCGTCATAGACCTTGATCGTCGCAGGATCCAAGCCGTAGGACGCCTCCATCGTCTGATGCGTATCCCCGGCCTGACCCATTGCAAGGGCCGCGGCATGCGCATTGCACAAATCCGCGGCGCGTCTCAGGATCAACTCAAACACCGGCGCTTCGTTATCCCGGCTTTGACTGATCATTGTCAGAATATCGCTTGAGGCTTTTTCCCGCTCCAGTCGGGTTTCAACCGCGCGAAACTGCCGGACATTTTCGAGAGCAATCGCGGCTTGCGCGGCAAAGGTTTCGACCAGCGCGATTTCGTCAGGTGTGTAGGGCTTCACCTCTTTGCGGAACAGCACCAAGACACCTTCGCCGCCTTCGGGAGTCATCAAGGGCACAAACAGGTTCGTGCGGATACCCGTGTCGTCAACCACGGAGGTATAATGCGATACGCCAGCGCGATACCCATCCGTATCGGCCATATCCGCCACGTGGACCACATCACCGGACAGGATCGCTTTGGCTGCCATTGAGATGTCGGGGTTCATCGACACCTCACCGCGCTCATACACATCAAGTGTTGCCTGACTGACGCCCTGAGAAACGGCCATGCGTTGATGCGTATCGCCCTTGGCCCCGAGCGTCAGAGCACCGGCGCTTGCGCCGCAAAGATCAATCGCGTTCTTCAGAATAGCGTCAAAAACGGGCCGCGCATCTTTACGGTTTTGATTGATGACTTGCAGGATTTCGCGCGTCGCGGCCTCTCGCTCCAAACGCTGCCGGAGGTCCCGGAACTGCCGGACGTTGTCCAAGGCGATGACGGCCTGAGTGGCGAAGGTCTCGACCAGGGCGATTTGTTCGTCGGTGTAGGGGCGCACCTCGTGACGGAATATGATGAAACAACCGATGCCGATCCCGTCCCGAATGAGCGGGACAAAAAGGTTGGTGCGGATACCTTGGACATCGCAGAGTTCAACGACGTTGGGCACGCCTGCACGGTACTGTTCTGTCTCCATCATGTTATGCAGGTGTACAGGACGCTTTTCGATGATGGCGCGCGCGGCAAAGGACTTGTTCGGGTCCATTGGCACTTGGCCTTGGCTGTATAACTCTTCGGTGCTTTGAAGCGCACCGTGATGCGCGATCATGGTCTGGTGGTCGTCGGTCTCACGTCCCAGTATGAGTGCTGCGAACGGCGCGTCGCAGAGTTTGCGGGCGTTGCCCAGAATAGCGTCGAACACTGGCCGTTCATCGTCACTTGCGGCGCTGATAGCCTCAAGAACTTCACGCGTGGCTGCGGCCCGTTCCAGCCGATCCCGCAACGCGCGAAACCGGCGGACGTTCTCAATCGCGATGACCGCCTGAATGGCGAGATTTTCAACGAGGCGGATACTCTCGTCCGAGAAGGGGGCGACTTCGCGGCGGCTGAGGACAATTGCGCCGATACTGACACCGGACGCGATGAGAGGCACACATAGATAGGTGCGGTAGCCTTCCTCCTCCACCATCCTCACACGGGTCGGGTTGCCGCTTAGATAAAGCTCCGATTTCGACAGGTCGTGGATATGGCGCACCACACCTTCACGGATGGCGGTCGGTAGATCGTTCGGTTGATCAAGGGGCAGGGCCTCGCCCACCTTGAACGACCGCATCGCATCACCCCAGGCAGCCGCGCAATAATGTGTCTGCCGCGCAGCGTCAGCCAACTCCAGTCGGGCCATCGGCGCATCGCAGAGCTTGGCAGCATTGCGCAATATGGCGTCGAACACCGGCCCTTCGTCATCGCTCGACGCGCTGATCGCATCCAGAATTTCGCGGGTCGCGGACGACCGCTCGAGCCGGGCTTCCATCTCATTAATGTGAGCGGAGTTTTCAATTGCGATGGCCGCCTGATCGGCAAAGGCTTGCGCCAGTTCCAGGGCACGGTCATTGAACGGGTGCACACGGGTCCGATACACACTGAACACCCCAATCAAACGCCCGCCAGCCGTCATCGGGATCGCCGCCAGTGACCGCGCCTGACCAAACTTGAGGGTCGCAAAACGCAACGGGTTGTCTTCGTATGCAACGTCCTCTGCGTTCACATCTGCAATGCTGACCGGCTTCAGAGACCGGGCCGCCCGCCCAACAGCTGTGTCCGATCCTGGATTGAACAGCCCTTGTTCTGACAGCCAGGCGGCAAAAGGCGCACTTATGTGGCTGGAACGCATTTCGGTGAAGGTGAAATCACCGTGATGCGCCATCAGAATGCCGAACTCCGCCTCGCAGATTTCCAGCGCCTGTTCCAGGACTTCGTCAATTACTTCATCGAGGTTTCCACTGCTCTCTTTGATGATCCGTAGAACACGCGTCATTGTCCGTTCGCGCCGCATGGCCTCATCCAGTTCCAGCGCCAGATCAGCGGTCAGATCCGCTGCATTCTGGTGCTCGGCCGATTGGGCATCTGGATCCGCTAGCGCCTGCGCCAAGGCGATTTTCGATGTAACATTCAGTTTGCCATAGACCGTGCGCAAATGAGATCGAACGGTGGTCGGGGATATGCCAAGGTCACGGGCAATGACCTTGTAGCTGGCACCGTCCGCATAGGCATTGGCCACCTCAGCCTCTCGTTTTGACAGTGTTTCAATCGATTGCGCCGTGTCCGACATAATACCCTCGGCAAAGTGTTGCGCGACCATACCCTACATCCGTACTGCATCAATTGGTCCATTTGAACGATATCGCCGTTCTCCGCGGCTTCGTACCTTCATCGCATTACACCAATGGGATTGTCCCAAGGTCGACACGAGGAAACACGCGATGAACATGACAGAGACAGCACGGGCCTTTTTCGAAGCCTGCGAGACAGGCAAAGGTTGGGATGGGTGCGCCACGTATTGCAATGCGGACGCCAGTTTTGCGTGCCAGTCTGGCGCGCTGGCGGACACGCACACTCTTGAAGCCTATGCAGAGTGGATGAAGGGCCTGCTCACACCTATTCCGGATGGCCATTATGAGCTGAAAGGGTTCGCATCCGACGAAGACCGCAGCATCGTGCTGGCCTTTGCTGTTTTCCATGGCACGCAATCAGGTCCCGGCGGGCCTGTCGATCCTACCGGAGCGAATGTCGCATCAGACTATGTTTACGCCATGGAATTCGCCGGCGGGAAAATCGCGCACATGACCAAGATCTGGAATGACGGTCATGCGTTGGCGCAACTTGGCTGGGCCTAATACAGGGGACGGGGCGGCCAGTCCGCCCCTATTCCAACGTCCGGAATAGTCTGCTTTGGGGAAGCTGCGTTGCAGCGACACGTGACCGTTCGGGTATCTTCTGTGCATGGCTGCTGCATTGCAAGCGATTTTTGCGATTGCGATGGTACTGTCAGTACAGTCTTGTGTCCGGCCTGTTTGCGTGGCGTTTGCAACTGGCCCTCATAAGGTCCGCGAGCAAGGTTTCTGTCGGCCAAACGACCTCGAAGGCCGCGACATTCGTCGGAGTGTCCTTACTCTTGGTTGACTTCGTTTCGCATCACCACATCAAGCGCCTTGCATCTTGGGGCAGGATCAAGCGACCGGCTGCCGGTATGCTTCTCCCTTCGACAGGATCGCCCATATGATCCGGGCAGATGTGTTGGCCATGGCGACAGTTGCCAGCCCGAAAGGTTTCTGGTCGAGTGATTTCGCAGTCCAGGTGTCCACCTTCTCAGGTTTGTTCCTTGCCGCCGCTCGCTTTGTTGAGCGGCGTCAGACCCAGCCACGTGGCAAAGTCGCGTTCGGTCTCGGGTCCGATGAATTGCCAACACCACCTGCTGGCCTTGGGATTTTATCTCAACTCAGCGCATCGTGGGGCGGCGAACCGCCTCGCAGATCGCATCGGCATCGGTGGCGTCTGTTTTACCGAGTTTTGGACAGGGTTTGACATTAACAGCTGGCAGGCGCCACCCATCTCTTCCCCTTCGGACCGTTCGTTTACGGACCCTCTTGCGCGGGACAGTCGGAAGCCGCACTGCACCCTAGGGCTGGTTAGAACCCAGAGTGACCGATTTCCCGATCTTTGCGGGTTGTCGCGAGAGTACCCCATTCTTAGGACGAACCTCCGTCATGGATATCGCGCCCTCGATCCCAAACACCGCCTCACTTCGTGGCACGGCCGCGGGAGCGAGGACAAGGTTTTTCGAGGTCAGCGACGCCTAACCGCGCGTCCTGCTCAAATCAAGAAAGCGCTATTTCCAAGGGAAAATGATCCGACCCGGTTGCGGATGCTTGGATGTGCGCCTTCCTGACGAACCTCCGCAATCCTGCCGTCAAAAAACAGTAGTCGATGCGCGCTGCTTGGTCTGCGATCGTTTGTCCGGACCTTTCCTCGTTACCCGCGAGTGTCCAACTGTCGAAAAAACCCTTGATGGAGCCAAGGCGGCCGTATCTTTGCGTCATTGGGCCTGTGAGAAGCGCATATTCCTCCGACCCGGGCTCGAAATTGAAATCGCCCAAAAGGACGGCCTCATCGGGCATCGGCGGCATGGCACCTTCTGTCCAACCGCTTTTCGGATCGGGGTGGCCCCCGCACCATGCGCCCCCTTCGGCAGGGGCGCGGGCATGGATGTCAAGCAGGGCGCGGATCTGCGGCAGGCGCGTTTCGGGGCAAAGATGACTAAGATGGATCGAATAGAAGCGCACGGGCCCAAACTCTGTGTTGATGACGCATTCAAGCGCGCCTTGCTGGATCGAATGGTGATCGGTCAGGCCAAGCTTGGGCAAGGGGAAGTTCCTGCTGGAAAGGATCGGCATCCTTGACATAAGCATTGTGCCGAACTGTCGGCGGCGATTGATTAGCGCGCCGCCCTCGCTGCGATAGCTGGCGTCCATATCCAGGTTGGCACCATAGACCCAATGATGGTCGGGCAAAAGGCGCCCCAGTTCGGCTGGCTGGTCCACCATTCCGGATCGTTTCCAGAACCGTTCCACTTCTTGCAGCGCAATGATGTCTGCGTCTGCAACCTCGGCCGCGATCCGGTTCAGATCATAGACCCCGTCACGACCGAGGCCGTATTGGATATTGTAAGAGATGATCTTCAAATCGTTTTCTCCTTTGAGTTTCGTGTACTTCAAGACCTGTCATCTGCGCTTTAACCGCGTCCCCTAAGATGGAACGATGATGGATGTCTGCAGAATTGCCGCGCACAGAGGCGGCGCGTTGGAGCAAATAGAAAACACGCTTCCGACGTTTCGGCATGCCGTTGCCATAGGCGCCGACGAGGTCGAACTTGACATTCATCGGTCCGCAGATGGCGTGGTCGTCGTGCATCATGACGCAACACTCGATCGCATGACCAGCGGACAGGGCGCGATTGGGGATCATGACCATGCATCGCTCCAGACCCTGCGCGTCGGGGCGTCGGAAACGGCGAGAATTCCCACTCTCGAAGCCGTACTTCCTGTCCTTGCTGCATCATCTGTGACCTTGCGCCTGGAGGTGAAACGCGCGCCTGATGGGGCCGCCTATCCCGGAATGCTCGCGCAAGCCATTGACCGCGTCGTGGCGCATGGATTGGAACGGAGGTTCTATGTGACGTCGTTCCACGTTGACGATCTGGCGTCCCTTGCAAGTGTTCTGGGCGACGCGAAGTCCCTGCTTTTGATGGAAGATCAGACGTATCGCGCCATTGGTCCGGACGGACTTTCGCGCAAGCTCGATACCGCCAACACGCGAGAAGTTGCTTTGCCGATCGGATCTGTCGATGCTGACCTGCTCGAGCAGATGCAAAAGCGCGGCATCGTCATGAGTGCGTTTGGATGTCACGATGAGGCCCGGATCAGGAAGGCGCTTCAGTTGCAGCTTCCGGTCTTCACGACGGATCGACCGAGCCTTGCCCTTGCGCTGCGGCGACAGGCCAAAACGACCTGAGCGGGCGGTCAATCGGCATCCAAAAGTCTGGGCCAGTCGGTCATGATCCCATCAGCACCGTCCTGCAGAAAACGACGGGCCATTTCGGCGTCATTGATGGTGGCGATGGCCACGTCCAGGCCAGCGGCGTGCATCGCAGATATGTCCTGCGCGGTTGTCCATTCAGCGTTGCAATGGATGGCCGACAGTCCGAGCGCGGCCTTGACTGCCGAAGGATCGCGCGGCGGGCGCAAGCTGGCCAGACCGAGATCGATGTCGGGGCGCGTTTGCGAAACCGTGCGCAAGGCCGTGACCGAAAAACTGGTGACCATAATCGGAAACTCCGGTGACGCAGGAAGCAGATCGCCAACCGCGCGCGCGTCGTCGGCATCGATGCCCCAGGTCGCCTTGATCTCGAGTATCAACCCAAGGCCTGTTTCCGCGCAAAGCTCGATTGCACTGGACAAGGTGGGAATGCCTTCATCAGTCAAGTCGCCGGTCTGAGGATCGCGCGTCCGAAGGGCGCGCACCGTTGCCATGTTGGACATGGCCACCGGCCCCGCCCCATTGGTCGTGCGGTCAAACGTGTGGTCATGCATCACGATGACGCCGCCATCGTCGAGGACCTGGGCATCAAGCTCGATCCAGCGACACCCCGCGGCATGGGCCGCTTCGAAGGCTGCAATCGTGTTTTCCGGCTTTTGAGCGGAGGCGCCGCGATGGGCGATAATGGGTCCTGCGGCGGCCATTGTCTTTCCTGTCTGGATAGGGGCGCTGGCCGGACCGATCCGGCCAGCGCGATGTTTCTCAGCGCTCGAGAGCGACGTTTTCGATGAAGGCCTGACGGATTTCCGTGTTGAACGGGTTGCCCGGCCAGATCGTCTGGAAGGCGCGCATGTCGTTGGGCACCAGCGCGTTGCTGTCGTCTGCGTCGGGATGCATCGGAGCGGCACCAAAGACCTCGTTGAACTTGGTCTGCGTTTCAGCCGAGCTGACCCAGTTCATGAAGACAAGAGCCGCCGCAGGGTTCGGCGCATTCGCCGGCACGACGTTGTAGTTGCCGCCACCGTTCATGCCAAACTCTGGGATGTAAAACGCAATACGGTCGTCGACTTCGCCCTTGCCCTGAAGGTTGAACAGGTGGTCTTCCCACGCGGCCACCGCTGCGAACTCGCGGTTGGATAGCCGCACAAGGCTATCGGTATTGGATGCGGTGATCACGTAGCCTTCGGGATCGTCAAGGAACCAGTCCCAGGCCGGTTGCATCATCGCCATCTTTTCTTCGGATACGGCGCCATCGAGGAACTCGGCTTCCGGCAGTTCGGTGACGTGGCGGGCGATGTTCTGGATGAAGGACGGGCCGGATCCGCCGTTTTCATAGTTGAAGCCGAACTTGCCGGGCTCGTTTGCGAAAAACGCCTTGAAATCTTCAACCGTTTGCGGCGCGTCCTCGAAGGACAGGACTTCGGGATCATAGGCGATGCCGGTCTGGTTGCCCCAATAGGCAAAGGCATAGCCCATGCCATCATAGCCGCCCAGTTCGGTGACCATCTTGGGGCCATTGGGAAGCACATCCGTCAGCGGGCCAACGGTCATCTCGGCAGGATCGAACAGGTCGATGCGGTCAAGGCCCATGGCCAGAACGTCGATGTCACCCGTGTCACGGCGGGCTTCGGCGAGGAATTTCTCGATATTGCCATCATGGGTGCCTTCGGGGATCGTCACATCGATCCCGAATTCGGCGGTGAACGCGTCGGCGATCTCGCGATACTGGGGCTGGAAATACCAGACGAACCAGCTGACTTCGCCTTCTTCCTTGGCTTGGGCGACGATCTCGTCCCAAGGCTTGGACAGAAGGTCCGAGTGGCCTTCGGCCGCGGCGCCGGTGGCCAACGCTGCGAGTGCAGCAGATGCGATAAGGGTGCGATACATGGTCTCTTTCTCCGGATTGAAGGTGCAGGCGGGCTGCGGTTTCATCCTTTGACACCGGCCTGGGCGGGATTGGCGGATTTCAAAAGCCGCTCCAGACCCAGCATCAAAAGGACATTGGGAACCACGAGCACAAGGCTGACGACCGCTGCGTTGGGGCGGACGAAGTTGTACCCGAGATAGGAGTAAAGGATTGACGGAATGGTCACGAAATTTGGTGCGCCCACGATGAAGGCGATCGCGAATTCCTCGATCGATTGGATGAAAACGATGATGAGGGAGGCCAGAATGCCCGGTGCAAGCGCAGGCATGTATGCTACGCGGATACGCGCCCAGGGCGAGGCGCCAAGGTCGCGCGCGGCATCGACCAGATCCTGTTGCACATTCTCGAAAGCGACCGTCATGATCCGGATCGCGTAAGGAAGAAACAGAACGCAATGGGCGATCAGGATCGACAGGAAACGCGAATAGATCCCCAGCTTGAAGATCAGCGACGAAAAGAAGATCGCCAGGACAAACCCCGGCACAACCAGAGGCAGGAGCGTTGCAACCTGAGCCAGCCCCTTGCCCGGAAAGTCGTAGCGGGCAAAGCAGTAAGCGGTCGGCGTTGCCAGAAGAAGCGTGATGAACGCCGCAGTCGGCGCAAGCAGATAAGAGTTTCGCAACGCGTCAGGCAGCGCGGTGGTCGTCCAGACGTCGACCCAACGTGCAAACGACAGGCTGGGTGGCAGGATATCGGGATAGTTCCAGCCAGTCTCGGGATCCACCAGCGACCAGACAACCGCCATAGCGAAGGGCACGACCAGCCAGATGGTGCAGATCACCAGAAGCATCCCCATCAACAGCCGGTTGAGCCCGCTTCCCTTCTGGCGTCGCGAAGGGCGCGATTTTTCCGGTGCCGTGGGTGTATCTGTCAGGCTTACCATCGTCCCCCCCGCAGCAAGAGCCGGGAGGTCATCGCCAAAAGAAGCGATCCGCCGAGGGCCAGACCCATCAGGCAGACCCCAACGACCGCGGCCTGATTCCAGCGCCCAAAACTGTCCTTGAGAAAGACCATCAACTGGGACATCGACTGCACGTTCGTCGGGCCTGCAGTGACCTGAAACGCAAAGTCGCCTGCGGCCTGGATGAAAATGATGATCAGCGCGGCCTGCATGGCTGACACTGACAAGGGCGCGATCACCTTGCGAAAGCGATCCCAGCCCCCGGCGCCAAGATCGCGCGCCGCATCAAGCACCTCATCCGAGATGCCCTGCACCGCGCCGGACAGAAGGAGCAGCGCGAAGGGCATGTTTTTCCAAAGCTGGAGGAACACGACCCCCCATGCCCCACGGTCGTTCTGCATCCGGATCGGTGCGTCGATAAAGCCAAGCCAGATGAACAATTGATTGAGGATGCCGTGGTAGGCGACGATATTAATGAACAAGAACGCGGCCACAAGGCCCGGCACGAACAGCGGTGCCTTGAGCAAGGCCGAGACGACAAGCGATCCGCGAAACGGGCGGCGCAACCAGATCGCAATCGGATAGGCCAGCGCCACGGATCCAATGGCGCTGACCGTGGCGATATAGGCCGAGTACTGAAACGCCCGGTTGAAGGAGCGACTGTCGAGAACTTTTTGCCAATGCTCGAGCGAGAACGTGTCCTCGCCCACAAGGTTGAAGAACCCAAGGCTTTGCATGACGGCGACGTAGAAAACCGAGCCAATCATGACCAGGATCAGGCCAAGTCCCGGGAGGAGCAAAAGCAGGATCGTGCCCGTGCGCCGCCAGTTCATGCAATCTCTCCGGTGACAAAGCGCAACCGGTCGGGGGGCAGGCGAAAGCTGATGCGCGTATCAGATGGCATATGCGCATGCGGCAGGTGGAGCCGTTGTTCGGGCGAGCTTCCGACCCGAACATGCAATTCGGTGTATGCGCCCTGATAAGCGCGCTCTGTCATCTCGGCTGTGATCGCGCCGGCCTCGTCCGGCGCGCAGGGTTCGGCGTCCTCGGGTCGCCAGACAAGATAGCTGGCCGATGGATCGGGCGCGTCGTTCACCGCAAGCGTTCCGATGGGTGTGGTCACATGACCGTTCGCACCGCGTTCGAACGGGAGCATGTTCGCCGCCCCGATGAAATCCGCGACGAAAGCTGTGGTCGGGCGGTTATAGACGTCTTCGGGCGTCCCGATCTGGTCTATGCGTCCATTGCGCATGACGACGACGCGATCGGACATTGACAAGGCTTCGGACTGGTCATGGGTGACGTAGATCGCCGTAAAGCCGAATTCCTTTTGGAGGCCGCGAATTTCGCGGCGTACCTGATCGCGAAGTTTTGCGTCCAGATTGGAAAGTGGTTCGTCGAACAGAACGACGGCAGGTTGCATTGCCAGCGCTCGGGCAAGGGCGACCCGCTGTTGCTGGCCGCCCGACAGCTTGTTGGGCAATTTGTCGCGATGCGGCTCCAGTTCCACTTGGCCCAACAGGCGTTCCAGACGTTCAAACCGCTCGGATCGAGGCACGCGGTTCTGGCGTGGCCCAAAGTCGATGTTGTCGGCAACGCTGAGATGAGGAAACAGAGCGTAAGACTGAAAACACATCGCCATATCGCGCTTTTCTGGCGGGTTTTCGGTGATGTCCTGTCCCGACAGCTCGATCCGGCCACTGGTCGGGATATGAAAACCGGCAATGGTTTTCAAAAGAGTGGTTTTACCGCATCCCGAAGGGCCAAGCAGCGTCAGAAATTCACCCTGCGAGACGGTCAAGTCGATCCCGGTGAGCGCGGTAAAGCCGTCTTCAAACACCTTTGAGATGTTCGACACCATCAAAGAAACCGGCCGATCGACCATGCTTACCCCACCAAATCCATCTTGCAATCGTGCTACCGACAATTAAATTCATAGCGTGAATATAATAGCTTGGATTCAATTTGATGACGCTCACGCAAAGTATTGATGACGTTTGGAGGCCAAAGGCCATGCGCGCCTTACGCGAGACAGAACGTGCGATCCTGGAATCTATCCGGCGGTTCCCAAATCAAAGCCGCGCAGAGTTGGCCCAACGGCTCGACTACTCCAAGGCGCTGCTGACGCAATGCGTGACTGGCTTCCTTCAGGAGGGCTGGGTTACGGAAGAAAGAGAGCGTGTCCCATCGCGCCGCGGGCAACCGGCGCTGCGCGTGAAGGTCAGAAAAGGCGCGATTGGTGGCCTTGGGCTTAGCCTGTCCACCGGCGGAATACGCGGCGCAATCGTCGATCTCAGCGGTAGCATCCTGGGAACGGCGGAAAGCAGCGTGAACGCACAGGACGTCCAAGCAGGCCTGGCTGCCGCTGTCGACATTGTCTCAGATCTGCTGCACCGGGCGGATTGCCTGGCCGGTATAACGATTTGGGCACCAGCGATGTTCAACGCGGCTGGCGAAATTCAAGAAGTGACGCCGACGCAAAGCGGGATCGACTTCAATGAATACCGATCCCAGATTGAGCAAAAATTCGGCGTTTCCGTTTCCTTGGAAAGCAAATGCCCTTCCATTGATGAAGCAATGTTCGGAAGCGACCCGGATGCATTGATTTTCGTGCTGTTCCTGGACTACGGCGTGGGCGGAAGCCTGGTCGATGGGCTGCGCGTGTTTCGCGGCGGATACGGTCAAGCCGTCAACATAGGTGCGCTTGTTCCGGACCACGGCATTCGACCCTCCCTGCCGGACCTGGCGACGTATCTCGACCTTGCCGATCCCGAGCCTGACCCCGCCTTGATCGCCACACTTCTTGAACATGAAGACCAACGACTCTGGACCTGGATTGAGTCCCGTGGAAAGGCTTTGTCTGATCCATTGAGCATCGTCGTACAGTTCTTTAATCCCACCGATGTCGTGCTGAGCGGGATGTTCCCAAGGCCTGTCCTTGAAGGCCTTCTGGGGCAAATAGACCTCACAAGATACGATGCTCCGGGGCGCGTCCCAATAACGAAACCGAGGCTGCGCATCGGACGAAACGTTGGCGCGACTTCGCTTGCCGCGACCGCTGGTTCGACGTCCTTATTTCGCGTTATGGTCGCGCAAGGATAGACCAACCAAACAAAAGCGCCTCGATCTTTGCCGATCGAAAGGCTGCTCCGTCTGCACCGCTGTCATCCGCCCACACCCTGGTTTTGCGTGCGCAGCGAATTTCGCCTGTCACGGGCCGCGTCGCAGCACGACGATAGTGGATGAAGGTCGGCTTTGGGCCGCATACACAACTTTGAAAAGTCCGCTCCCTGCGCTCCTAATCGAACGCCAGCCTCCTTAGTGCGCTTCGGCCCAGTTCTGTCCCTGGCCCGCATCGACCGTCAGTTTCACATCCAGCTTCACCACCGGGTCATTGGCGCTTTCCATCACATTTTTTGCCACGCCGATCAGGTCATCGACCGCGCCGTCGTCCACTTCGAACAGCAATTCGTCATGCACCTGCAACAACATCGCAGCAGGAATGTCCTTGATCGCGGCGGGCATGCGGATCATGGCGCGGCGGATGACGTCGGCGGCCGTCCCCTGGATGGGCGCGTTGATCGCGGCGCGTTGCGCGAAACCGGCCCGGGGGCCCTTGTCGGCGATGTTGGGCGTGTGGATCTTGCGCCCGAACAGCGTCTGGACATAGCCGTATTCCCTGGCGAACGCCTTGGTGTCGTCCATGTAGGTGCGGATACCGGGGAAGCGTTCGAAGTAGCGGTCGATGAAGCCCTGCGCCTCGGCCCGCGGGATGCGCAGGTTGCGCGCAAGGCCAAAGCCCGAAATGCCGTAGATGACCCCGAAGTTGATCGCCTTCGCCTTGCGGCGGATATCGGGCGTCATCTCGTCCAGGGGCACGTCGAACATTTCGCTGGCCGTGAGTGCGTGGATGTCGATACCGTCCTTGAACGCCTGCTTCAGTTCCGGGATGTCGGCGATGTGGGCGAGGATGCGCAGTTCGATCTGGGAGTAATCGAGCGCGACGAGCGTCTTGCCCTGTTCAGACACAAATGCCTCGCGAATGCGCCGCCCTTCTTCCGTACGGATTGGTATGTTTTGCAGATTGGGATCGGTGGAGGCGAGCCGGCCTGTGGACGCCCCCGCGATGGAATAGGACGTGTGCACGCGGCCCGTGTCGGGGTTGATGTGGTCCTGAAGCGCGTCCGTGTAGGTGGATTTCAGTTTGGACACTTGCCGCCAGTCAAGCACGCGGGCGGGCAGTTCATGCATCGTTGCAAGGTCTTCGAGCACGTCGGCACCGGTGGCATAGGCCCCTGTCTTGCCCTTCTTGCCGCCTTCGATCCCCATTTCGTCGAACAGGATTTCGCCAAGCTGCTTGGGCGAGCCGACGTTGAACTTGCGCCCGGCGAGTTCGTAGATCTCATCCTCGAGCCCCGCCATTTTCTGGGCGAAGGCGTTGGACATGCGGGAGAGTGTGTCGCGGTCCACTTTGATTCCGGAGCGTTCCATGGTTGCGAGTGTGTGCACCATAGGCCGTTCCAGCGTTTCGTAGACTTTCGTCACCTGTACGCGGTGCAGTTGTGGTTTGAGAAGCTGCCAGAGCCGCAGGGTGATGTCGGCATCCTCGGCGGCGTACGCCACCGCATCGGCCACGGGCACCATGTCGAAGGTCTTTGCCGATTTGCCTGACCCCAGCAGCGGTTTGATCGGGATCGGCGTGTGGCCGAGGTAGCGTTCCGACAGCGTGTCCATTCCGTGCCCGTGCAGCCCGCCGTGCAGCGCATAGGACAAGAGCATGGTGTCGTCGATGGGCGCCACGTGGATATTCAGACGCGCAAAGATCTTGGCGTCGTATTTCATGTTCTGCCCGATCTTGAGGATGCTGTCGTCTTCGAGCACGGGCTTGAGCATATCGAGCGCCCGGTCCAGCGGCATCTGCCCCTCGGCCAGGTCGTCGGAGCCGAAAAGATCGTCGCCCCCCTGCTTGTGCGTCAGCGGGATGTAACACGCGTGGCCGGGGTTCACCGCCAGCGAGATACCCACCAGATCGGCGGTCATTTCGTTGAGGCCGGTTGTTTCGGTATCCACGGCGACGTACCCGCGCTCATAGATCAGGTCGATCCAGCCTTGCAGTTGGTCCGCGGTTTGCACGTGTTCGTAGGTGCTGTCTTCGAAACCGGGGGCATCGGGCGCGTCCTGCGCTTCGGGCGCGCTGGGTTCCTTGATCTCGGGCGCGTCGACCCCAAGCTGATCGGCGATGCGGCGGGTGAGGGTGCGGAACTCCATCTCGGCCAGGAAGGGCATGAGTTTTTCGGGGTCGGCATCCTGCACTTCGAGGTCATCAAGCGTGAAGTCGAGAGGTGTGTTTTCATCGAGGCGAACCAGGTCGCGCGACAGACGGATCTGGTCCGCGTGATCGATCAGGGTTTGGCGACGCTTGGGTTGCTTGATCTCCTCGGCGCGTTCCAGAAGGGCGTCAAGGTCGCCGTATTCGTTGATCAGCAGGGCGGCGGTCTTGACCCCGATCCCCGGCGCGCCGGGCACGTTGTCCACGCTGTCACCCGCCAGCGCCTGCACATCGACCACGCGGTCGGGATAGACGCCGAATTTCTCGAACACGCCGTCGCGGTCGATGCGGGTGTTCTTCATGGCGTCCAGCATCTCCACCCCGTCGCCCACAAGCTGCATCAGGTCCTTGTCGGAACTGATGATGGTGACGCGGCCACCCGCCGCGCGGGCCTGCACGGCGAGGGTGGCGATGATGTCGTCGGCCTCGAACCCCTCTTTTTCCTTGCAGGCGATATTGAAGGCTTCGGTGGCCGCCCGTGTCAGCGGGATCTGCGGGCGCAGGTCCTCGGGCATCGCCTCGCGGTTGGCCTTGTACTGGTCATACATGTCGTTGCGAAAGGTGTGGCTGCCCTTGTCAAAGATCACCGCAACATGGGTGGGCGCGTCCGGGCCGTGGTTCCCCTCGACATATTTGTGCAGCATGTTGCAAAAACCGGACACCGCCCCGATGGGCAGCCCGTCGGACTTGCGGGTGAGCGGGGGCAGCGCGTGGTAGGCGCGGAAGATAAAGGCCGATCCGTCGATCAGATGCAGGTGACACCCTTTGCCAAACGCCATGTTCTCGCCCCCTTGATGTGCGGTGTTCAGGTGATGTGCCACGATTCCGGAAAAGGGGAAAGCACAAGCCTTTGTTAACGTCGATCTGCCAAGACGGGCCCATGACAGCGATGAACCGTTTGGGCGACGTGACGGATGTATTGGGGCAGCAATCCGGGGCAACCGGGATTGCCGCGCGGATCGAATTGTTGCGGGCGGTGGACATGATCCGGTCCCATTGCGCGCGGGCGACGCTGTATTGTGCGGCGGGTCTGTTGTTCGACACGCCAGAGGATCACGAGAAATGCCTGCAAGGCATTCAACGCGCGATGCCCGGTGCGCATTCCGGCGTGCGGCTGCTGGCCGGGACACAGCCCGAGCGCGGGATTGACGCCCATGCGCTGGACTGGTTGCGGCGTACCATCGCCGATCTGCCGGACAGCGTGGATGTCATGCGCCAATTCGTGGCCGCCGTCACCGACATGGTCCGCCATTTCGAGCAGGGCACATGCAAGACAGAGCAGTTGCGCAACTTGACGACGTTCGCCGCAGGGTCGTTCAATCGACACTTCGCAAAGCTGGTGAACAGGCTAAGCGGTGATTTGCATACCGACCGCGTCGACCGGCGCGCAACCGCGACTCAGACCGGCACCGATGCCCGCGATGCGCTGCGCGAGATCAGCGAGATTTCGCAAAATGTCGGGCTGATCGCCATCAATGCGTCGATCGAGGCCGCACATGTGGGCGAACAGGGCCGCGGCTTTGCTATCATCGCAAGCGAAATTCGGGACCTGTCGGAAAAGATCGAGCAGGCCAATCTACGGGTCCAAACGCAGGTTGATGCCCTGATCCGGCAGGTGATCGACGACTAGCCGGTGTTCGATCCGGAGACGGGCCGTGGTCACTTTGGTGTCGCCACGATCCTGCTTGCTGGATGTCGGGCCATATCGGCACCGCCTGCGGATCCCTTGAAGCCTCGTCCAAAGTAGTCCGGCTTTCGGACCCGATGGCCTGGGGCGTGGCCCGGTCAGCTGTGAAACATGCGCCACGACAGCGTGACGGCGTAGGGCGTGGGCGTCCATATCCCAAATCGGATGCCTGCATGCCGCAACATATCCCCCACCCAGACGTTGCAGGTATTGAACAGGTGAAACCGCCCCCGCGCGGGAAAGAACCGGTCCCACTCCGAAAACCCGGGATGATCCATGGGCTGCGTCGCCGCCCCGCTTGCAAAACTGTCGGTAAGGCCCGCGATCAGGGCCCGGTATTGCGCGTCCGTCAGATGCAGCGCAGGCCAGTCCGCCGGCACGGTCCCGGCCAGGTCCACCCGCATCACGCCCCTGTCGCCCGTGATCGCCCGCCAGATGCTGCGGGGCGCAAGGTCCAGATAGGTGCCGGTGCTGGTATAGAAGTCGCGCGCCCCCCATCCCACCACCAGCCAGTCCGCACCGGGGTGATCCAGCGCGATGCCTTTGGCCGCAAGCCAGCCCAGATCGCGACGCGCGTCCGCGATGGGCAACAGGATGTCATAATGGATCGGCCCGTGGATCAGTCGGACAGTGTGGGTCTTTGGCCCTGTGGGCGGTGCGGTGCGTCCGGGCCAAAGCCCGCCAAGTGCCGCCGCCAGGGCATACAGCAGCACGATCCCAGCAAGTCCCGCACCCAGGCGGCGGAGCATTCGGATCAGGCCGCGCCTGCCGTGTCCTCGTATACATATTTGCAGTCACAATACGGGCATTCGACCCAGCCGGTATCTTCGGGGATCTGCAGCCAGACGCGCGGATGCCCCAGCGCGCCTTCGCCCCCGTCACACGCCACGCGGTGGGTGTGGACCGTCTTGGTTTCGGGTGCGTCGATGGGCATGGGGGCAATCCTTGGCTGGGGCGCGTGCGGGAGCGTTTATGCGCCAAGGCGGCAAGCCAGACAAGGGGTTACCCGTCCCGGTCCACGCGCGCCTGGTAACAGTTGTTGCGGGCAGAGCGCACATGCAGGTAGGCCACGTCCGGGTTGGCAAAGATGGCCGCCACCCGTGCCCCGATCTCGGGCGTCGGGGTGACGGCACCGGTGCCATAGACGATGCGGTCATCGGCCGAATACCCTTTGATCAGGTAGTCGGGCGAGGTGGTCAGGATGTCGGGTAAATCGGACCCGCCGCCGCGTGGGCAATCGTCGGCACACAGAAAGATCGGCCCGACCTCGGCATAGGGGTGGCGGCCTTCGAACGGTTTATGGGCCAGCACCAGCATCTCGGCGCCGGCGGGCACGTCGCGCAGGCAGTGGCGGCACGGGTTGCCGGCCCCGTCCGAGATGTGCCGTTCGGGCGGGTTGCCAAATGCATCCGGTGCACCGGCGCGGTAGGCTTTGACGATGTCTGTTGGCAGGGCGGTGAATCTTGGCATTGTGGCCTCCTTTTTTTCCATTTTGACCTGCCTGGGTGGCGCCGGGCGATCCGATTCCTGCGCCTTTGTTTCTTCCGACTGAAAATACGATGGGGGAGCGCCGCAGGCGCGGGGGCAAAGCCCCATCTCGACACTTCAAATGAGAACAAAAATAGAACATAATGGCGCCCTGCTGCCACCGAATCTGCTGTTTCATGTTTTGCGAGCTGTCGATCACGTCGAATTTCACCTTCCTCACCGGGGCGTCCCACCCCGAGGAGTACATCAACCGTGCCGCCCTGCTGGGGATGGAGGCGATTGCCGTTGCCGATGACAATACGGTGGCGGGGATCGTGCGGGCGCATACCCAGGCCAAGGTGATTGCGCGCAACGTCAAGGAACGGCGCGAGTTCGATAAAATCCACGGCCTGATTGGCCCGCCCAAGCCCGACCATGTACCGAATCCACCGCGGGCGTCGGTCGATATTGTCCCGCGCCTGATCCCGGCAGCGCGTCTGCTTTTCACGGATGCCCCGCCGATCACGGTGCTGCCCGTGGACCGGCAGGGCTGGCGCAGCCTGTGCCGGATCATCTCGAAGGGTCGTCTTGATGCCGAAAAAGGCGAATGCCATCTCCAACTGAAGGACCTCGAAGAGTTTGCAGATGGTCTCCATCTACTTCTTTGGCCACACGCGCAGGGGGGGCAGGGCGGCGCGTGCGATTGGGTGCAAACGGCGTGCCGGTTGACGCGCCGCTTTGCCGGGAACATGCATGTGCTGCTGCCCCCCCGCTATGACGGGCGCGACACGGTGCGCTTTGACCGGATTGCGGATCAGGCGCGGGGGTTGGGCGTGCCGACCCTTGCCTCTGCCGCGCCGCGCATGCACCACGGATCACGCCGCAAGCTGGCCGATGTGGTCACGGCCATCCGCCTCAAATGCCGTGTCGATGCGTTGGGCCGCGCGGCGCTCAGCAACGGTGAAGGACGCCTGCGCAGCGCTGCGGATATGTTGCGTCTTTTTGCCGGGCACGAAGAGGCCGTGCACAGGACGGGGGAGCTTGCCGCGCGTCTGGACTTCTCGCTTGATCAACTCCGCTATGAATACCCGTCCGAGATCACTGAGGATGAGACCCCCAGCCAGCGGCTCGAACGGCTGGCCTATGAGGGTCTGAAATGGCGCTACCCGGCGGGCGCCCCCGAAAAGGCGCAGACCCTTCTGCGCCACGAACTCGCCCTGATCGCCAAGCTGAAATACGAGCCCTACTTCCTGACCGTCCGCGATATTGTCCACTTTGCCCGCTCGCGCGGCATCCTGTGTCAGGGGCGCGGGTCGGCGGCCAATTCGGTGGTCTGTTACTGCATGGGCATCACCAGCGTGTCACCCGAGATGGGCACGATGGTCTTTGAACGCTTCGTGTCCGAGGCCCGGGACGAGCCACCCGACATTGACGTCGATTTCGAACATGAGCGGCGCGAGGAGGTGATCCAGCACATCTATGAACGCTATGGCCGCCACCGCGCGGGCCTGTGCGCGACGGTCGTGCATTACCGGGGCAAGCGCGCCATCCGCGAGGTGGGCCGCGCCATGGGCCTGACCGAGGACACGATCAGCGCACTTTCTTCCCAGCTCTGGGGCTTCTTTTCCACCAAGGGGTTGGAGGCGGAGCGCATGGCCGAGATCGGCCTCGATTTCCGCGACCGCCGCCTGCAGCAGACCATCGAACTGGTCTACGAGATCAACGGCTTTCCCCGGCATCTGTCCCAGCATGTGGGCGGTTTCATCATCACCGAAGGGCGGTTGGATGAACTGGTGCCCATCGAAAACGCCACGATGGAAGACCGCACCGTCATCTGTTGGGATAAGGACGACATCGACAGCCTTGGCATCCTGAAGGTCGATGTGCTCAGCCTTGGTATGCTGACCTGTATCCGCAAGGCCTTTGACCTGCTCAGGATGCACCACCAGCAGGATTATACCCTTGCCACCCTGCCGCCCGAGGACCCGCGCGTCTACGACATGCTGTGTGCGGCAGACAGCGTGGGTGTGTTCCAGGTCGAAAGCCGGGCGCAGATGAACTTTCTGCCTCGCATGCGCCCCCGCAACTTCTACGACCTGGTGATTGAGGTGGCGATCATCCGACCGGGCCCCATTCAGGGCGACATGGTGCATCCCTATATTCGCCGCCGCAACGGAGAGGAGGAGGTGTCTTTCCCCTCGGACGAACTTGGCGCGGTGCTGGGCAAGACGCTGGGCGTGCCGCTGTTTCAGGAACAGGCCATGCAGATCGCCATCGTGGGGGCGGGCTTTACCCCCGATCAGGCCGACCGGCTGCGCAGGTCGCTGGCGACGTTCAAGAAGCATGGCAGCGTCAGTGAATTCCGCGCCCTGTTCCTGCATGGCATGCGCAAGAACGGCTATGACGACGATTTTGCCGAGCGCTGTTTTTCCCAGATCGAGGGTTTTGGCAGCTACGGCTTTCCCGAAAGCCACGCAGCCAGCTTTGCGCTGCTGGTTTATGCCTCAAGCTGGCTCAAATGCCACCATCCGGGCATCTTTGCCTGTGCGCTGCTGAATGCGCAGCCCATGGGGTTCTATGCGCCCGCCCAGATCGTGCGCGATGCGCGCGAACACGGGGTCGAGGTGCGCCCCATCTGTGTGAATGCGAGTTTCTGGGACAACGCGATGGAACCTGACGGGCGCGGGGGCCTCGCCCTGCGGCTTGGGTTCCGGCAGATCAAGGGATTGTCCGAGGAGGACGCAAGCTGGCTGACGGCGGCGCGCGGCAACGGGTATCAATCCGTGCAGGATATCTGGCGGCGGGCCGGTCTGTCACCGCCGGTGATCGTGCGGCTGGCCGAGGCGGACGCCTTTGCATCCGCAGGACTTACCCGGCGCGAGGCGCTATGGGAGGCCAAGGCCATTGCCCCGGGTCCGGTCCTGCCCCTCTTTGCCAACGATCTGGATGGCGAGGTGGTGGACGAGCCCATGGCATTGTTGCCCGAGATGAGTTTGGGTGAGCAGGTGGTCGAGGATTACGTATCGACCCGCCTGACCCTGCGCGCGCATCCCGTGGGCCTGTTGCGCCATATCCTGACCCCGGGCGCGGCCCCGGTCGAAGTGTTGTCCACCACGCAACAGGCCCCGGACCTGTCGAAGATCAGTTTCACGCGGGGGACCCCGGATTGAGAGGAACAGCATGACCACACTTGCCAGTTACAAGGCCACATCGGGCACGTTCATCCCGGTCTGGACCCTGGAAATACAGACCTTGCACGAAGATACCGACCGCATTCTGGATGCGGTGATGCAGGTGCACCCATTGGGCTATGGCCGGTATCAGCGCAATGCCAGCATCTCGGCCGTGGGACGCGAAACGGCCCGGCCCGAGGCCGGATCGACCACCACAACCCATGTGGACGGATTTCAGGCCGGCGAGACCGAAACCTATCCCATGGTGGAATTGAAGAT
This sequence comes from uncultured Tateyamaria sp., assembly GCF_947503465.1. NCBI lineage: Bacteria > Pseudomonadati > Pseudomonadota > Alphaproteobacteria > Rhodobacterales > Roseobacteraceae > Tateyamaria > uncultured Tateyamaria sp. The sequence goes on along the minus strand of NZ_CANNDN010000003.1, from coordinate 232,823 downwards.
TTCCATCGAACGGGATGCGGTCGTGCTGGAGAAGGTCATGGATGCGATTCTGGAAGTGCACCACTACGAGGAACCGGTGATTTTCCTCCGCGAGGATTGGGTCAGCCGGGCGGCCTATGATCCCAACAGCGACAATCCGCATCGCTGGTGGAATAACGGCAAGGGCCTGCCGGATCGCATCACGTGATCAGTCCGGCGGATCAAACCGGGTTTGCAGTGTAAAGGCGTTGGTCGAGGGACCATCGGCCCGCAGCATCTGCAACCGCTGCCATCCGTCCTCCAACGTCACGCGGGTGCCACGTTCGGTCCACCACATGACCATGGTTGCGCCGGTCGACCGGTCCACCCAATCACGGAGCGTTTTCATCCCGTTGCGGTGCAGGGCTTCACGATAGGCAAACCGGTGCAGGGCGTGCACGTCGCGCCACCCGGCCATGGTCAGGATGTGGAAATTGTCTTCGGTCCTTGTGGTGCGCAATTCCAGAAGGTCGGTCATGTCGCCATACCGGCCGTCCGGCAGACGCGCCCCGTGATTGTGCCAGAACATGCCGTCATCCGCCTTGGCCGCCGCGAACACCTTGGGCAATTCACCAAAGAAGAACTGGGCATTGGGGTGGCCCGCGCTGAAGGCGCCGACAGGGCGCACGACATTCAGGTGTACCAGCATGTAGTCGCGCATCTCACGGCCCTCCGCCCGGGGTCGGACCGTACCGCGCGCGCCAACCTATGCAAGCCTTCTTTCCAAGCGCCGGGCGGCGCGGTAGAACGCAGGCACCCCACCGGAAGGACCCCCCAAGATGGCACCACCCAAACCCGTTGTTCTGTGCATCATGGATGGCTGGGGCCTGCGTGACGACAGGACCGGCAACGCGCCCAGGCTGGCCCGCACGCCCACGATCGACCGGATCATGGACACGTGCAGCCATGCGACCCTGGTCACCCATGGTCCCGATGTGGGACTGCCGCGCGGGCAGATGGGCAATTCCGAGGTCGGTCATACCAACATCGGCGCGGGCCGTGTGGTGGCGATGGATCTGGGTCAGATCGATTTGGCCATCGAGGACGGCAGCTTCTTTCGCAACCCGCGCCTGACCGACTGGATCAACGGTATCAAGGAAGCAGAGGGCCGCGCCCATCTGATGGGTGTATTGTCGGATGGTGGCGTGCACGGGCATATCAGCCACCTGATCGCCGCCGCCAAGGCCTGTACCGATGCGGGGCTGTCCGTTGTGATCCACGCCATCACCGATGGCCGTGACGTCGCGCCAAAATCGGCCCTCTCCTATCTGGAGCAATTGACCGAAGCCTTGCCTGCGGGGGCGCGCGTCGTGACCGTCACGGGCCGCTATTTCGCGATGGACCGCGACAACCGCTGGGACCGGGTCGAGACCGCCTTTGCCGCCATGGTGCGGGCCGATGGACGGGTGGTCGAAAGTGCGCAGGCCGCCATCGAGGCCGCCTATGACGACGACAAGACGGACGAGTTCATCCCGGCGGCCGTCATGGATGGCTACAAGGGCGCCAGGGACGGCGACGGGTTGTTTTGCCTGAACTTCCGGGCTGACCGCGCGCGCGAGATCATGGCGGCGCTGGGCGATCCGGGCTTTGACGCTTTTGATCCTGCGGGCCGCCCCGACTGGTTCGGCTTGATGGGCATGGCGGACTATTCCGAAGACCACGCGGCCTATATGACCACCGTCTATCCCAAGCCCGAGATCGTGAACACGCTGGGGGCGTGGGTCGCCAAGGCAGGCTTGCGCCAGTTCCGTCTGGCCGAGACCGAGAAATACCCGCACGTGACCTTTTTCCTGAATGGCGGAGAGGAACGACCAGAAACGGGCGAGGACCGCGCGATGCCCAAGTCGCCCGCGGTCGCCACCTATGACCTGCAACCCGAGATGTCGTCGGTCGAGGTGACGGACAAATTTATCGCCGCCATCGAAGAGGGGTATGACCTGATCGTGGTGAACTATGCCAATCCGGATATGGTAGGCCATACCGGCGATCTGGATGCCGCCATTGCCGCGTGCGAGGCCGTGGACACGGGGCTGGGCCGCGTTCTGCCTGCATTGGACCAGGCGGGCGGGGCCATGATCCTCACGGCGGATCACGGCAATTGCGAAACCATGATCGACCCTGATACCGGTGCGCCACATACGGCGCATACGACAAACCTTGTCCCCGTGGCCCTGATCGGCGCCGAGGGGCAGTTGAAGTCGGGGCGGCTTGCCGACTTGGCACCCACGCTGCTGCACCTGATGGGCCTTGAACAGCCCGTCGAGATGACAGGCGAAAATCTGATCGAATGAGGACAGGCGTCGCGCTTTTTCTGGCCCTTTTTGCCCTGCCGCTTTGGGCGCAGGAGGATGCGGGTGCGCTGGCACGTGAAGCAGGCGCGCAACTGGAGGCCGCATCGGTCCGGTTGACTGACGCGGGCAGCGCCCGCGACCGGGTACGGGCCTTGACCGATACGGTCCAAGCCTACGAGGCCGGGCTGTCCGCGATGCGGGCCGGGTTGCGCCGTGCGGCGATCCGCGAGGCGCAGCTGCGCGGCCAATTGCAGGCGCGCGATGCCGAGATTGCCCAACTGGTCGCCGTGTTGCAGACCCTGTCCCCGGACGAGACCCCGACCGCATTCCTGCATCCGCAGGGGCCAAACGGAACGGCGCGCGCCGGGATGCTCTTGGCCGAATTGACACCGGCCCTGAACCAACGCGCCGCGCAGCTGCGCCAGGACCTGAGCGATGTCGAAAGCCTGCGACTGCTGCAAGAACAGGCCGCGGCACAATTGCAGACCGGTCTGGCCGAAGTGCAGACAGCCCGGTCCGCCCTGAACCAGGCGATGGCCGAACGGACGGATCTGCCCCAACGCTTTACCGAAGATCCGGTGCGCACCGCGATCCTGATCGCCTCTGCCGAGACATTGGATGCGTTCTCGAGCGGGCTGGCCAGCATTGCGGAAGGGGACGCCGGGTGGTCGGCGCCACCCATAGATGACCTGATCGGTGAGTTTCCGATGCCCGCCCGGGGCCTCATTCTGCGCCAGGCCGGTGAACCGGATGCCGCCGGGATCACGCGCCCCGGCATCCTGCTGGCAACGCGCCCCGGCACGTTGGTGACCTCGCCCACGGCGGCGACGCTGCGCTATGTCGGTCCGCTTCTGGACTTTGGCGCCGTGACCATCCTTGAACCACGCCCCGGCACGCTGATCATTCTGGCGGGCATGGCCGTCAGCTATGGTAAAACCGGTCAGATTATCGCCGCTGGCACCCCATTGGGCCTGATGGGTGGCCTGCCTGCGCCAAATGCCGCTTCAACAGGTGGTGAAGGGGGTGGCGCTGAGCGTTCGGAAACGCTCTATATAGAGGTAAGAGAGAATAACGTGCCAATGGACCCGCTTGAGTGGTTCAGCACCGAACAGGATGGATAAGCTGTAATGAAGAAATTCGTGATGGCCGCCTTGGGCGGAACGGTGGCGGGTGTGATCGCCACCACGCAGGTCGCCGGGCCGCTTCTGGCACAGGAAAAGGCGGCAAATGCCAGCGTCTATGAACAGCTTGACCTGTTCGGGGACATCTTTGAACGCATCCGCGGCCAATACGTCGAAGAGGTCGAGCCCAAGGAACTGATCGAGGCCGCCATCGACGGCATGCTGACCTCGCTTGATCCGCACTCAAGCTACTTGTCGCCCGACGATGCGGCCGCGATGCAGGTGCAGACCCGTGGCGAATTCGGCGGTCTTGGCATCGAGGTCACGCAAGAAGAAGGGTTCATCAAGGTGGTGTCGCCCATCGACAGCACGCCGGCAGCCGAGGCGGGCATCGAAGCGGGTGATTTCATCACCCATGTCGATGGCGAATCGATGCTGGGCCTGACCCTGGACGAAGCGGTCGAACGGATGCGCGGACCGGTCGGGTCCGAGATCATCGTCACCGTGGTCCGCGAGGGCGAAACCGAACCCTTTGATGTGTCCATCATCCGCGACACCATCGAATTGCAGGCTGTCCGCAGCCGCACCCAAGGCGAAACCGTTGTCCTGCGTGTGACCACCTTCAACGACAAGACCACCCCGAACCTCATGTCCAAGCTGGAAGAAGAGGTCGAAACACTGGGCGGTATGGAGAACGTCAACGGCTTTGTTCTGGACCTGCGCAACAACCCCGGTGGTCTGTTGACGCAGGCCATTCGCGTGTCGGATGCCTTCCTCGAAGAGGGCGAGATCGTATCGACCCGGGGCCGTGATCCGGCCGATGGTGACCGGTTCAATGCGACACCGGGTGACCTGGCCCAGGGCAAGCCCATTGTCGTGCTGATCAATGGCGGGTCGGCATCGGCCTCGGAAATTGTGGCGGGCGCGCTGCAGGATCACCGTCGCGCCATCGTCGTGGGCACCAAGAGCTTTGGCAAGGGATCGGTTCAGACGGTCATGCCGCTGCGGGGTGAAGGCGCGATGCGTTTGACCACGGCGCGGTACTACACCCCGTCTGGTCGGTCGATCCAGGCGCTGGGCGTTAGCCCCGACATCGTCGTGGAACAACCCCGCCGCCGTCCTGCCGAAGAGGAAGAAGAGGGCGCAGCAAGCGCCATCGGCCCTCGGTCCGAAGGTGACTTGCGCGGCAGCCTCGACAACGATTCGTTGACCGAGGACCAGATCCAGCAAATTGAAGCGGACCGTGCCAAGGCCGAAGCCGCCGCGGAGTTGCGGGAAGAGGATTATCAGCTGGCCTATGCCATCGATATTCTGAAGGGCCTGAACGCATTGGGTCCGACCGAGTAGATCGCGCGAGATACGAGATTGGGAAGGGCGGTGCCGCTGGCGCCGCCCTTTGTCATTCAAAGGGTGATTTCATGCGGGGTCAGTTTTGACCAATCAAATGTCACACCCGTGCCGGGCACGTTCGGGGCAACGGCAAGGTGATCTTCGATCACCAATGGCCGCGTTGTGTAGCGGTCGATGGGAAAACTATGCACTTCCAGCCAACCGCCGTGGGCTTGGGATGACACCAGCGACACGTGCAGTTCCTGCATCCCGTGGCTGCACACCGGTACGCCCGCATCAGCGGCCAGTTTCGCGACGTCCAGCCAGCCGGTGATCCCAAGGCAATTCGAGGCGTCAGGCTGGATGAAGTCCACATGGGGCAGGGCGCGGCGGAACTCGTGCATGGTGTGCAGGTTTTCGCCTTGGGCCACTGGCATGCCTGTGGCGTTGCGGATGGCTGCGAAGTCTTCGAACAGGTCCGGCTCGATCGGTTCCTCGAACCAGGTAATGTTCTGATCCTTCACCGCGTGGGCCAGGCTGATCGCCTGGGCCGTAGTCATGGAATAGTTGGCATCGATCATGAATGTGATGTCGGGGCCGATCAGGGCCCGCACCGCCTTGATCCGTTCGACATCTTCGGCTTCGGTCGGCTGGCCGATTTTGATCTTCACCGCGTTGTGCCCGCGCGCCAGATAGGCGCGGACGCTGTCCAGCAGCTTGGGCAGGTCGAAGCCAAGGTCGATGCCGCCCGCATAGGCTTTGCACCGGTCAGAGGCCCCGCCCGCCGCCTTCACGAGCGATTGGCCCGCCCCTTTCAGCCGTGCGTCCCAAAGCGCGATATCAACTGCCGAGATGGCAAACGACAGGATGCCGCCGCGCCCCACATAGTGCAGGTGTGCGTCCATGCCGTGGGCAAGCCGTTCCACATCGCCCGCATCCTGCCCGATCAGGAACGGGGCAAGGTCATGCGTGATCATCGCCGCTGTCGCATGCCCGCCGCGTCCGCCATTGTAGGTATAGCCGGTGCCCGTACGCCCGTCGTCCAGCGTGACAGTGGTCGTAATCAGGTGAAAATGACTGTGATCGCCATGCTTGGCATCGACGAGGATTTCGTCCAGCGGCACGGCGAACAGGCGGGCGGTGACGTCCGTGATCTTAGCCATTGAGGTGCTTGGTCTCTGGAACCGGTGTGATCACCAGCCCGTTGTCCAGGTGGCTGATCAGGTTGTCCACGACCAGCGCACCCATGGCGGCCCGTGTTTCATGCGTGGCGCTGCCCACATGGGGCAGAAGGACCACGTTGGACATGGTTTTGAGCGCGTCGGGAATTTTCGGTTCCTCCTCGAACACATCCAGGGCGGCATAGCCCAGCTTGCCTGATTGCAGGGCCTCGACCATCGCCGCCTCGTCAATCACCGACCCGCGCGACACGTTGATCAGGGTGCCGTCAGGGCCAAGCGCCTCGATCACGTCCTTGTTGACGATGTGGTGGGTCGAAGGGCCGCCGGGGGTGATGCAGATGACCACCTCGACCGCCTGTGCCATGTCCACGAGGTTGGCGTGGTAGGTGTAGGGCACGTCCTTTTCACTGCGGGTGTGATAGTGGATGTCGGCATCGAAGGCCTTGAGCTTGTCCGCGATGGCCTGTCCGATGCGGCCCAGCCCGAGGATGCCCACACGCCGGTTGTCGGCGCTGCGTGACAGCGGCGCGTTGCCTTGCGTTTCCCAATTGCCGGAGCGGGCGTGCGCCTCGTCCGCCAGCAAGTTGCGGAAGCTGGCGAGCATCAGCATGATTGTGGTGCTGGCGACCTCGGCATTCAGCACGTCGGGGGTGTGGGTCACGATGATACCGCGTTCCACACAAGCATCCGTATCGATGGCGTCATAGCCCACGCCGTAGCTGGCCGCCATCTGCACGTTGGGGCATTTGGCCAGCACATCGGCGGGCACGCCGTCATGGCCGTTGGTGACAATGTGGGTGATGGCATCGGCCGGGTAATCACCGGTCGTCTGATGGATGGTGAAGCGCTCTGACAGACGGTCGCGCATGGTGTCGGTGATCCCACCGATTTGCAGAAGATCAGGCATCCTGTTTCACCTCTTGTCGCTGCGTGCCAAGGCCCGCGATTTCCAGTTCCATCACGTCGCCCACCTTGAGGTAGGTCTTGGGGTTCATCCCGTCGCCCACGCCGGGGGGCGTGCCGGTACTGATCACGTCACCAGGGTGCAGCGTAAACAGATGCGACAGGTGTTCGATGATTTCGGCCACGGAAAAGATCATGGTGGAGGTGTTCCCGGTCTGCATCCGCTTGCCGTTGACCGACAGCGACATGTCGAGTGCCTGGGGGTCTTCGACCTCATCCCGGGTCACAAGATACGGTCCTGTAGGTCCATAGGTGTCGCAGGATTTCCCCTTGGTCCATTGGCCCGTCAGGTTCTGCTGGAACTCGCGTTCGGACACGTCGTTGACGATGCAATAGCCCGCCACGTAGTCGAGCGCGTCGTCCCTGGAGACGTATTTGCAGGTCTTGCCGATCACCGCGCCCAATTCGACTTCCCAATCCGTACGCTTCGATCCACGCGGCATAACGACGTCGTCATTGGGGCCGACGATGGCCGAGTTCGCCTTGAAGAACAGGATCGGGTGTTCGGGGATCGGCAGACCCTGTTCGGCGGCGTGGTCCGAGTAGTTGAGGCCGATGCACAGAAACTTGCCGATGTTGCCGACGCAGGGGCCGATGCGCGGGGTGCCGTCGACTGCAGGCAGGGTGGCCGGGTCGATGGCGCGCAGCGTATCAAGTGTCGCATCGTCCAGAGTGCCGCTGTGGATGTCGTCAATGTGGCCGCTGAGGTCGCGGAGCATGTCGCCGTCCATGAGGCCGGGCTTTTCGTGACCAGTGTCACCGTATCTTACAAGTTTCATCTGGGGCCTCTTAGTGGTTGTCGCGCGGCATGTGCTTGCGCGAGATGTCCTGGTACTTGGTGGCGCCGCGCAAGGTCATGCCTTCGTCAAAGCGGCCGACATAGTCGCGGAACATCTCCTGCCATGGGCTTTGGCTTTCGGGGACGGGATAGCCGCCCGCGGCCATGATCGCCTCGGCACGGGCCTTGAGCACGGTGTCGTCGACCAGCATGTCGGCGGTGCATTTTCTCAGATCAATACGCACGCGGTCGCCGTTTTCCAGCAGAGCCAGACCGCCGCCATCTGCCGCCTCGGGCGAGGCGTTGAGGATCGAGGGCGAGCCGGAGGTGCCGGATTGACGTCCGTCGCCGACGCAGGGCAACGCCTGAATGCCTTTTTTCAGCAGGTAGGACGGCGCACGCATGTTCACGACCTCTGCACCGCCGGGATAGCCCTTGGGACCTGCGCCGCGCATGAAGAGAATGCAGTGTTCGTCGATTCCTTCGGCCTCGTCATCAATGCGGTGGTGGAAGTCCTCGGGTCCATCAAACACCACGGCCCGCCCTTCGAACGCTTCTGGGTCGTCGGGGTTGGACAGGTAGCGGTTGCGGAATTCCTCGGAAATGACGCTCGTCTTCATCAGCGCGCTGTCGAACAGGTTGCCCTTGAGGTTGATGAACCCGGCCTCGGCCTTGAGCGGGTCGGACACCGGTTTGATCACTTCGGTGTTTTCGCTGCGCAGATGGGCACAGTTTTCCCGCATCGTCTTGCCGTTGGCGGTGATGACATCGGGGTGGGGCAGCAGGTCGGCCGCGATCAATTCGCCGATGACCGCAGGGACGCCGCCCGCGTGCTGGTAATCTTCGCCCAGATATTCGCCTGCGGGCTGGAGGTTCACCAGAAGCGGAACGTGGTGGCCGTGTTGCTGCCAATCGTCGTTGTTCAATGGCACATCGAGGTGCTTTGCAATGCCGTTTAGGTGGATTGGCGCGTTGGTGGACCCGCCGATGGCCGAGTTGATGACGATGGTGTTCTCGAATGCCGCGCGCGTCATGATGTCGGACGGGCGCAGGTCCTCCCACACCATGTCCACGATACGGCGGCCTGTTTCATAGCTGATCTGGCTGCGCTCGCGGTAGGGGGCGGGAATGGCGGCCGAACCGGGCAGTTGCATGCCCAACGCTTCGGCCAGCGAATTCATCGTGGTCGCGGTGCCCATCGTGTTGCAATAGCCGACCGAGGGGGCGGAGGACGCGACAAGTTCCATGAACCCTTCGTCGTCAATCTCGCCCCGCGCCATCATCTCGCGTGCTTGCCACACGATCGAGCCTGAACCGGTGCGTTGCCCCCGGAACCAACCGTTCAGCATGGGGCCAACGGACAAGGCAATGGCGGGAATATTGACCGTCGCGGCAGCCATCAGAAGCGCCGGCGTGGTCTTGTCGCAGCCGATGTTCAATACGACACCGTCCAGCGGATAGCCAAATAGCGTCTCGACCAGAGACAGGTAGGCAAGGTTCCGGTCCAGCATCGCCGTGGGGCGCTTGCCGGTTTCCTGAATGGGGTGCACCGGCACTTCGATGCACGTGCCGCCCGCCGCGATGATGCCGTCGCGCACCCGCTTTGTCAGCTCAAGGTGGTGGCGGTTGCAGGGTGACAGGTCGCTGCCCGTTTGCGCAATGCCGATAATCGGCTTGCCCGATTGCAGTTCGTCCCGCGTCAACCCGTAGTTCAGGTAACGTTCCAGATACAGCGCGGTCATTTCCGGGTTGTCCGGGTTCATGAACCATTTGCGGGATCGCAGATCCTCTGTTCCGATTTTCTTCTTGGTCATTGTCCTGACCAGCCTCCATCAATGATGTGGGTGTGTCCTGTGGTGAATGCGCTTTCGTCGCTGGCAAGGTAGACGACAAGCGCTGCTATTTCCTCGGCTTTTGCGACCCGGCCCATGGGCTGGCGGGCAACGAATTGCTCCATGGCCTTGTCATAGCTGCCAAGCTGTTCGCCCAGGGCCTTGACCCGGTCGTGCCAGCTGGGGCTTTCCACCGTGCCGGGGCAGATGCAATTGCAGCGGATGCCCTGCGTGATGTAGTCGACGGCGACGGATTTGGTGAGGCCGACAACGGCGGCCTTGGTCGTGCCATAGATAAAGCGGTTGGGCGCGCCGATGATGGAGCCCAAGGCCGATGACATGTTGATGATGCTGCCCCCGCCACGTTCCAGCATCCCGGGAAGCGCCGCGCGGATGGTGCGATACATGGACCGCACGTTCAGGTCGAATGCGAAGTCCCATTCGTCATCCGTACTATCCAGTATGGTGCCGTGGTGCACAAACCCTGCGCAGTTGAACAGGATATCGGGCGTGGCGCGCATGACCCCATCGGCAATGCTGTCACTGTCACGGGCATCTAGTGGAAAGGCCTCGATATTGGCGTGGTCCAGCGTGCCCAGGGCATCCGCGTTCACATCGGTTGCAAAAACCTGCGCCCCCTCTGCTGCCATGGCAAGCGCGCTGGCACGCCCAATGCCTTGTCCCGCAGCGGTCACAAGTGCGCGCTTTCCGTCAAGACGGCCCATGGACTTCCCCCCGTATCGGATCAGGTGTTGCGCAGACGGCAGGTCTGCGTTTTGCTGTTAGCGTAGGACAAGGTGCGGGCGTTGACCAGACGTCACGATAATTTCGAGAGGAAAGTCATGGCGTTCGAAAAGGTGGCCCTTTTGGGCACGGGTTTGATGGGGTTTCCGATGGCGCGGAACCTCGCGCGGGCCGGGGTGGCGGTGACCGTCTGGAACCGGACCCAGGCCAAGGCGGATCCTCTTGCCGATGAGGGTGCGGCGGTGGCGGCCAGCACAAATGCGGCGGTCACCGGCGCCGACATCATCATCACGATGATGAGCGATGGCCCAACGGTCCTGTCCGTAATCGATGAGGTGCTGCCGTCCCTGACATCCGGCGCGCTGTGGATCGACATGTCGTCCACCAAACCCGCCGAGGCGCGTGCGGCACGCGATGCCTTGTCCGGCGCGGGGATCGGGTTTCTGGACGCGCCGGTGTCGGGCGGCACCAAGGGCGCCGAGGCGGCGTCACTTGCGATCATGGCAGGCGGAGATGCGGCTGATTTTGAACGGGCAACCCCGGTTCTGAAACGGATGGGTCGTCCGGTGCATGTGGGTCCGACCGGGGCGGGGCAACTGTCGAAACTGTGCAATCAGGCCATCGTCGCTGTGACCATCGGCGCAGTGGCAGAAGCAATGCTGCTGGCCGAAGAGGGCGGCGCCGACCCTGCCGCCTTGCGCGCGGCCCTCAAGGGCGGCTTTGCCGACAGCACGATTCTGCAACAACATGGCGAACGGATGACAACCGGCAATTTCGTTCCGGGTGGCCTGTCGAAATTCCAGCTCAAGGATCTGGACAATGTGCTGCACGAGGCGGCGGCAGCGGGCGTCACCTTGCCCATGGTAAGGGACGTGCGCGACCGGTTTGCCCATTTCGTGGATCGCATGGACGGGGCGGACAAGGATCATTCGGGCCTCTATCTTGAACTCAAGGCGCGGCAGGGGGACGGCACATGAAACGTATCCTCATCCTGGGCGGCGGCGGCATGGTTGGTCAAAAGCTGACCCGCCGGCTCGAGACGCACGGGCTGCCCGGCTTTGGCGATTTCCGCGTGACGCTGCATGATCTGGGCTACGCTCCGGACGCTGCGGGCGATGACAAGCGCGTTGGTGACCTGTCGGTTCTGGCCGAGGGCGCAGCGCTGGCGGCTGAGCGGTTTGACCTGATCTTCTATCTTGCCTCCATCGTGTCGGGTGAGGCCGAGACGAATTTTGACTTGGGCTGGCAGACCAACCTGACGCCCCTGTGGTCCTTTCTTGAGGCGTTGCGCGCCCAGCACCGGGCGACCGGGGGCGAATATGTACCGCGTGTCGTGTTCACGTCGTCCATTGCAGTCTTTGGCGGCCCTTATCCCGACAGGATCGGTGACGAATTCCTGACCTCGCCCCAGACCAGCTATGGCGCGCAGAAGGCGGCGTGCGAATTGATGATCCAGGATTATTCCCGCAAGGGGTTCATTGACGGGATGGCGCTGCGTCTGCCCACGATCTGCGTGCGGCCGGGCAAGGCGAACCTGGCGGCGTCGTCCTTCTTCTCGGGCATCATCCGCGAGCCGTTGAACGGGCAAGAGGCGGTCCTGCCGGTGGACGACGCGGTGCGGCACTGGCATGCCTCGCCGCGGTCTGCGGCGGGTTTTCTGGCCCACGCCGCAGTGCTGAACACCGACGAACTGAACGGACGGCGGTCCCTGAACCTGCCGGGGCTCAGCTGCACCGTGGCCGAGCAGATCGAGGCGCTGCGCGAGGTGGCGGGCAACAATGTCGTGGCGCTGATCAAGCCGCAGCGGGATGAGGCGGTGGCCAAGATTGTCGAGGGCTGGCCGCGGAATTTTGCCCCAGAGCGGGCACTGGCGCTGGGGTTCGAGGCGGAACAGAGTTTTCGCGAGATTATCGACGTTTATGTTGAGGAAGAGTTGGAGGGGCGTTAAGCCGCGTTTTCACCAAACGGGCCATGCTTTGACCACATTGCTTTGCGATTTGTGCTCTTGGGTGGAAAAGGGAGCGCACGTATTTGCAGGCTATCAAATTTGCCGCAATCAGCTTGGCGCTGATAGCAGCCATTCTGCTTTTGTATGTGGTCGGTATGGGCGGGTACATCCTGGTCCTCTCCGCCGTTTCGTCCCATCAAGCGGCAACTGCAAACGATGCTGCCAGGCTCGAACTGTACTCGGATCCGGGTGCGGTCCAGCTGTATGTCGACAACCGGCAGCAGTGTCACGGTGCAGAGTTCGAATATTATTGGATTTGCGGGCTGGTGATCGCCCGGCCGGTAACAGAGCGCTATGGCAAGTGTTCGTCGCCCGAGCATCCGATTTACTCTGGGACGCTGGGGCAGGATGCATTGGGCCACCGAATGGATCGCGACACGTTTTGGCACGGGCTTGAAGCTGCCGGGCACCAGATCATGCCGGGTAATGTAGCTTGGTTTGACGATGAACTGGCCGGTGTTGAGGCGCCTTTGCCACCCGTTCCTGTCTTCGAAACGACGCAAAGGCAGAGCCAGATGGTCTGGGCGCGCCAAGGTGATGTGACGGCATTGTTCATCAAGGGTGGTCGGTTCTCGCGAGTGCCGGAGCGATTATTTGAACTGGAAACGCTGGACGAAATGAATGCGTCTTTGCCCAGGGTCATTTTTCGCCACCCTGTTTATCCGATCCTTGTTGATACGTATGCGTCAGAACCCGATGGCAGTGATTGGCCGCTGATTGCCGCGTCTGTCAGCGCTGAGTTGGAAGCCTCTGTTCGGTCGTTTGACCCAGGCGCGCAATGCGGCGCACCACCTGACAACGTGCAGTTTCGCTTTCGCGGGACGTTGCCTGATGAAGAGATCAGGATTGTACGCAATTGGCAGAACCAACGGCGGGTCACGCCGGGCAACTGAGCGATCAGGCCGGCTCTGTCGCCGCTTCGCTCAACAAATGCCGGGCAAGGTGATCGTGGATTTTCTGCCGTGTCAGCGCCTCGTCCCCGGACATCGCAGCGTCCAGGATATGCTGGTGCTGCTGGATGTTGTTCGAGATGAAGTCGAAGCGCCGATCCTCGACCATCAATTGCTGACGGAACCGGCAGTAGACCTGAAAATGCGTGTCGATCAGCGTTTGCGACCCGCAGGCCGAGATCAGGGTTTCATGAAACTGTGCTTCTGCGTTGAACCACAATTCGACAAAGGGCGACCGGTCCGTGGCGGTGTTCAGACGCATCTCAAGATGGCTCAGCTGGTGGTGGGCGGCGGTCAGCCGCGCCTCCCACGCGACGCCACCGCGGCGGATCGACATGGCGGTACCTTCGGCCTCGAGCAGCACGCGCAAGTGCGTCAGTTCGTGAATCGCCTCGCGTGACTTTTGCGGCACGCGGAACCCGCGCTGTTCCTGGAACTCGACCAGTCCCAGCGTCGACAGGCGAAACAGCACCTCGCGAATCGTACTGGCAGAGCAGCCGAACTCCTGCCGCAAATGCTCTGCCCGAACCTTCTGACCATGCTCAAAAGCGTTTGTCATCAGGCGATAGCGCAGTGTTTCAAAGATGTCGGTGTCGTAGGGCATTGCAGTTTTCTGGCACACGAAGTCTGCACATCGATAAATCACGAAATCTCGAAATTCCATATAAATCTCAAAAATCGCCTTAATTTCATTTTTCTGTTGTCCCGCGAGGGCAACTGCGCATAGCCTCAGGTCACGACACACAAAGGCAGGCGACTGAATCTGCCGGTGCGCATACATAAAATGTCAGGGAGGATGACATGACATTTATCAAGAAGGCGGCGGCTGCCGTCGTCGCGGCCACTGTGGCCGCAACGGGTGCGATGGCCGACGGCCATGCCTCAACCAAACTGCGGATCCAGACGCACTATGCCCCAGAGACGGTCTCGGGCAAGCTGGCGGCACAGTACATCGAAGACATTCAGGACATGTCGAACGGCGAGATCCAGGTCGAGATGTTCTACTCGTCGTCGGTCGTGAAGTCGGTCGAAACATTTGACGCGGCATCCACCGGGATCCTTGACTGCGACATGACCGGTGGTGGCTACCAGACCGGCAAGAACTCCGCCTTCCAGTTCGTGGGCGACATCATGGGCGGCTACGAAACCCCCTATCAGCAGTTGAGCTGGCTGTACTTCGGTGGCGGCAAGGAAGCTGCGGCGCCGCTTTACAACAAGTACGGCATGGAGCTGATCGGCTGGTGGGTCTACGGTCAGGAGAGCTTTGCCTCGTCCAAGCCGATCGAAAAGGTTGCCGACTTCAAAGACTGGAAATTCCGGTCGCCCCCCGGCATGGAAACCAAGATCTTTGAAAAGCTGGGCGCCTCGCCCATCGTGATGGATTTCACCGAGATCTTTACCGCGCTGGAAACCGGCATCATCGACGGGGCTGACGCATCCGGCCTGGCCAACAACGTGGGTCTGGGTCTGTATGACATCGTGAAATACGCCAACTTCCCCGGCTTCCATTCGATGCCGTCGGATCACCTGGCATGCAACAAGGCCGTGTTTGACGCGATGCCTGCGCACCACCAGAAGATCATGAAGGTTGCAATGGAAGCGCTGGCGCTGCGCACCGCCCTGACGTTCGAGAAAAAGAACGCCGAAGCGGCCGCACAACTGCGCGAACAGGGCGTGACCCTGTCGAAGTGGGCACCCGAAGAGCTGCAGAAGTTCCGCAACGCGGCCCAGGCCACATGGCCCGAATTCGCCGACACGCCGGAAGCCAAGGCGCTGGTTGATGCGCACCTGAGCTACCTGAAACAGCTGGGCCTCGTGTCCGAGTAAGCGATCCTTGGGGTCCCGCATGTCGGGGCCCCAACCCGCCTGACGCCGCTCGGGACAAGACGTGCGCAGGCCATTTCTCATGACAGGGGGACTTCGTGATGCAGGTGCGCTCCGGCACTCCGATCGAGTGGCTTGTGCCTTTGGCTTTCATCTTCTGTGCAGGCTGGGTGGTCTGGCACATGCCGGCCTTCACGCTCGACTTCTACCCCCCGACAGACGCATCCCAATTCGACAAGCTGTCGGCGCTGTTTCGACGCAATGATGTGACCCCGGGCCTTGGCGGCCTGTTTGGCGGGTTTGCCGATATTGTGGACTGGCTGGCAGCCATCGGTGTCCTTGGCTTTGGCTATGTTGGCATCCGCACCGTGCGCCGCGCGGGCATGGAATTTGAAAGCTGGCGCACCGCTGACCGGTTGGCCGTGTTTATCGGTCGCGTCACCATGATGCTGATCCTGTTGCTGACATCGGTCATGTTGTACGAAGTGATCCTGCGCTACGTGTTCGAAGCGCCGACACTGTGGGCCAACGAACTGTCATTGTGGCTCGCTGGTTTTGTGTTCCTGTGTGCGGGCCTGTACGCCATGCAGCAACGCAGCCACATCCGTATCGTTCTGCTTTACGATGCCGTTCCGCGCTGGGTGCAACGCATCTTTGACTGCATTTCCACCCTGCTAATCGTCACCTTTGCCGCCTTCCTGATCTATGGCGGCTATGGCGAAGCGTTTGACAAATTCTATCGCTGGGAAACCTTCGGCACTGCCTTTGACCCGCCGATCCCGGCCACGATGAAACCCATGGTGCTGTTTGTCGTGGGCATGGTCGCGATCCAGGCCGTGATCAACCTGATTTCCGACTGGAACAAGGAAGAGGTGCATTACGGCGGCGAAGACCTCGACGAGGAAGAGATCGAGCGCATCAAGGCACAGGTCGGCAGCGACGGGGTCGGCGATCTCGACGTGACCGGCCAACACGTGAAGGCAAAGGACTGAGCCCATGGATATCGGTACTATTTCGCTTGTCCTGATGCTGGGGCTGATCCTGCTCTTGGCCATCGGGATGCCGTTGGGCCTCGCGTCGGCCATCCTCGCCGTGGGCGTGCTGGTGATGAAGTTCGAGCCGCAATTGCTGCTGGCCCCATGGACCTTTGGGGATGGTATCCTGACCGGACGGCCCGGGGCGGGGCCGCTCAATATCCTCGCCCAGCGAATATACGGGCTCTTAACGGACTATGTCCTCATATCCATTCCGCTGTTCATCTTCATGGCGGCGCTGCTGGAACGGTCCGGCATTGCCAAGGAAATGTATTCGTCCCTGAACGTGTGGCTGAACCGCACGCGGGGCGGCATCGCCATCGTGACGTCGATCATGGCGGTCATCATGGCGGCCATGTCGGGCATCATCGGGGGCGAGGTCGTGCTTCTGGGTCTGATCGCACTGCCGCAGATGCTGCGGCTGGGCTATAACCAGAACCTTGCCATCGGTGTGATCTGTGCATCGGGCAGCCTTGGCACCATGATCCCGCCATCCATCGTACTGATCATTTACGGTTTGATAACGGAAACCTCGATCAAGGCGCTGTTCACCGCGTCCTTTATCCCCGGTTTCATGCTGGCGTCCTTCATCATCATCTACATCATCATCCGCACGCAATTGCGCCCGCAGGACGCCCCGTTGCCAGATCCCGTGCCGGGCGAGCCGATGGGACGCGAAAAAACGATGTTGTTCTTTGCCTTCCTCGCCGTTGTCGTCGCGGGCTTTTCCGCGGCCCTTATGGGACGGGCGATGTTCTTTGAATTCTCGGGCTCGAACGCGGCAGCCACAGGGGAACAGGCGCGGTTCGGTACAGCGCCGTACATCACCTATTTCGGCGTTGCGCTGGCGATATCGCTGGCGCTGATCTTTGGTGTCTTTGGCCGCGCCCGCACCGCGACGGGGTGGTCGATGGGCAAGGGCCTCGTTCCGCCCATCGTGGTGATTGGCGTTGTGATGGGGTCCATCTATGGCGGCATTACGGGCATCACCGAAGCGGCAGGCATGGGTGCGATGGCGGTCTTCATCATCGCGGTCTTCCGGGGCGAGGCGTCCTTTGACCTGGTGTGGGAATCGTTGATGCGAACGCTGAAATCCACCGGCACGATCATCTGGGTGACCATTGGTGCTACGGCGCTGGCCGGGGCCTATACCATCGCGGGTGGCCCGACCTATGTTGCGGATTTCATCGTCGGCTCGGAACTGCCGACAATGGCCGTGATCCTGTTCATGATGTTGATACTGCTGTTCATGGGCGCCTTCATGGATTGGGTGGGCATCGTGTTGCTGATCATACCGGTGTTCCTGCCCATCGTGCTGAAGCTGCCCATTGACGAGATTGGCCTGTTCGGAGAGTTGAACCCGCGTCACGTCGCCATCTGGTTCGGGGTGGTGTTCTGTATGAACATGCAGGTGTCGTTCCTGTCGCCGCCCTTTGGCCCGGCCGCCTTCTACCTGAAATCCGTGGCGCCGCCGCACATCCAGCTGACCGACATTTTCAAGGGGTTCCTGCCCTTCATCGGCATCCAGCTGATCGCTCTGTCGGTGCTGCTGATCTGGCCGCCCATCATCTCGATCCTGCTCTAGGAGGGGTCCCATGCTGACCGAAGCCCAAGTCGCGGCGTTCCGCACCCAAGGCTACCTGGTCATCGAGAACGTAATCCCTGCGCCTGTAATTGACGCGGTGCGCAGGGAATATGCCACATTGCTCGATGGGCTCTATGCAAATTGGGTGGCCGAGGGTCGTCTTGTCCCCGCGGGGACAGATCTGGATTTCTGGGGCAAGTTGCGCATGTCCTATGCGGCCGGATGCGACTGGTTCCAGCCGATGGACATCAGCCTGCCGGGCGGAGAGATCGAGGCAGATTGCCCGATGCATTTCGGGCCTGCGATCTTTGATCTGGTGGTGCAGGAACGTTTGCTGGATGTGGTCGAAAGCCTGATCGGGCCGGAGATCACGTCGAACCCGATCCAGCATGTGCGTATCAAGCCCCCAGCGCCGGACTTGGCCGAGGATGAGATACGCGCCCATATCACCGTTACCGACTGGCACCAGGATCGCGGCGTGGGTCACGAGGATGCGGACATGACGGATATGGTGACGGCATGGGTCGCCGTCACGGATGCCACGGTCGAAAACGGGTGTTTGCAGGTGGTGCCCGGCATCGACGACGGCTTGCTGCCGCATTGTCCGCAGGTGCAGACGGCCATTGCCCCCGAACATCTGGACACGTCGCGTGCCGTACCCTTGCCCGTCCGGTCGGGCGGCGTGGTGCTGTTTCACCCGCTTGTGCCGCATGCGTCCTTGCCCAATCTGTCGGACGGGTTCCGTTGGTCCTTTGATCTGCGGTTTAACGTGACCGGGCAGCCCACCGGCCGCGATCATTTCCCCAGCTTTATCGCGCGCAGTCGCAGCGCGCCGGACACTGAGTTGCGCGACTGGCGGGTGTGGCGCGATGCGTGGTTTGATGCGCGTGACCGGCTTGCGGCGCAGCACCACATCCCGATCCACCGCTGGTCGGCTGACAGCCCGGTGTGTGCATGATGGATGTCATCCGGCTTGATCCCAGTGACACGGTCGTCACCGCCACCCGCGCGTTGGAGGTGGGCGTCGCGGTCGAAAAAGTGGTGACCACGGCGCTGATCCCGTCGGGGCACAAGATCGCAACACAGGCCGTGGCGCGGGGTGACCCGATCCGCAAATACGCACAGATCATCGGCTATGCGGCGCAGGACATTGCCGCCGGCGACCACGTGCACACCCATAATGTGGAGTTTCGTGGCACGGACGTGGCATACGAATTTGCCACCAATCTGCGCCCTGTCCCCGCGGGGACACCGGATACATTCATGGGGTTCAAGCGTGAGAACGGGCAGGTCGGCACGCGCAACTACATCGCCATCGTCACGTCCGTGAACTGTTCCGCCACCGCCGCGCGGATGATTGCGGCGCATTTCACGCCCGAAATTCTGGCCAAATATCCCAATGTCGACGGGGTCGTCGCCTTTGTGCATGGCACAGGCTGCGGCATGGCCGACAGCGGCGACGGGTTCGAGGCGTTGCAGCGTGTGATGTGGGGCTATGCGCGCCATCCCAACCATGCAGCTGTGCTGATGGTGGGCCTTGGTTGCGAGATGAACCAGATTGACTGGTTGCTCGAAGCCTATGGGTTGAAGCAGGGGCCGCTGTTCCAGACGATGAATATTCAGTCCGTGGCCGGACTGCGCCGTACGGTCGAGAAAGGAATTGAAAAGGTTTACGCCATGCTGCCGCGGGCCAACGCGGCGGTGCGCGAACCGTGCCCGGCATCGGAGCTGAAGGTGGCCCTGCAATGCGGCGGGTCCGATGCATGGTCCGGGATCACGGCGAACCCGGCACTGGGCCATGCCACCGATCTGCTGGTAGCGCAGGGCGGGACGGGTGTTCTTGCCGAAACGCCCGAGATTTACGGGGCGGAGCACTTGCTGACTGCGCGGGCCGTCGATCAGGCGACGGGCGAGCGGTTGCTTGACCTTATCCGTTGGTGGGAGGATTACACCGCCCGCAACAAGGGGTCGATGGACAACAACCCGAGCCCCGGCAACAAGGCAGGTGGGCTGACCACCATTCTGGAGAAGTCGCTGGGTGCTGCGGCAAAGGGCGGGACAACGCCCTTGAACGGGGTCTATAAATACGCCGACATCGTGCGCGCGCGAGGGTTCACGTTCATGGACACGCCCGGCTATGACCCCGCGTCGGTCACCGGACAGATCGCGGGCGGATGCAATCTTGTCTGTTTTACCACCGGGCGCGGGTCGGCATTTGGATCAAAGCCCAGCCCCACGATCAAGGTAGCGACCAATACGGAAATGTATGGTCGTATGACCGAGGACATGGATGTGAATGCCGGTGCGATGCTGAGCGATGGCGTGTCGCTGGAGGAGAAGGGCCGCGAGATTTACGAGCTGTTCCTACGGGTCGCGTCGGGCGAGATGTCGAAATCCGAAGCGCAGGGCTTGGGCGACTATGAATTCGTGCCCTGGCAGATCGGGGCGGTGATGTGATGGAATGCCTGACCGAAGTGCAAAAGGCGCAGTATGAAGAGCATGGGTATCTTCTGGTCGAGAACCGCATCCCGGACAAGTGGCTGACCAGGATCAGGGACGAGATCGCGCGGTTCGAGGACGAAGCCGCGACGATGACCGAAAGCAATGACCGGCTGGACCTTGAGGACAGCCACACGCCCGCAGACCCGCGCCTGCGCCGGATCAAGCTGCCCCATACGATATCGGATGTTGTGCGCGACCTGATGTATTCCGACCATGTCCTTGCCCCGGCACGTGATCTGATCGGGCCGAACCTGCGGCTGCACACCACCAAGCTGAACATGAAATCGGCGGGCTATGGCGCAGCGGTGGAATGGCATCAGGACTATGCGTTCTATCCGCACACCAATGACGACATCCTCGCCATCGGCATCTGCATTGACGACATGGCCGAGGAAAACGGGCCGCTCATGGTCTTTCCCGGCTCGCACAAGGGGCCGCTGTTTGATCACCATGTGGACGGCGTCTTTGCCGGTGCGATGCTGCCCGAGGACAACGGGCTGGACATGGCCGACGCGGTGAAACTGACCGGGCCTGCGGGGTCGATCAGCATCCATCACGGGCGTATCGTGCATGGGTCCGCGTTGAACACCAGCGACCGGGCGCGGCGCATCCTGTTCTACGAGATGATGGCGGCGGATGCCTTTCCCATCATGGGCAGCATGACCAAGTGGGACGGGATCGAGGATTACAACACCCGGATGCTGTGCGGTGTGCCGACGCTGACACCGCGTCTGAAGGATATTCCCATCCGCATTCCACAGCCGCAGCCGGATGTCCCGATTTCGATCTATGAAATTCAGAAGGGGCTGAAGACACGCGCCTTCGACACCATTGGCAAAAAGGATACGTGACATGAGCAAGCCGACAATTGGATTTATTGGTCTGGGCCTGATGGGCGGGGCCATGGTGGGGCGCTTGCAGGATCAGGGATACGCCCTGACGGTGATTGCGAACCGGACGCGAACGTATGTTGACCGCGCGGTGGAGCGTGGCGCGACGGAGGTCACGACCGCCAAGGCCGTGGCCGAGGCCAGCGACATCGTCATGCTTTGCATGGATACGTCAGACAATGTCGAGGCGCGGATGCGTGGGGCGGAGGGCGTGATAGCGGGGTTGAAGCCCGGTGCGGTTGTCATTGATTTCGGAACGTCCCTGCCAGGCTCGACCCGGACCCTGGGCAATGAGGTTGCCGCGGCGGGTGGCCACTATCTGGATGCGCCCTTGGGTCGCACGCCGTCCCATGCGGTGGATGGCCTTTTGAACATCATGTGTGCCGGCGACGAGGGTGCGTTCAACACCGTGCGCCCCGTGCTGGATGATCTGGGCGAGAACGTGTTCCATCTGGGCGCGTTGGGATCGGGGCATACGATCAAGCTGATCAACAACTTCTTTGGCATGACGGTGGCCAACGCGATGGCCGAAGCCTTTGCCATGGCGGATGTTGCGGGTGTGTCCCGGCAAGAGTTGTACGACGTGATGGCGGCCGGGCCGCTGAAATCCGGGATGATGGATTTCGTGAAGGGGTATGGTGTGGATGGCGATCCGAACCAATTGGCCTTTGCCATCAAGAACGCGGCCAAGGACGTGGGATACTATGCGCAGATGGCGTCGGATGCAGGCGTGGAATCCGTGATGTCGAAATGTGCGCTGAATGCGCTGAGCGATGCACGCGACACCGGGCGGGCAGACGATATGGTGTCGCAGATGGTGGATTACTACGCCGACCGGTTCAAGGGCTAGGCGTGGCCATCGCGGCCCACCCCACCGAAGACCGCGCGGCCCTTGGCATCGTCATGACGCTGGGGGCCTATGCATTTTTCACGCTGATCGACACCTCCGTGAAATGGCTGCTCCTGGCGGGGTTGCCAGCGTTCCAGTTGGCGTTCATGCGGTATTTTCCGCATTTCCTGATTTCGACCGCGCTGCTGCTGCGCAAGGGGGTCAGCTGGTCCAGTTTTCAGTCGGCGCATATGGGGCTGGTGCTGCTGCGCGGGTTCCTGCTGGCCTCTGCCACGCTGTTCAACTTCATCACGCTGAACTATCTGCCGCTGACCGTTGTCGGGTCGATCATGTTTTCCGCCCCGATCATCGTGTGTTTTCTCAGCTGGCCGCTGCTGGGCGAGCGGGTCGGGCCGTGGCGCTGGTTTGCGATCATTCTGGGCTTTACCGGCGTGTTGGTGGTGATCCGCCCCTTTGACGCCACCTTTCACGCGATTGCGTTCCTGAATGTCTACAATGCGTTTTCGCTGGCGCTGTATTCCATCATCACCCGCAGGATATCTGGCATTGTCGCCGCCGAAACCATGCAATTCTGGATGAGCGCCTTTGGCGCCGTGGCGTTGGCCCCGCTGGCCTTTGTCGCCTGGACGACGCCCGAAACGGCACTGCAATGGGCGCTGATGATTGGCCTTGGCATCTGGGGCTGGGCCGGGCACGAGATTTTCTCGCGGGCGCATGCCTTTGCCCCTGCAAATACGTTGATGCCCTATACCTACAGCTTTCTTCTGTACCTGGCCGTCGCCAGCTATCTTGTGTTTGGCGATGTTCCGGATGCGTGGACGCTGCTGGGCGCTTCAATCATCGTTGTGTCCGGGTTGATCATCTGGCGACGGACCGCACGAAAGGAACCAGCATGAAAATCGCGGCCATTGGCGAAGCGATGATCGAATTGTCCATGGCGGGCGACAAGGCAGATGTGCGGGTGGCGGGCGATACGTTGAACACCGCCATCTACCTCAAGCGCTGCGCGCCTGACCTGCAGGTCGATTACATAACGCGTGTCGGAACGGATGCCTTTTCGGACCGTATTCTGGAGACGATGCAGGCCGAAGACATCGGCACCGAGGCCATCGAGAGGGATCCCGGCGGCATGCCCGGGCTTTACGCCATCACAACGGATGCAGAGGGCGAGCGCAGCTTTTCCTATTGGCGTGACACGTCTGCCGCACGCATGGTCTTTGTCACGCCGGATGGACCGAATTTTTCGGCGCTGGAACCGTATGACGTGATTTATACCTCGGCCATTACCCTGGCGATCATGCCCGCTTCGACCCGAGCGGCATTGATCCGGTGGTTGCAGGCGTTTCGCAAGAGCGGCGGTCGGGTTGCCTTTGACAGCAACTACCGTCCGCGTCTGTGGGGGGATGTTGATGCCGCGCGGGCGGCCATGTCGGCGATGTGGGTCTTGTGTGACATCGCCTTGCCGTCGATCGATGATGAAATGGCCCTGACCGGCGAAACCGCCTCCGCCGTGGTGGCGCGGTTTCTCGGGTTGAAGCGGACCGGGGCGCTAAAGCGGGGCCCGGACGGGCCGCTGTGTCTGCAAACCGGAACGACGGCTGCGTATCCGGCCGCCGAGCGCGTGGTGGATACCACGGCGGCGGGCGACAGCTTCAACGGGGCCTATCTTGCCTCTGTCCTGACGGGCGGGCCGCAGGACGATGCGCTGCGTGCAGGTCACGAGCTTGCCCGGCAGGTCATCGGGCACCGGGGTGCCATCCTGCCGCGCTAGGCCCCAATGAT
This sequence comes from uncultured Tateyamaria sp., assembly GCF_947503465.1. Lineage (NCBI taxonomy): Bacteria > Pseudomonadati > Pseudomonadota > Alphaproteobacteria > Rhodobacterales > Roseobacteraceae > Tateyamaria > uncultured Tateyamaria sp. The sequence goes on along the minus strand of NZ_CANNDN010000003.1, from coordinate 209,141 downwards.
CCGGCGCAACGCGGCGTCGGGATCTGCCGACTGGCAGGCGGCCCTGAGATCGTCTGACCGCGGATCATCCAGCGCCCGGCCTGCCGCCACCTCGGCCTGAACAAAACCGACCCATGCATTCAGGGCGCAGTCGAGTGCCGGGCTGTCTGCGTGCCCACGGTCGCGCAGCGTGGCAAGGATGCGGATTGGCAGCTTTTGGCTGCCATCCATCGCGATCTGCCGCAGACTGTGTTGCAGGTTTGGATTTGCAAACCGGTCCACAAGCGCAGTCGCATAGGGCGCTGCCTGGGCGTGCATGTCCGATGGCAAGGTTTGCGCCGCCTCGGCCATCAACACCTGTGCCGTGCTGCGCAACCGCGCATCTTCGATGGCCTGGTGAACATAGGTGTGGCCCCGCAACGCGCCAGCATAGGCCAGAAAGGAATGCGCGCCGTTCAGCATCCGCAACTTGCGCATCTCGTGGGGGGCAACATCATCGACCCATTGTACACCCGGCCAGTCGGGCCGCCGTGCCGCAAAGCGGTCTTCGACCACCCATTCGGAAAACGCCTCGGTCGGGACGGCCATGGGGTTGCCTGCCTCGGCGCGCATCGCATCGGTGGTGGCAGGCGTGATCCGGTCCACCATGCAGCCGGGGAATGTCACATCGCAGCCAAGGGACAGATGCGCGGCATCGGCAAAGGTGCGCACGGCCTTTTCCAGCTTGGCGCCATTGTCGGGCAGATTGTCGCAGCACAGGACGGTCACAGGCGCTCGCCGCAGCGCAAGCCCGCGCGCCAGCACTCCGACGACGGTTGTGCCGGTGCCCCCGAGGTCGGCCTGAATATCGGCAGCGTCCAGGTCCAACTGGCCATGCGTATCCAGGTGATACGCCTTTTCGGTGACCGTCAGGGTGATGACGTCAAAGTCGTCCGACACAATGGCATCGATCACGCCACCCGGGTCGTCCGCCGCGACGTACATGTCTGTCAGGCACGTGATGGGTTTGACCGTTGTCCCCTGCGCATCCTTGATCACCAGCGGATAGTCATAGCCCTGCGCCGCCAATCCATCGCGTATGGTACCGGACCGGAAGCTGACGCCGGTGATCTGCCAGCCCGGCGTGTCTTGCGTGTAGGCGGCGATATGCGCCCGAAAGAAGTTGCCGACCCCAAGGTGAAGAATGCGTGGCATGGGTCAGTCCAATCGGTATGTCGTGCGCGCAAGGTCCGTTGCCAACACGCCGGCAAGACGGTCGGCGGTCGTGCGGTCAAAATACCCCCTTTGCATCTGCGTATCCAGGTGCAGCGCCACGGCCCTGCGCCACAGATCGTGGCGCGCGGGGATCGACAGGAAGGCGCGGGTGTCGTCGTTGAACCCGGCCAGGTTGTGATACCCGGCTGTCTCGACCACCTGATCCAGATAGCGGGCGATGCCCGCCGCGCTGTCGTGGAACCACCAGGGTGGCCCGATACGCAGGCACGGCCAATGGCCTGCCATCGGCGCCAGTTCGCGGGCATAGGTCGTTTCATCCAGCGTGAACAGGATCAGCGTCAGCCGTGGATCGTTGCCCACACGGTTCAAGAGCGGCTCCAACCCCCGGACCCAATCGACGGCGATGGGAATGTCGGCCCCCTTGTCCGCACCAAATTGGTCGAACAGGGTATGGTTGGTGTTGCGCCGGCTGCCTGCATGCAGCTGCATGACCAGCCCATCCTCAAGCGACATATGCGCCATTTCGACCAGCATGTGACCGTGAAACGCATCCGCCTGTGCCAGATCACCCCGCAACAGTGCCGAAAAAACGTCGCCCGGCGCGTCAAGCCACACTGTTTTGGGGTCCTCGATCGCGTGATCGGTTGCCGTGGCGCCCAACGCCTTGAAGGCCGCGCGCCGGATGCGCAGGGCAGTCAGGAATCCATCAAAGGTCGACGTGTCGATATCCGTCATCGCACCCAGGGCCCGGACCTCGTCCGCCCAACGGGGGGTATTGGGATCAAGCAGCGCATCGGGCCGGAACGTGGGGATCACCTTGCCCTGCCAGGCGCTGCCCGCGATGGCCGCGTGATGGTCAAGCGGGTCCAATGCGGCATCGGTGGTGGCCAGAACCTCGATCCCGAACCGGTCAAACAGGGCGCGCGGACGATTGTCCGGCGCCGCAAGCCAGGCGTCGATATGATCATATATGGCATCGGCGGTCTGCGGCCCCAAAGGCATGTCGCAGCCCAGCGTTTCGCGCAGGACATATTCGATCCAAAGTTGGCTTGGCGTCCCAAGAAAAAGGTGCCAATGCGCTGCGAACAGGCGAAAGATCTCTCTGGCATCGCGGCTGTCCGCATCCACGCCAATGCCAAGGCGTTCCAGGGGGACACCCTGTGAGTAGAGCATGCGAAACACGTAGTGATCCGGGATCACAAGCAGCGCAGCCGGGTCCGCAAAGGCGCTGTCCGTGGCAAACCAGGCCGGGTCGCAATGACCGTGGGGCGATACGATGGGTGCGTGCCGGATGCCCGCATAAATCTTGTCGGCCATGCCAGCCAGTTTCAGCGCCATTTCCGCCCCTTTCCTTTTTGCGCAGCCTAGCACGAAAGCCCCTTGGCGCACGCGCGAAATACCGTCACTCTGCATGTGGGAGGACCAGAATGAACGTCTTGATGATCGGCGCCGGCATGGTGGCGCAGACGCATGTTCTGGCGGTGCGGGACAACCGGGAAGGTGCGCGCCTGGTGGGGGTACTGGGGCGCGATCCTGTCCGGACGCGTGCGTTCTGTGCCACCGCTTCGGCCACTTTGGGCTATGACGTGCCGGCCCACACGGATCGCGCGGCTGCGCTGGACCAAAAGCCGGACATGGCACTGTTGATCACGCCGCCCGATGCGCGCATGGACCACGCCCGCGCCCTCGCAGCAGCAGGCATCCCGACGTTGATGGAAAAACCAGTGGAACGCAGCCTGACAGCCGCACGGGACATCGTGCAGACGTACGCGCGCGCGCATGTGCCCTTGGCGCTGTGTTTCCAACATCGGACACGGTCCGCGGCCCGGGCGTTGAAGCGCCGGTTGGACGCGGGCGACCTGGGGGCACTGGTACATGTTGAGATGCGTGTGCCGTGGTGGCGCGACCAGGCGTACTATGATGCGCCGGGGCGTGGCACCTTTGAACGCGACGGTGGGGGCGTGATGATCAATCAGGCCATTCACACCCTTGATCTGGCCCTGTGGCTGGCCGGACCGGTGGCCCGCCTTCAGGCGATGATGCGCACCAGCCCGCTGCACGCCATGGAAGCCGAAGACATCGCGGCCGCTCTGCTGCACTTCGCGTCGGGCGCAACCGGGGTGCTAAGCGCCACGACAACCGCATATCCGGGCCGCGCGGAAAGCATCACGCTGACCACGACGCGGGCGCAGGTCCATCTTGAGGGAGAGACGCTTGGCATCGAATGGCTGTCGGGTGCGTCGGAACGGAGTGCACCGGATGGGGATGTGACGACGGGCGGGGGGGCCGACCCGATGGCGTTTACCCATGCCTGGCACCAATCCGTGCTCGAGGATTTTGTCACGGCTGTTGCCCGGGGCCGGCCCCCGATCGCGTGTGCCGCAGATGCGTTGCATGTGCACGCCGTGATCGACGCGATGGAACGGGCCGCGCGCAGTGGACACGGTATTGAGGTCGCCCAATGACGCTTGCCTTTGTTGCGCTTGGTCTGGACCACCGTCACATCTACGGCATGACCGAAAACATGTTGGCGCAGGGCGCGCGCTGCCTTGGCTACTGGACCGAAGGGGCGCCCCAGCCGTTGGACGGTTATGTTCGGCGCAACCCTGATCTGCGCCGGTTCGACACGTTGGACGCGGCCCTGTCCGCCGGTGCGGATCTGGCGTTGGTGTCCTGCGTTCCGGCCGACCGCGCCGCCCTTGCGATCAAGGCGATGCAAACGGGCCATGACGTGATGACGGACAAACCCGGCTGCACCACGATGGACCAGTTGGCGGCGATCAGGGCCTGCGTGGCAGAGACCGGCCGCATCTGGTCCATCAACTTCTCGGAACGGTTCGAAGTGCCGTGCGTGACGCTGGCCGATGCACTTGTGCAGGAGGGGGCCATTGGGCGCGTTGTGCACACCACCGGGTTGGGGCCGCACCGTCTGAACCGCGCCACGCGGCCGGAATGGTTCTTTCAACGCGAAAGATACGGTGGTGTATTGGCGGATATCGCCTCGCACCAGATCGATCAATTCCTGCACTTTACCGGGTCAGACGATGCGCAGGTGACACTGGCCCACGTGGCCAATCACGCAAACCCGGACGACCCCGGATTGCAGGATTTCGGAGAGATCGCGCTGCGGTCCGCGCACGCGTCGGGATACATCCGTGTGGATTGGTACACACCCGACGCCTTGCCCAATTGGGGCGACGGACGGCTGACGCTGCTGGGCACGGACGGCTACATCGAATTGCGCAAGTATGTGGATGTTGCGGGGCGTGACGGCACCGATCACCTTGTGCTGGTGAACGGCGCGCGCTGCGAGACCATCGATGCGCGTGATGCGGGCCTGCCGTATTTTGCGCGCCTGGCGCATGACATCGCGCACCGGACAGAAACGGCCATGACCCAGGCCCATTGTTTCAAGGTCATGGAATTGGCGTTGCAGGCCCAGGCGATGGCCGAGGGGCGCCGGGCGTGATCCGGGTCGCGATCCTTGGCGGCGGTATCGGGGCCCAGCACCTTGCGGCCTACGACCGGTTGGACGGGTTCGCCGTCACCCATCTGGTGGATCAGGACGCGGACCGGTTGGATGCGTTGTGCGGCGATCGGATTGCGCGGCTGACATCCGTTGACGCGGCGCTGGCCGCGGATGTGGACCTGATCGACATCTGCCTTCCGCCCCATCTGCATGCGCCGGTGGCCATCTCGGCTCTTGCGGCGGGCAAGCATGTGATCTGTGAAAAGCCGCTGGGCACGTCTTTGGCGCAGGTCGACGCGATCACGGCGGCGGCGAACGCGTCGGGCAAAACTGTGTTTCCCGTGTTTCAGTACCGCTTTGGTCGCGCGTTTGATCAACTGCGCGCCTTGCGCGCCGCCGGGCTGGTTGGCGCACCCAAGGCCGCATCCATCGAAACCCATTGGAACCGCGGTGCCGACTACTATGCGATCCCGTGGCGCGGCACGTGGGCGGGCGAACAGGGCGGCGCGGTGCTGGGGCACGCCATTCATGCCCATGATCTGTTATCGACCTGTGTTGCGCCTGTCGTTGCTGTGACCGCGCGTCTGGGCACGCTCGTCAACCAGATCGAGACGGAAGACACCGCCGCCCTGATCCTTGAGCTTGATGGCGGAGCACTGGCGACCAGCAGCGTCACGTTGGGGGCGGCGCGGGACGAAACGCGGATGCGGCTGGTGTTTGAACACCTGACTGCGACGTCAGATACGCTTCCGTACAGTCCGGCGGAAGGCACCTGGCACTTCACGGCCCGCGATCCGGTAGACCAAAAGGCCGTGGATGCGATATGTGCCGATATCCCGGAAGGGCCGCAAGGGTTTGCCGGGTTCCTGACAGAGGTCGGAAAGGCGCTGAACGCGGCACCGAACCATGCCGTGACCCTGGCTGACGGGGCCCGGTCCATTGAACTGGTGACGGCGATCTATGCCTCCGCGCGCGCGCTGTCGCGCGTGCCCCTGCCGCTGCCTGCAACGCATCCGCTGCGCGAAGGATGGCAACCATGATCGAATGCTGGCGCTGGTTTGGACCTGACGACCCCACACGGCTGTCTGACCTGCCGCAAGTTGGGGCACGCGGTGTCGTGACGGCGCTGCACCAATACGCGCCGGGCGCCGAATGGCCCCGGCAAGCGATCCAGGCGCGCAAGCAGATGATCGAAGCCGCCGGTCTGACCTGGGAAGTTGTCGAAAGCCTGCCGGTGTCCGAAGCGATCAAGACGCAAGGCACGGACGCGGCGCAGCATATCGCGGCCTACAAGGCCAGCATGGCATCCCTGGCCCAGGCCGGGGTGCGCACGATCTGCTATAACTTCATGCCGATCCTTGATTGGACACGCACGGAAACCCACGCGCGTCAGCCCCATGGCGGCACGGCAATGCTGTTCGACCTCGTCCAGTTCGCGGCCTTCGATTTGCACGTCCTGCAACGCCCGTCCGCCCCGGATGACTACCCGCCCGCGGTACAGGACGCGGCCCGTGCGGCATTTGCTGCAATGCAGGACGCCGACATCGCGCGCTTGACGCGCACCATCATCGCGGGCCTGCCGGGGGCCAATGATGGCTGGACCCTGGCAGACGTACGCGACCGTCTTGCGACCTATGACGGCATCGATCCGGCGCAGCTGCGGTCGCATCTGATCGACTTCCTGGCCGAGGTGGCGCCCGTGGCCGAGGCGTTGGGTCTGCGCCTGTGCTGCCACCCCGATGATCCGCCCTTTTCCCTGCTGGGCCTGCCCCGGGTCATGTCGTCGACGGATGACTACCAGGCCGTTCTGGACACTGTGGATGTCGCGGCAAACGGGGCGACCTTGTGCACGGGGTCATTGGGCGTATCCCCAGACTTCGATGCGCCGGAGTTTGTGCGCCGCCTTGGCCCGCGCATACATTTTGCGCATCTTCGCAACACCAGTCGACTGCCGTCGCCTGACCCGCAGCGCCCCGGCTTCCTTGAAGCGGCCCACCTGGAAGGTGATACCGACATGGTCGCGACGATCCGGGCCCTGATGGACGAAGAAGCCAGGCGGCGCGGTGCGGGCCGACCGGATCATGCAATTCCGATGCGCCCGGATCACGGGCAAGAACTGTTGATGGACCGCGCACGCGACAGCCTGCCTGGCTATCCGTTGATCGGGCGCATGCGCGGGTTGGCGGAACTGCGCGGTATCATGGCCGCCGTCGCCGGAGCGCAGTCATGATACGGATCGGAGTCGCGGGCGTTGGGCTGATCGGGCAACAGCATCTGAAGGCGATTGCGCGGGCCACTGGTGTTTGTCTCTCTGCGGTGTTCGACCCCGCGCTGGACAGTAACGCCCCATGGGAGGTCGTGGAAACTCTGCCTGATCTTGCAGAGCGTTCGGACGGTGTCATCCTTGCCGTGCCGAACCACTTGCATGCGACAATGGCCCTGAGGCTGATGGATGCGGATTGTCCCATCCTGATCGAAAAGCCCTTGACGGCGACAGCGGCAGAGGGCGCGACGGTCGTGCAGGCCGCGGACATGTCCGGCGTGCCGATCCTTGTGGGTCACCATCGGCGGCACAATCCGGTTGTCATAAGGGCACACGAGGTGATTGCAAGCGGTCAGCTTGGCACGATCACGACCGTTCAGGGCACGTGCTGGTTGCCCAAGCCCGACAGCTACTATGCGCAGGCGTGGCGTCAGGGCGCCGGGGCTGGTCCGCTCTTTATCAACCTGATCCACGACATTGACCTGCTGATGTACCTGTGTGGACCCATTGCCGAAGTCCAGGCGATGCAAAGCAACGCGGTGCGTGGGGCCGAGGCCGAAGAAGTGACTGTGGCGACGCTGAAATTCGCAAGCGGTGCGCTGGGCACAGTCAACCTGTCCGACGTCGCAGTCGGTCCCTGGAGTTGGGAGCTGACGGCAGGAGAGAACCCGGCCTATCCCAGGACGGACCAGTCCAGCTATTTGATCGGTGGCACCAAAGGCGCCTTGTCGCTGCCCAATCTCAGCCTGTGGACACAAAAGGACGGGCCGGACTGGTGGGCGCCCATGGACCAGACCCGCGTGCCCCTGCCGCTGTCCGACCCGCTCAAGGATCAGATCGAACATTTTGCGCAGGTGATCCGGGGCAAGGCCGCGCCGCTTGTCAGCGGTGCCGATGGTCTGCGTGCGGTGCAGGTGATCGAGGCGATCAAGACCGCTGCGGTATCCGGCACCCGTGTCGCGGTTGGTTAAAAAACGCTCGCGCCCGCCCAAACCTGTGCTAGCGTGACCGCGCGCAGCCTGGGCTGCGCCGCGCTAGGGCAGGGGGTGTCTTCTGGACCTGCCCGGCATCCGCGCCCGATGTGAAACCCCATCCTGAAAACCTGAAACGGAGGACCCGCTGATGACGTCAGTTGGTGTGATTGGATTGGGCGATATGGGCAGTGGGCTGGCCAGGAACCTGATCGCACATGGATTTGAAACCTGGGGCATCGACCTGCTTGCCCACAGGCAAAGTGCCTTTGTCGATATGGGTGGGCATGCGGCAACAGATGTTGCGCAGGTCGGGCGCAATGCCGAAGCCGTCTTTGTCATGGTGATGAAAGGGACCGAGGCGCAAGAGGTTATTCTGGGCACCGGTGGACTGGCAGAGACGATGGCGCCCGGCGGGATCATACTGCTAACGGCCACGATCAAACCGGCCGAGGCGCGCGCCATCGGGGTCGCGCTGGACGGCACCGGTCTGCACCTGATCGACAGCCCCGTTTCGGGTGGTTTTCCCGGCGCCCAAGGCGGGACACTGACCATGATGGCCGCCGGGTCCGATGCTGCACTGGCGCAGGCCCGCCCGGTGATGGAGGCGGTGTCGGCCAGCATCCACCGCGTGGGCGACACGCCCGGCGACGGCCAGACCGTCAAGGCATGCCTGCAATCGTTGATCGGCGCGCAATTCTCGGCCACGTTCGAGGCGGCCGCATTGGCGGCCAAGGCCGGTGTGCCGGGGCAGGTCATTCTGGACGTGTTTTCCACCTCTTCCGCCGGGTGCGGTGTGGTCAACAACGCGTTGGAAAAGATCATCGACCGGCAATTCGACGGCACCGGCAGCCACATCAACACCATGCACAAGGACCTGACCATCTCCATGGCGCTGGGCGAAGAGCTTGGCGTGCCGCTCCATACGGCGGCGTCTGCGATGCAGGTCTTTCACGCAGGCCGCACGCGCTATCCTGACGGCGACAACTGGGCCTGCACCCGCGTGATCGAAGACATCGTGGGGGCAGAGTTGCACCGCAACGGCGCCAGGATGACGCGATGAAACTGGGTGTGATTTGCGACGGCATCAGCCGCGACTTGGCCCATGCCGTTGATGTGATGGACGAATTCGACCTGACCTATGCCGAATTGCAATTCGTCGGTGACACCGAAGTGGGCGACCACTCAGCGCAGGACATCCGCGGGATCGACAGGCTGTTGCGGGATCGGGGCAAGCCCGTGTCCTGCCTGTCCCGCCACATCTTTGCCGGGACAACATCGGCCAACCGACCGGGCGACGCGCTGCATACGCAGCATATGGATGCATTGAAACGGGTGATCGACATGGCGCATGTCGTGGGCAGCCCATTGGTGCGCATCATGACCCAGAAGAAAGAGCAGATCCTGTGGGGTCGAAACGGGGCTGAGACGTGGAATGTCGCACATGGCGCGTGGGACACGATGGCTCCGATGATTGCCCCGGCCGTGGAACTGGCCCGGGCCGAAGGGATCACGCTGGTGGTCGAGACGGGCAACGGCACCATGGTCAATTCCAACTACACAGCGGCAAGGCTGATCGACGAATTGGATGCCAAGGACGCGCTCAAGGTGTTGTGGGATCCGGCCAACAATTGCTGGTGCCACGAATTGGCCTTCCCCGACGGCTACGACGCGGTCCGGGACGGCTATCTCGGCCATGTGCACATCAAGGATGTGAAGGTGGATACACCGCGCGCCACGCTCGAAGTGCGGAAAATGGGCACGGGCCAGCTTGGCCCCCTGTTTCAGCCCATGGCAGACGCCTTGCGGGCGGATGGCTATGACGGCGTGATCAGTTTCGAATCCGTGTACCACCCCGGAAATGGTGACTTCGAGGCGGGGTTCCGGGCGTGCATCGACACGTTCAAGACGATTTTCGGCCCCTGAGGTTCACCCGAACGTGCCCGCACCTGACACAGGCGCGGGCCACCCCATATTGCGTCGCGGGTGTCTCGCCGCTAGGCAAGGCATCGCAAGACAAAGGCGCACATGATGACCCAAGCCCCCCTGCCGACCCTTGACGACATGCGCGTGGCCGTGATCGGGCTGGGCTATGTCGGCCTTCCGCTCGCGTTCGAGTTCGGCAAGCAGCGCCCCACCATCGGCTTTGACCTGAACGAAAAGCGGATCGCGGCGCTGACCGCAGGCACGGACAGCACCGGAGAGATCGAGGACCTGAGCGCGGCGACACATCTGCGCTATACCGCGCAACTGGCGGACATCGCCGATTGCAACGTCTATATCGTTGCGGTCCCCACCCCGATCGACAGCCACCGACAACCCAACCTTGACCCGTTGCTCGCGGCCTCTCGCACCGTGGGCAAGGTCATCAAGCGCGGCGACATCGTCATCTTCGAAAGTACGGTTTACCCCGGCGCAACCGAAGAGGACTGCCTGCCGCTGGTCGAAGAGGTGTCGTGCCTGACGCGCAACATCGACTTCTACGCAGGCTACAGCCCCGAGCGGATCAACCCCGGCGACAAGGACCGCCCGCTGCCCAGGATCATCAAGGTGACGTCGGGCTCGACCCCCGAGGCAGGGCAGGCGATTGACGCGCTCTATGGCACCATCATCACCGCGGGCACCCACCTGGCCCCGACGATCCGCGTGGCCGAAGCGGCCAAGGTGATCGAGAACACGCAGCGGGATGTGAACATCGCGCTGATCAACGAATTGTCGATCATCTTCTCGCATCTGGGTATTGATACGGCGGCGGTGCTGGATGCGGCGGATACCAAGTGGAATTTCAACCGCTACACGCCGGGCCTTGTGGGTGGGCACTGTATCGGGGTCGATCCTTACTACCTGATCGACAAGTCGATTTCGGCGGGCCACATCCCCGACATCATCCGCATGGCACGCGAGATCAACGACGGCATGGCGCAGCACGCGGCATCGCTGTTGGTCAAGGCCATGATCCGCGCGCAGGCACAGGTGCATGGCGGGCGTGCCCTGATCCTTGGCATCACGTTCAAGCAGAACTGCGCCGACATTCGCAACACCAAGGTCGTGGACATGATTGGCGAATTGCAAGGCTACGGCCTGCAGGTCGATATCCACGATCCCTGGGCCTCTGCCGAAGAGGTGCGCCGCGAATACGGGATCGCGTTGCTGGACGACGTGCCGGACAAAGCAGCGTACGAGGCGGTGATCCTTGCCGTGCCGCATGACGCCTTCGTCGCCCAGGGGGCGGAACGCTTGCGTGCGCTTCTGACGGATCAGGGCGTTCTGTTCGACATGAAGGCGGTGTTTGACCCGGGCGACAGCGACTTGCGCCTTTGATCGGCGCTAGTCAATGCCGGTAGAAAGCCTCTATTTCACCTCTCAGTGTGAATTTTACTGATGCTCGCAAGCGGCTTTCGGGTCCAAATTCTCTCAGAAAGTCATCCTTCATGTTCCCACATGCCTCAAGCAAAGGCGCTCCTTGGGAAGCACAGGAAATATACAGTGAGAATTCGCAACTACCGGGACGGCAAGCCATGTCACTTAGGTCAAATGCTTGTACTTCCAGCGACCCCACCCAAGACCGGAAATTGCAGCTCCCATCGTCGGCGATGAAAACTTCCGCTCCGCCTGCCGCAACGAGTGATGCAACGCCAGTGGACAGATAGCTACATATTGGGCGCGTGATCTGGTCGGTAATGTCAGGACGGGCCATTTCTTCCAGTACGCTTTCCTCTCCCTGAAATAGATAGCCACCCCCTGCCGAGACACCATCTAGTCGTTCGGAAAGCCGTGTATTGATTTCCATAGGTGTAGTGCCGTGAATAAATGAAACGGGTTGTTCCGAATCGTCGCCATCGAAAAAGATACGCGGGTTGGCTATACGGCCATAACTCAACGACGAAATGTACTCACTCCAGTTAAAGCGAACACGTTTTTCGAAGGTACGCATCATGCGACTGTTAATTTTGAAGAATGTGAATTCTTGAACTTCACCTCTGGTCGTTACATCCTGAACAGAATCTGGCGTCCGAACGGAACCGATAAAGTAGTAAGCATTGCCGCTGGTTCTATGCACAGCTTGTACAATGTACAAAATATCGCCATTCGTTTTGTCGAACAAATTATTCGAGTTTCGAATAAACTGGATGCTGGAAAACTCTTCGTTCTCAAATGTTTTCGATGAGCCCTCTTTGCGTAGCAGTGTTAGGTCCAGCTTTTGGAAGCGAGCAGGATTAAGACCGTCTCCAGATATCTTGAACGCAACAAAGTTATTTGGAACAACATTTTGCGCAAACTCGTAGTCGTCAGGCACTTTCGGCTTGCTTGAAAACATAGTTGCCGGGATCAATCTTCCATCGTGGGGACGTTTTTTAAATAGCCCGAGCATGCTTCCAGAGTTAAGATAGGAAATAGTCTCAGCACGACTAGGCGATTGTAAGCCAAATATTCCATTGAGTAAGACTACGGCAAGTATTAAGGTGAAGAGAAAATTGGCATGCCGCACGATATTTAACCTTTTTGGTGACTTCAGTATTGGTAGCACTCATATTGCCTGGCAGTCAACGCGCCTCATGTGGTGGCCTATTTAATTCCGTTGGGTTTGAGCAGCGTCTTTAGATGCCCGCGTTTTGTCCAAAGGCGCGCGCCATCCGGACCAGCGGTCATGTCGGCCACGTCGCCCGGTGACAGGCGCACCCAGTCACGCGGGCCCAATGCCGCGCCGTCGTGATGCAGATTGCCCTCCATCACCAGCACCTCGGCCCCATCCGGCGCGGTCAGGGTGCTGGCGGTGCCCGCGGCCCAGACCTCCAGCGCCACATGTTCGTGCGCATCCTCGAACAGCGTCGCCGTTTCAACACCGGGCCTGTCGGCATCCGGTGCCGTGGCCACCGTATTCATGTCGACCCGCACATGCTGCCGGTCGTCCGGATCGAATTGCCACAACTTCACAAAGATCGTCGCGCCCGGCTCGGACCTTGGTGTATGGCGGGACGTGGGCGGGTTGCGGACATAGGTGCCGACGGGGAAATCCCCCGCCTCGTCCTGAAATACGCCCTCCAGAACGATGTATTCTTCGCCCCCGTCATGGGTATGCGGGGCAAATGCGCTGCCGGGTGCAAACCGCACAATGGTCGTCGCGCGGGCCACTTCATCCCCGATCCGATCCAGCATCTTGCGGTCCACACCGGCAGAGGGCGACGCCCGCCACGGGTTGTCTGCGTTCAGAACGCGCACGGTCCGGGTGAAGTCCGCATTCAGTTCCATTGTCGTCCTCCGATGTGATTACCTACCATAAGGTAGATATTCTTGTTGCAAACGCAAGGGAAATGCCTATCTCTTTTCTAGAAATACGCAAAATAGACATTTTTTGAACCCGACCAAAAGATAGACAAATGGACACACAAACCCGATTGCTGGACCATGCCGAGACGTTGGCGCGCACGCGCGGGTTCGACGGTTTCAGCTTTGCGGACCTCGCCCTCAGCACAGAGATTCGCAAGGCGTCGGTGCACTACCACTTTCCGGCAAAGGCCGATCTGTCGCTTGCCCTGATTGCGCGGTATCGGGGTGTCTTTCTGGAAAAGCTACACGGGATATCGCAGGCCGAGCCGACGGCGGGGGCACGGGTGCTTGCGTTTCTGGACCTTTACCGCGCAGCGTCGGATGGCGGGCGCAGCCTGTGTCTGTGCGTGGCGCTGTCCGTCACGCAAAGGGCGCTGCCCGACGCCGCACGCGCGGAACTGGCCGCATTCCACCGCGACGTGACCGCATGGCTGGAACCCGTGTTCCGGCTTGCGCAAGCCGATGGCAGCCTGCGGCACGTCACCGACCCGCGCGCAGAGGCGAGCGCGGCCATGGCGCAGGTGGAAGGGGCGCAGATCATGGCGCGCGCCGCCAGGGATGCCACCCGGTTCGAAGCGGCGATCCAATCGCTGGTCGCCCGCGTCATCTGACAGGTCTGGCGAAAATTGTGAGGTGCTTTTCACGGATGTATATGTCAGCCTGATCTGACAGACGACAGTGGAAGACCCTATGCAAAAAGAAATCGTGGCGCAGCTTTCGGCGCTGCCCGACCGAAGCCCTGCCTATGCCATCGTGGGGGAGGTCGATCTGGTCGTTGTCAGATTTGATGACGACATCTCCGTCTTCTACGGCCGTTGCCTGCACCGGGGTGCGCTCATGTCCGACGGATTTGTTCGTGGCAATAACTTGATATGCGGCGTGCACGATTGGGACTACCGTCTGCACAGTGGGGTCAGCGAATACGCCAATGACGAAGCGCTGCCCAAGTTCAAATGCTGGGTCGAGGGTGACGATATCTGCGTCGACGCGCACGAAATCAATGCATGGGGTCACGCCAACCCGCAGCCGTTCAATCGCGATGCGTATTTGGGCCTTTATGCCGACACGTCCCACGGGACCGAGGAAGAACCCTATACCGGTCTGATCCAGCAATACGCCCGCGATGGCCTGTCCAAAACCGGCCATCATGGCAAGGTGGACGCCATGGGCGTGCCTCGGGTTCAATTGCCCGATTGGGACGACATCCAACTGCTGACCGCGCAGCTGCACAAGCCCCCGCTGCTGGACGATGACCCGGTTGGCACCGATGTGGTGATCGGACCAAACGCGCAAAAACCCTTGCGCCTCGATATCCCGCTCTTTGTCTCTGACATGTCCTATGGCGCGCTGTCGGAACCTGCCAAGCTGGCGTTGGCGCGCGGCGCGGAATTGGCCGGAACCGGTATCTGCTCTGGCGAAGGCGGGATGCTGCCCGAGGAACAAGAGGCCAATTCGCGCTACTTCTACGAACTCGCGTCGGCCCGGTTCGGGTTCTCGTGGGACAAGGTGCAAAAGTGCCAGGCCTTCCACTTCAAGGGGGGGCAAGGGGCCAAGACGGGCACCGGCGGCCACCTGCCCGGCAACAAGGTGCACGGCAAAATCGCCGAAGTGCGCGGGCTGGAGGAAGGGCAAGACGCCATTTCCCCGGCGCGCTTTCCCGACTGGACGGACCCCGCGCAGATCAAGGACTTCGCGGACGAGGTGCGCGACAGGACCGGCGGTATCCCCATCGGCTACAAGCTGTCGGCGCAGCATATCGAAAAGGACATCGACGCGGCCCTCAAGGTCGGCGTCGATTACATCATCCTGGACGGGCGCGGTGGCGGCACGGGCGCGGCCCCGATCATCTTCCGCGACAATATCAGCGTGCCCACGATCCCCGCACTGGCCCGCGCCCGCGCGCATCTCGACCGGCTCGACCGGCACGACGTGTCGCTGGTCATCACCGGTGGGCTGCGCAAACCGGCGGACTTCATCAAGGCGCTGGCATTGGGGGCCGACGCCATTGCGCTGTCGAACTCTGCCATGCAGGCCATCGGCTGCATCGCCATGCGCGCCTGCCACACCAACAACTGCCCCGTCGGCATCGCCAGCCAGAAACCGCATCTTGTGAACCGGCTGGTCGTCGAAAAATCGGCCCGCCAACTGGCCAACTTCTTCGAAGCCAGCACCGAACTGATGCAGGTCATGGCCCGCGCCTGCGGCCACGACCACCTGTCCAAGTTCAACGCAGATGACCTGACCACCTGGAAGAAAGACATGTCCGACATATCGGGCGTCCCGTTTGGAGGAGTAGCATGACCGAAACGCTCGACTGGATCTCGGTGGGACATACCGGCGACTTGCCCGAAGGGCGGGTCAAAACGGTCACCGCGCGCACGGTCTCCATTTGCCTGTCGCATTTCGACGGGCAATGGGCCGCGATGGACAATCATTGCCCCCACCAGCGGGGTCCCCTGGGCGAAGGATCGATCGAAAAGGGCGAAGGCGGCAAATGCTGGATCCGTTGCCCCTGGCACGGCTGGGACTTTGACCCGCTGACCGGTGCCCCTCCGGGCGGGCACGAGGATACGGGGCAAAAAATCTATCCGCTCAGGATCGAGGATGACGAGATATTTGTGGGGCTCGAACCCGAACCGCCACACGAACGCACCGTGTCGGACCAGATGGCCGAAAGCATGGTGAACTGGGGCCTCAAACATGTCTTCGGCATGGTGGGCCACTCGAACCTCGGTCTGGCCGATGCGATCCGCCTGCGGGTCGAGGCGGGCGAGATGAAATATGTGGGCATCCGCCACGAAGGGGCCGCCGCCTTTGCCGCGTCGGCCTATGGCAAGCTGACGGGCCACCCCGCCGCCTGCCTGACCATCGCGGGGCCGGGGGCAACCAACCTGCTCACCGGCCTCTGGGACGCCAAGGTGGACCGCGCGCCCGTGCTGGCCCTCACGGGGCAGGTGCAAACCCAGGTCTTCGGCCCCGGCGCGTTCCAGGACATCGACCTGGCCTCGGCCTTCGATGCGGTGACCAAGTTCAGCCAGACGGTGCTCAGCACCTCCAAGCACGCTGAACTGGTGTCGCTGGCGATGAAAAACGCGGTCGTGCAACAGGACGTGGCCCACCTGATCTTCCCGGATGACATGCAGACGAACCCGTCAGATGCGCCTGCGTCCACACCGGATGGCCGTATGGGCCGGGTCGCGATCAAGCCAACCGAGGACGACGTGTGGGATGCCTTGAAGCTGCTGAACAGGGCCAAGCGTCCCATTCTGGTGATCGGCTTCGGCGCGTGGGCGCATATGGGGGCGATCACCAAACTCGCCGAAACCCTTGGCGCGCCGGTCCTGACCACGTTCAAGGGAAAGGGCCTGCTGGCCGACAGCCACCCGAACGCCGCCGGCGTCCTGGGCCGCTCCGGCACACCCATCGCGTCATGGTTCATGAACGAGGCGGACCTGATCCTGACCCTCGGCACCTCCTTTTCGAACCACACCGGGATCGAACCGTCGAAACCCATCATCCAGGTCGATTACGAGCGCATGCAACTGGGCAAGTTCCACCCCGTCGACCTGCCCATCTGGTCCGAGATCGGGGCGTTCTGCGACGCGATCACACCGGGCCTCAAGAAATCCGCCGACGCCGACGACCAGATCGCCGAGCTGGCCGACCGCTGGGACATCTGGCGCAAGGAAAAACGCAGCAGGATGGAAGAGGAAACAGCCAAGGGCATCCACGCCTTCGCCATCTTCGACGCACTCAGCCGCGTGGCGCCCGAGGATGCGATCATCGCCGTGGACGTGGGCAACAATACCTATTCCTTCGGGCGGTACTTCGAGACGAAGGGCCAGCGCGTTCTCATGTCCGGCTATCTCGGCTCCATCGGCTTCGGCTTTCCCGCCGCGATGGGTGCATGGGCGGCCACACAGGATTTCGAGTGGTTGAAAGGGCGCAAGATCATCTCGATCTCCGGCGACGGTGGCTTTGGTCAATACGCCATGGAACTGACGACCGCTGTGAAATACGGCATGGATATCACCCACGTGCTGCTGCACAACGGCGAGCTGGGCAAGATCACCAAGGAACAGAAATCCGGTGAATGGCCGGTATGGGAAACGTCCCTGCACAACCCGTCCTTCGCGGCCTTTGCCAAGATCTGTGGCGCGCATGGCGAAAAGGTGGTGTCGTCCGACGCCATCGAAGCGGCGTTGCAGAAAGCGCTGGCCGTCGATGGCCCCGCCCTGGTCGAGATCATGACGGACGCCGAACTGGTGTAGGGTGCGCATTCACTGCGCACCGCCCGCCGTTAACCGATGATTAACACATCCGACCGCGCGCTGCGTTAACCCACGTTCCGGTGTACCGTCGGTGCACGCCCTGTGCACAGGTTGTGTACGGGTTGTGCATCGCGGATTCGCGTTGTTTTTATGGCGTTAACCCGGCTTTTGCGGTCCCGCGCGCCGAAATCGGATGAACCGTTGCGCGTACGCTACCCCGTCCGCCCCTCAAACGCCTTGACGGCGATCCCCTCAGCCTCCAGCGTCCTCCGGACCGAGGCGGCGATGTCCACCGCTTCCGGCGTGTCCCCATGACAGCAGATCGTGTCGATCGGTGTCTCGATCCGCGTGCCACTGTCGGTGATGATGGCCTGCGCCTTCACCATCTCGACCATTCTTTTTCCTGCAATTTCAGCATCATGGATGATGGCCCCGGGCTTGCGACGGTCCACCAGCGTGGCATCGTCATTATATGCCCGGTCTGCAAAAATCTCGCACGCAAACCGCGCCCCAAGGCTGCGCGCCGCGCGCTCCTGCGCTGTGGCGGCAAGCACCATGATGATCGCATCCGGATGCGCCGACAGCGCCGCCTCGTAACAGCCCCGCGCCATGTCTTCATTCTCCGACGTCATGTTGCCAAGCGCGCCATGCAGCTTGATGTGACGGACCGTCGCCCCCAGCGCATTGGCCATGCCAAGCGTCGCACCCACCTGACAGCGGATCGAATTCTGAAGCGATTTCAATGGCATATCAATGCGCCGCCGCCCGAACCCCTGAATGTCGGCAAAGCCGGGATGCGATCCGATGCCAACCCCCTTCTCCAGGGCAATCCCCATCGTCGCGGCCATCACATCCGGGTCCCCGGCATGCGCCCCGCAGGCGATGTTGGCCGACGTCACCGTGTTCAACAGGGCGGCATCATCGCCCATTGTCCAGGGACCAAAGCTTTCGCCCATATCGGCGTTCAGATCGACTTGCATGTTTTTATCCTTCATCCAACAGCGCATCGGTTGCAGACACGACGCCGCCAACCAATTGATAACTCAGCAAATCCTGCATGTCAGCCGGGTCGCGCACAAGCGGGGTCACGGCCTTGGGCAGCGCGGCCCAGGCGGCCCGCGCCCGCGCCTCGATGGCCGCGCCGTCCTCCAGTTCGACGAACTGGAATTGCAAGGACGCGCCAGCGGGCGCCTGGGCGACGCGCGGCAGATCGCAAGGCAGAACCGTTCCGATACGGGGGTAGCCCCCGGTTGTCTGGCTTTCGGCCATCAGGACAAACGGCGTGCCATCGCCGGTGATCTGGATGTCGCCCGGAACGATGACCTCGCTCACAATGCCAAGCGCACTTGGGCTGGCAAACCCTGCGCCATCACTGTCGAGACGGATGCCCTGACGGTTGGCACGCGGGTCCCTGCGAAACGTCGTCGCCTCAAAGCGCGCGCGTGTTTCATCAGGAAAATCAGCAGTTTGCATGCTGGGGACAATGCGCACTGTGCCGCCGCCAAACCGGGTGTCGCGGGGCAATGTCAGGCCGACATCGCGCCGCTGATCGTCGCCGATTGGCAAGTGTTCCCCGGCTGCGACAAGCGCCCCCAACCCGCAGGATTGATGCGTCGCGCGGGATCCAAGCATGGGTTCAGTGGCAAAACCGCCACCGACATGCAGGTAACCATAGGTGCCAACGCGCGTTGGCCCGATGACCAGCGTCGCCCCCGCGGGGACCATGTGACTGGCGTTCCAGGCCACGGCCGCGCCATCGATCTGCGCGGTCATTTCCGCACCGGACAGGGCGATGCGTACATCCTCTGTCGCCGCGAACGACCCGCCTGTGCCAACCATCTCGAGAACAGCCAAGTCCTTGGATTGCTTGAGCAATGCGGCGCCTTCGTGTACGGCCAACCGGTCCGCTGCACCGCCACGTGTCAATCCTTTGGCGAGAAAACCCTCACGGCCCAGATCCTGCACGGCAACGCCGGGTCCAACCTGATGAACCACCAGCGCCGTCATCCGATGATGTCCCGCGTTGCACCGCCTGTGCCATCGGTCACGGTTGCCTCGATCCGGGCCAGTTCAACTGCCGAAACATCGGCAAATTGCACCTCGTCCCCCGGTGCCAGCGGAAAAGGCGTGTCCCCGCTGGGACAGAAACAGGCAAAGGCCGATTGCCCGACATGTCGCCATCCTGTCGGGGTATCCTTGGCAAAAAGGCAAATCTGGCGCACCGCCGCGACCAGTGCACCAGCCGGGACATTCGGCGTCAGTTCTTTCTGCCGTGGGATGTTCCAGGCCTCGCCCAGCGTGCCCAGATAGGGCTGCCCGGGCGCAAACCCCAGCGTCAGCACCCGCAGCCGCGTTGACGTCATGTCGCGCAAGGCCTCTGCTTCGCTCAGCCCCGCGGCATCTGCGGCTTCCGCAAATTGCGGGGCGCGGTCCGATCCGAAAACAGCGGGTATTGTCCAAAGGGTCCTGCCCTCGGGCAAGCCTGCGTCAAACCAGTCCTTCGTGTTCAGAACCTCCTCCAACCGGTGTGCGAGGGAGTCGAACCGATATGCGGACAGGTCCACCCGAAAGAACGCCGACACCAACGTGCTGCTACTTTCGCTGACCTCTGTCCAACCCTGCGCGTCTACGGCGTCGCGAAAGGCAATGGCGGCCCTGTTTGCGGCGTCTGTTGCGCTGTCGCCAAAGGTCACAAGCACACCGTCCAGGCCAACCGACCTGACCTTGGGCGTGTATGCGGTGACGTCATTCATGCGGCGCAGGGTAAGCGCTTTGATTGCGGGCGCAACGCTAAAGCGCGTCCCGCAACCAGCCATCTTCGAAGGTGAAGGCAGAGACACCGGCCAGCCTGACGATCCGGTCCAGCTCACTCTCGAACGCGGCCTGCCGGCCCTTGCCCCACCGCACTTTACGCTCGGGCCACAGGGCGCGGATACGCAGAACATCATCGGCGCGATGTGCTTTCATATCGACGCGGCCCACCAGCCGGTCGCCTTCCATCAGCGGGAATACATAGTAGCCATAGGTGCGCTTGGGTTCCGGGACGAAAATCTCGATCCGGTAGGCGAACCCGAACAACCGCTCGGCCCGTTTGCGGTCGCGCAAGGCCGGATCGAACGGGCTGAGCACGCGCAGCCGCGCGGTGGGCGGGCAGTCCAACGCGGGGTCATCGGGCAGCGACGGCCAGGCAAAGGCAGGGCGGGCGACGCCATCCGCACCTGCAACCGTCACGTGCACGATGCGTCCCGCGGCAAGGGCCCGTGTGCACCAGTCCTTCGCTTCGGCCGGGCTGATGTGATCCCAGAACGCAGACAGTTCACCATGGGTGGCAAAGCCCAGCCGGTCCAGCGCCGCACGGCAGCACCAATCGATGGTTTCTTCGGTATCCGGCGCATTGCCGATGGTGCGGGCGTCCATCACCCGTTCGGTCAGGTCATAGTATTTCTGAAAACCTTCCCGCCTGACCACCTGCAGCGCGCCGCTGCGCCAAAGGTATTCCAGCGCAGTCTTGGACGGATGCCAGTCCCACCAGCCGCCGGACCCGCGTGTTTCCCCCTCGCCCACATCGCCCGAGCAGCACGGACCCTGTTCGCGAATACGGTCCAGGACAGGCTGAAACTTGTCCTCGAACCCCTCGCGGCGCCACGCGCTCCACTTGTCGCGCAATCGCGCGGCATCCCGTTCACGGCGCAAATGCCAATAGGGGTAGAACGCGTTCGGGATCACCGCGGCATCATGCGTCCAATGTTCAAACAGCGCCCGGTCCCGTTCATAGAGAGTGCGCAGGTTCTTGGGGCGGTACTGGGG
The DNA here is from genome assembly GCF_947503465.1 of uncultured Tateyamaria sp. Taxonomy (NCBI): domain Bacteria; kingdom Pseudomonadati; phylum Pseudomonadota; class Alphaproteobacteria; order Rhodobacterales; family Roseobacteraceae; genus Tateyamaria; species uncultured Tateyamaria sp. The sequence continues at coordinate 187,838 of NZ_CANNDN010000003.1, read as the reverse complement.
TTTGCGGGCAAACAGGATCAGATCGTGGGCGCGGGCAACGGTGTTGATACTGTCAAGCTGCACAAAGCCAAGGCGCGTGATCAGATCCAGCAGGGCTGCGCCACGGGCGGGGCCGGCGGGCGTGTCTGACAGGGCGTGCCGGTCCAGAAAAACGCGCCGCGCTTGCGTGTTCGTCAGGGCAAAGGGCGTCACGTCCGCAGGGCGCGGCGCAATGTGTCGCCATAGGAAATGGTGGGCTTGAGCGTGATGTGCCTGGGGTCCGGATCTGCGCCGTCGGCGTTGCGATCGCGAATAATCTCTGCCGCTGCGCGCCCGATCTCTAACCGACAGGCATCTGTCGTGGCCAGTTGGCGGGGCAACCCTTGCAACAATTCAACCCCGTTGAACCCCGCCAGCCCGATTTGGCCGGGCACATCGATCCCTTCGTCCAGCAGGTAAAGCAGGCCACCGGCACCGATCATATCATTGGAATAATACAGGAAATCCAGTTCGGGGTTCGCGTCAAGCATCGTTTTGGTCATCTCGCGCCCCTTGGCCAGGGCCGACCCGCCTTCATAAAAGTCGCGGGCCTCAATCTCGATCCCGGCCTTGGCCAGGCCCTCTGTCAGACCTTCGAACCGCTTGCGGGCGCGGTGATCGCGCGGCATCGATGTGCCCATGAACCCGATCCGGGAATACCCCTGCTTGAGGATCGCCTTGGCCATGTCCAGCCCCGCCTGGCGGTGCGAGATGCCGACCATGTTGTCCACGGGTGTGCCATCGGTGTCCATGATTTCGACCACGGGGATGCCTGCATTCTTCAGCATGGCCTGGGCTGCGTCCGAATGCTCTAGCCCTGCGATGATCACGCCGGATGGGCGCCAGGACAGCATTTCGTAAAGCACCCGCTCTTCCTTGTCGCGCATGTAGTCCGTGACACCGAAGACAGGTTGCAACGGCGTATCTTCCAGCACCTGGTTGATGCCGGTCAGCACCTCGGGAAAGACCATGTTGCTGAGCGACGGGACAATCACCGCCACAAGGTTGACATGTTGGGATGCCAGCGACCCTGCGATCTGGTTGGGCACGTAACCCAGCGCCTTGGCCGCTTCGAGCACTTTCTTGCGGGTCGCTTCCGAGACATCGCCCCGATTGCGTAGCACGCGACTGACGGTCATTTCGGACACGCCCGACGCGGCTGAGACATCGCGCAGGGTCAGCGGGCGGGCAGGGCGGTCGGTCAAGGAGGGTCCTTTCAGTCGTTTGTCCGAGTTACCGCCAAAACCGCGCGGGATTCAAGCATTTGGGCGACCCGAAGGTTGCTGAAACGGGTGACAAGGGCTGCTTGAAACGATAATTCGGTGCACAGCGGCCCCGTGGCTCAACTGGATAGAGCAGCCCCCTCCTAAGGGGCAGGTTGCAGGTTCGAATCCTGCCGGGGTCGCCAAAACTGCCTGAAAAATATGACTTATTTGCAAGGGGTTCTGCAGGAGCGTGCAGAAACACCCGTTTCGTTTTCCGCAGAATTCTCCGGAAACGACCGAAATCTCGTACAAAACCTGTACAAAATTCGCACGTCTGTGCGGCTTTCGAGGCCTCCCAATGAGCTGGCGCGTGGCAAACGCATGCGCCGAGCGGAAGTTTGGGAGTGCGACGCGCAAGCAGATCATCATGTTTCTGGCGGACAAGGCCTCTGACGATGGCTCTGGCATCGAGGAGGATTAGATGACCCAACTGACAGCCTTGGAACGCGACTTGCTCGCCTGCGTCGAGCGGTTGGTGACGGCCTCAGAGGCCTCCGCGAAGGATTTGACCGCCTTGGAGACACGCTCGACCGGCAGGATCGAGAGGGAACTGGCTGGATTGAAAGACTGCGTGGCCTTGCTCATTCGTTCGCAGGCCGCATCCATGAAGGCCTTGAACGGATTGCTGACCGACGAGGCGAGCTACAAGACGCTGGACGAGAGCTTGCAGCAGAGCTTGACCTTAGCGAAAGTCGCCGCCGAGAGATTGAGGGACAGCTAGACAGCCAGGAGGCCCATGCGGAGCGGGGATCTGCGAGCCCTTGGAACTTGTAAGAACCTACCTCAAGGTGTGCTTTCCATCCGGGAAAGCACCTCAATATCTGAAAGAGTGATACCTGACCTTCTTTTCTGAATGCGGAGGGGGTCAGGGTATATGCTTCGTTGCCTACTCCACGAAGTATCGGCCTAGAAATCGGGCTGGCCAATTGTCCGACCAGATCGTCCAGCATGCGTAAAGTGTCTTCAGCCGTTTCAAGATACACTAGGTTGACGTAATCCATTTTTGTAATCTTCGTTTTCGTGTCATGCCAATAGTGTCCTGAGGGAGCGCTAGGTTTCGCTCAACGACTTAGCCAAACCAGCTTCTCGTGCTGCGAATAGTGTCGGTTAAATGGAGTTCGTTCTTTGCTGAAGAACTTCTGCGAAGAACACACAGGTCTCTCTCCTTCGGGCAGCCGTCATTAACTAGGCGGCAACGAGCGGTTCGATGCCAGACACGTCAATTTCCTTGGCCGCTAAAGCCATGTCATAATTCGTCTGCAAGTTCACCCAGTAAGCCGGGGTCGTGTTGAACACACGGGCTAGGCGCAGCGCCGTGTCAGGCGTGATCCCGGTCGTCCCCTTGATCAACCGCTCGATCCGCGTTCGAGGTACGCCCAGACGCCGCGCAAACGCGATGGCCCCCATCTCCAGGGGATCGAGGTAAAGCTCCTTCAGGACCTCACCGGGGTGCATAGGGTCTTCAAGTAAGCTCATCAGCGTATCCTCTCAATGGTAGTCCACAATCTCGACATCGGCGGGGCCGTTCGGCGTCCAGACAAAGCAGATGCGCCATTGCCCGTTGATCCTCACGGAGTGTTGCCCGGCACGATCCCCTTTCAGTTCTTCCAGGTGGTTGCCGGGCGGGAACCGCAAATCCTCAACAACCACCGCAGCATCCAGCGCCGAAAGCATCGCACGCGTGCGCTTCACCAAGTCACCCGGGAAGCCTTTGCCGTATTGCCTTTAACAGCGCTGGCGGCGAGTTTGCCCTTGGTACTTTGAATCATGAGGGGTGCGTATCATATCGCGATACATGTGTCAATGTGTGATACATAGCTCAATAAATGAACGCTAACAAAGAGACGCAACACCCAATACAATGTTTCGCAGCATGCTCTCTTGCAAGGCTGAGGGGCAACCGTGCAAGCAAATTTTTGTTAAATGTAAATGCCTTAGCTGACTATCATGTCCTAAGCAGAGAGAAGCTTACCTCGTGTATACTCTCTTGAAGCTTCCGACTGACGCTCAGCCATCCGTTCGAACTCTGCTCGTTCTTTGTCCAGATCGCGGGCCAGAGCATCCTCGTTTGGTTCATGCTGAGGTTGTTGCTGCTTTTCTTGATCCATTGTGTCTGCTCCCTGTTGTGATTCTATTGTGAATCACTTTCAGTGATGGATCAATGCTTGCCTTGACGTTGGTTAAGGATGGACCGACACTCGTGCTCCGGTTGTTAAAGGAGTGCAGAATGAGTAACCGCGTCGAACTGGTGTTTGGGTTGGTTGGTCCAATTGGATGTCCAATCCATCAAGCACGTGACATTCTGGCTTCGACGATCAAGAAATTGGACTACACTCCAGTGACAGTGTCGCTCAGCGCAGAGATGGACAGGCTCTTGCAGGCGAAAGGAAGCGTAGTCAAGGGGGGCTCCGAGTCCGTACTTGAGGAAAAGATTCTCAAAGGAAACAAGCTTCGAGAAGCGTTCAATAACAACGGAGTGCTTGCCGCTGAAGCTATCAGACAGATCGTTGATTTTCGAAAAGACTTTGCAAGAAATCAAGGAGAAACGGATGAGGAGAAAATAGACGAGCGAGCGCTCATCCCACTCGACGAACATGCATTCATCATTGACCAACTAAAGCGACCTGAAGAAGTCGAACTGCTCATCAAGGTTTTTGGAAAGCGCTTTGTTCAAGTTTCTGTCGTTTCTTCGCTAGAGCAACGCAGACAGTCTTTGGTAGCTCGGCTGCGTAGTGAGCAGCATGGTTGGGACAACGCCCGCTGCGAAACCCATGCAGACAAGCTGATTGCAACTGATCAAAACGAACGAAGCGACAAACGTGGGCAGCGCATCTCTAAGATTTTTCATCTAGGTGACGTTTTTTTTGATGGCGCGTCCGAGGATTCTCTCGAAAGGTCCAGCCAGCGTTTTTTGAAAGCCTTCTTTGGGCGCAACAATGTCGCACCAACCCGTGATGAATTTGGTAGCTACATGGCAAAAGCTGCGTCGTTGAGGTCGGTCGATCTTTCAAGACAAGTCGGTGCCGCAATCATGACGCCCGAGGGCGATTTGATCGCTGTCGGTTGCAACGAAGTCCCAAAATACGGAGGGGGAAACTACTGGGACGAAGATACGAATAAGAAGCGTGACATTGATCTCGGTGGTGAGGCAAATAAGAATGAAATCAATAGGATAATCTTTGATTTCCTAGGTGTTTTGCAAAAGCAAGGGCTTATTGTTGATGGCCATGATGTCGATAGTATCTTGCAGAATGATGGCCACCGAAAAGCAATAAAGGGCTCCTTAGTATCTGGTGTGACTGAATATGGTAGAATGGTTCACGCCGAGATGAATGCTCTGTCTGATGCAGCGCGCCTGGGCCGTTCGCTTAAAGGTGCATCAATTTTTGTGACTACTTACCCATGTCACAACTGTGCGAAACACCTGATTGGGGCTGGCATCGAGCGGATCGTCTTTGTTGAACCCTATCCCAAAAGCAAAACTGAAAGTCTATTCCAAGACATCGTAGGCCCCGACGCAGCCGAAAGTGCAAAGGTCAGTATCGAACACTTTTTTGGTATATCGCCAAGACGTTACCGCGATATTTTTGAAAAGGGCTCTAGGCAAACGACAGAAGGTGAAGTTGTCGATTGGTATAACGGTGAACGAGCGCCAAGACTGGGTAGTATTGAGGTTGGGGCACCGGCTCGTGTCATCTATGCAGTGCTCGAAAATCTCTACGGTTCAGATATAAAAAGTTCCGCATAGCAAGCCTATGCCGAAAAAACTAAATCGCGGTCTATTCTAGAGTAGAAGCAACTTACTTGTTTGGTTTCTTGCGTACAGTGACGTTTACTTCCCGTGTCATCTTCACGCTCAACAAATCCTTGCGTGAGTTTGGATCGCGCCGCGCATCCAGAGCGCTCCAAGCCGACGCCTTAATCTCACGTCGCTTGTATGAGCATGGGTTGTTCTTGATCCGCTTCATCGACTACCCCTCGCTCTTTAGAACGCCACGTATTTTTGTTGGGGTCATTGTCGCTTTACAGTGAGCAGTTTTGCGGCGCGATCTCCCATTCTTTGTCGTTAAAAACTCAGTTGAACCATCCCCTCTTACGGTAAAACTCTTCACTGTTCCATTGTCGTGCCGTTTCCAATGCTTTTCGTCTCCAACGGCCTCATACATCCAGTCAAAGCAACTATCGACCTTCGCAAGTTCGTTTGCGACTGCCAAGGCAGAAAGGAATCTGTCGTTTGGATCTGGCTTTAAGCACTGAATAACAACACTTTTCAGCCGGTTAGGTATATGTTCTGGGAACAGTGATCGGCTTGGATAGGTCCCCTTTTCAAGTGCTCCTACAAAAGCCTTTCGGTCGCCTCCAAACGCATCGAACTGCTCTCTGACGGAAGCTTCACCACAGCACATCCTATAAAGCGTTAGGCCGAACTGATATATGTCATGCTGCAAGTTGAAAGGTGGTCCAACCACTCTTTCTGGCGGGGCTATGGGCATATAGAACTGGTCCTGCCAAGCCTCTCCGGCATACATCTGCTTAGCAAGACCAAAATCCGAAATCAAAGCTTCGCCGCGTTCTGACAGCAGAATGTTGTCAGGTTTGATGTCGAAGTGGATCAAGCCTTTCGAGTGGATGTTGTGTAGACCAGACAAAAGCTGGCACGATATTCTAACAATCTCTCGAACCGTAAGATTGCGAGACGCCATCAGCGATCCCAACGAACCGCCTTCATAGAATGGTAGCGCGATGTAGACGTATTCGTCATCTTCGCAGGAGTAGAGAACTGGAACGACGTTTTGATGTGCAGTCGCATACAAAGCCTTAGCTTCATCAAAATATTCAGCGGCAGAATCCAGCTTTGCTTTTGCGATCCTCTTCATAACGATTTCAGCGCCTAGCTGGACATCTTCAACAACATACGTGGTTGAATTCTTACCCTCTTGCCCAATCTCGCGGATTTCGTGCCACTCAACCTCAGCTCTTTTGTGTGGCTTAAGCATTTTGTTCAGCTCCAAGTGCACACAGGACGGCTTCTCTTTCTTCTTTGGACATATTCTCCCAGTCATCAACATCGAAGGCGACGTCACCATCAATCATCGGTTTCAGGTCTGTTCGAGTTCGGCCCAAACGCGATGCAATTGAGGAGATATGACCGACATAGTAGCCCTTAAGCGGGCTGCTCGCAAAGGCCTCGATGATCACTCCTTCAATCTGAAGCCTCTGGATGTTCATACGTTGTGAATTTGGTTCAGTGGCTCGGATGCCAGCCTGCTGGACATCGTATTCACGGATTATGTCCAGAAAGTTGCTCCGGACGTACTTGAGCGCATCGGGTGTATCAAATGCCAATGGCACAACTATCTCATCAAGGTTCACGATACTACCGTCAGCCGTGTCAACTACAGCGTAGACCACGCTAGAGGGCCGGGCCCGGATGCCGATCGTCATCATTTTACTTCACCTTTGAGTGGAACATAAAGTGAACATATGCGCTGCTGCTATAATTGGCAACCTAACCGTGTTCGTACTGTAGTACAGTGAACACTGGACTCTTGCTTCACCCGCCAATCAGGCGAGCCAACCTGCGATCTGCAAAACGCAGGGTCAAAACTGATCCAGTCAGAACAGGCACAAGTAGACCGGCAGTGGCTGCTACCAGAACGAAGGCGCCGGAAGCCCACGAAAATTCATCAGTTTGAGCGAATAGATTTAGGCGCAGAAATCCGGCCAAGTACAACGCGCTGGCTCCTAGCAGAGCCAGGTGAACGACCTCCAAAGGTTCAATCATATTGCGGCGCGCGCGTTCCAGTGCTGCACAGCGAAGTTTCTTCCATTGGTCGCTTGGTTTTTGCATTTGCTTAATCCCTTACGAGTTCGATCCAAGTGTGAACGTCATCATCCGTTACTTCCCGCCCCTCAACATGCGACTGGTACCAACGCGCGACGATGGCCCCGCGCTTTTCACTTTTGATTTTGATGTTCTCTGCGTTGAGGTGCTGATCGAGTGAGGTCTCGATCTCCTTCAAAGCATTGAAATCGTGGCCAGCGCGTATCGCCTTGGTGCCCAATAACAGCCACGGCACATCGACTTCGAATTGCTCACCAAAGGCCACCAACGCTTCAACTGGAATTCCGCGCTGGCCCTTCTCGTAGCTGTGATACGCCCGAGGCGACACACCAAGCGCTTCAGCCATGGCAGCTTGAGACAACCCTGCTTCGTTACGCGCAATCGTTAGGCGCGCACCCATCGAAGCAAACAATTCAGCGTCTTTCCGCGCCATGTGCAGTTTCCATTTGACGAGATCGTATTTTTTCGCGAACATTGCAAAAAATGACGAACTATTCCGATTATTTCCATCTGACCACGTCAATTGGTGCTTAACAAGCGATTCCATGCGGCGTGGGGTTTCAACTCAAGCGGACAAGGACGACTGAAATGACAGAGACCGACAAATCAGACAGCTCCCAAATCCTCGGCCTTGGGAAAAAGCCTTCCGAATGGGTCGAGCTGATGGCGGATATGGGTATCGATATTTCTGAGCGGACCCTGCGGGAGCGAGCAAACGAGACTGGGGCATTCTACCGCCTTGGGCGGACAATGCTGATCACACCGGCGCAGATCGACAAGATTTTTGAAGGAGGCCAGGCATGCCGCTCGAAATCTACAAGAGGGGCCGAGTTTACTGGGCGAAAGGTTGGGTCGAGTACAACGGCAGGCGCATCGCAGGCCCATATCCAAACGAGCAGCCCGATGTCTCGGCAGCCTATTTGCGAGACGCCTGCGCATGGGAGAGCCGCCATGGAGCTGAATGAGCGTGATCTCGACCTGCTCCAAAGGCTTCGGTCAGCCCGCCCCCTCTGGGTGGAGGGGCATGATGACGGCACGGTGGTGTCGTGGGACAACCTCGACCGCGACCTGCGGGAGACATTCCTGACAGTCGCGCCCGAGTTTGAACCGACCCGCATCGACGGCGGGCTCTACGTCACCGCATTCGAATGGGTATTCGCCTATGAGGACATCTGGCGGCTGATCACGACCCGCATGCGGCTGCGGTCGCTCGAATTGGCGGTGGCTGGGCCGGCGGCGGCGGAACTGGATTGCGCGCCATTCCTGGCGGGCTGGGTCCCAGTCCGATCCGATGGCGGTACCGGCGCGCATCTCGTCGGTGATGTTGATGCGCATCCCGTATCCATCGGCCCTATGATCCATACATCCCCGCTCTGCGGTATCGATCCCGACGCAGGCTGGGCGCGTACCGTCTCGCGCTGGTATCGGCTCGGCGATCGATCAACGCCGACAGCATTTTACCGCAGATGGGGCAAGAAGGCGGAAGGCATCAGCGCAATCGCCATCGAGACAAGGGAAGCACAGGCGATCTGCGTCGCAGAGCAGATTGAAGAGGGCGTTCGGGGGGCATGAGGGATACTGCGGAAATCAGGAGAAAAATTTGTCCGGCAAAGAAGAAGGTCCGGCTTTGGGAACAGGAAGCGTGAAGTGACAGAACCAACCCAACCCAGAAGCCGCCCACGCGCGGCCTGCCTCGATCTGATGGGGCAGAGGCCCGCCGCCTATCCCGTTCCTATGAGAACAGGACCAATCATCGGCGGTCAGGTGGCGGAAACCTTCGAAGATGCGCTGCTTCGCCTCGCGCTTGAGACCGGGTTGCCCGTGATCGCCTTGTCCGGCGGCCCTTTACGACTGCCCGAGGTGGCCGAGGATGCGAACGAGCCTCATCTGACAATTGTCCGAGTGGACCCGCTGACCGTCACCGCAGGAGAAATGCTAAGACGACTGGAAAGCCAGTTGCACAAGCTTGGCATACCAACTGATGACACCGTGATTTTCTCGGATCGGAACCTGCGCAGCCTGACCGCCGCGTATCAAAATTTTCCGTTCCGGAAGGCGATCCCAACCCTGAATGACCTCTCCCACGCAAACCGCAGCGCGTTGCTCATGGGATACCATGAAATCACTCCTCAGATGGCGCATACGGTTCTGGTCCCGCTCGACCTGGAGCTTGGGAACACACCCGATGCCGACCTACTTGCCATCGGTGGCCGGTTGCTGTTCGATACCGTGCTGTTGCTCGAGGAAGCGGTTCCAGTCGCGGGTTTCCGCGTGAAGTCATTGGAAAAGCTGGTCGCCGACTATGCGCCCATCCTTTACGGCCTTGAAGACGAAACGGATCCTGAAGACCCCTTCGATGATGCCATGCGTCGCTTACGTCGCGCGGGGGCCAAACGGATGATATTCGTAGGCAAAGACGACATACCTGACGCGCCGTTCACAAGGTATGCAGATCAGGCTCGGTCGGTAGGCTTTACGTGCAGCCGCCAGACATGGGAAAGTTTGATCGCGCAGTGCGAGGCCCACAGGTGAAGCCCGCCGGTGCTCGGTCGACAGCCGTTTTGCGAACGACACCTCGAGTTGCGACGAAGAAACAACGCCTTCTGCGACTTCAGGAAAGCAAAAAGACCTGCCTGAAGCGGTCATTCACTGCGCATGCACTGAATGCCTTGCTTGCGGGACAAACCGGACTTATGCAGTCGCAGCTATTGCCGGCGCAGCATATCTTGGCAAGAGCGGCATGTGTATCGCCGCAGGGCAATCCAACTCATGGAAGCGGTCGTTGCAAGTCGGTGTTAGGACATGAATTAGAATTCCTGGCGCTGCAACTTACCTAAGTTGTGAAGATCTGGGCACTGCAAGCCATAGGCCGGCGTCTTTATTACTTCTCAACAGCGTAACCGGCAGTGAAGTGACTTTTCGAAGCTTGTATGTAACGACACTACCGCGTTTTTGATGCCTCGGTCTTTTGATGAATACCAGTAGTCTACCAGAGCAATCGCTGTGTGTTTCAGAGCACGCGTGATCCTGAAAGTGGCGCTTCACTCTTTCATGTGATCAATCAAAACGGTTCTCTACTCTGCTGGTGAAAAGCCTGTGATCAGTTGCCTTAGGCCAAAACTTGCACCGAGGAAAATTGCGATAAAGGCGACGGGGGCGCTGAAGGCCAAGGTCGAAAAGGCGGAGATGCCTTGGCCCACGCTGCACCCCACGGCAAGGATAGCGCCGGGCCCCATCAAGGCGGCACCTGAAATCTGGCGTTTCAACTCGCGCGGGTCTTCGCAGGCTTCCCAGCGGAAATGGCCCTTGGAATACGACCCCACTGCCGCGCCGATGACCACGCCAGCCACCGATCCGACGCTGAACGACAGCGTGTTGCCGGAGGCAGTCATCATGTAGAAAATGGTGTCCCCGATGGGGGCCACGAAGCTGTGTGTTTCGATGGGCTCCGGTTCGAAGCCGACGGTGGTCACCCAGTAGGTGCCAACCCAGCCAGATACGATGGCCAACCCGACGACACAGCCCCATAGGATGTGTTTGGGTGACCGGCGTATCTCAGCGCTGCCGAGGCCGACGGTAAGGATCACCCCCCCTGCGAGAAGCCCGGTGAGAATTGGAGAGACGGCAAACTGAGCATCGAGCAATTGGCCAAGTCCCTGCGGGCTGGTGGCGCCGGCCTCGACCGGAAAGAGCCAGACACGCGCATGCGCCAGTGGGCCGGACATCACGAAATAAGCCGAGAGGCCCATGACAATTACGATGATGAAAGAGCGTAAGTCGCCGCCGCCGAGGCGCGCCAAAGCGCCGTAGCCGCAATTGCCGCTGAGTGCCATGCCGTAGCCGAAGAGGAGACCGCCGACGATTGTGCCCGCCGGGTTCCATACGCGGTCGAGATAGGCGGATTGGGAGACGTCAAATGCGCCCAAGGCCACGGCCACGTGCGTGCCGATGATCGCCACACCAATCGCTAGCGCCCACATCCGCATGCGTCTGTCATCAGAACCATAGAGCACGTCCTCAATCGCACCCAGTGTGCAAAAGCGCCCGATGCGCGCGGCCAGACCCAGGGCGATGCCACCCAAAAGTCCAATCAAAGCAACGGTGTTGGCTTCTCCTAGCGTGTCCAGCATATCGGCTTCCTTCCCAGGACCGACCGCTGGCGAGGCGACCGGTCAGTCGTCCCGGCAGAACAGGTCGTAGACGACTTCCATGATTTGCCGGGGCCGGTCATCTGTCAAGCTGTAGTAAATCGTCTTGCCGTCGCGCCGCGGTTTCACCAGCCCTTCGAGCCGCAGGCGCGAAAGTTGCTGGGACACGGCCGCCTGACGGGCGGACAGCAGATCTTCAAGCTCAGTCACCGACTTTTCGCCGGATGTGAGGTGGCACAGGATCATCAGACGGCCCTCGTGGCTGATCGCCTTGAGGAAATTCGACGCTTCCTGCGCATTGCGCATCATCTTTTCCATGTCCTCGGCACACATGTTCGGGTCGAAGACAGGCAAGCGCGAGGGCAGGGTGCCCTGAGTGTCAGGTTCAGTTGACATATCCAGCGACATAGCGATTCATCCGCTCTTTTCCAAGGGGATATTCGCGCGCTCGAACATCGTTGTGAGAAGGCCCCAAAAGAAGTCTTCGCCGGGGTATCCTTCGATCCGTCCCACCTCTACGCCGTCTTGCACCAGCACGAAAGTGGGGGTGAAATGCACACGTTTGTCAAAGGTGACGTCCGGCGTTTCACTGTGCAGATCGTAGCGTTGCAGCGGTGCCATTTTGCCTTCGGTTGTCTTTGGATAGATGTGGGCAATCTCTTCATTCCACTTGGCGCACCAATAGCATCCGTCCTCCTCTGCCATCAGCAGGTAGGTCTCCGCAACCGAGGCAGCGGGCAGCCACAGCATGGCCACGACCCAAAGGATGTGAAGACGTTTCACCCAAACACTCCGATTGACGTTTCGTGTCATCCAATCATAATCTAATTTTTGAATATCTCAAGGCAAGGGCGCTTACTTCATGTTTGATGTCACATATTTGGGCGCTTTGCTGGCGGGTCTGCTGTCTTTTTTGTCACCGTGCATTCTGCCCATCGTGCCATTCTACCTCAGCTACCTGGCAGGGGTCGGCATGAACCAGATTTCGGCCGAGGCCGAGATCTCGCGCGAGGTGCGGCTGCGTGCATTCCTGGCGGCATGCTGCTTTGCGCTTGGGGTCATCACTGTATTCATGGGGCTTGGCGCGACGGCCACGGCTTTTGGGCAGATGGTGCGCGAGTATTTCGATATCCTGCGGTGGGTGGCTGCGGGGATCATTATCGCGATGGGCCTGCATTTTCTGGGCGTGGTGCGCATCGGGGTCCTTTGCCGCCAATTCCGAGCGGATGCGGGAAACACGTCAAATGTCGGTTTTCTGGGCGCGTTCGTCATCGGGTTGGCCTTTGCCTTTGGCTGGACGCCCTGCGTGGGGCCGGTGCTGGCCGCCATTCTGTTCACTGCCGCAGGACAGGATACGGCGAGCCAGGGGGCAAGCCTACTGTTTGTCTATGGTCTGGGCATGACGTTGCCCTTCATTGCGGCCGCACTTTTCATTGGGCCATTCATGTCGTGGATGGCCCGGTTCCGCCGCCATCTGGGCCTGATCGAAAAAGGGATGGGCGCGCTCTTGATCCTGTTTGGCGTGCTGATCGCCACAAATTCCATCAATTACATCGCTCAATGGATGCTGGAGCATATCCCGTGGTTCAGCGCTGTCGGGTAAGTCTGGGAGGACATCATGAAACACATCGCTACGTTTTTGATCGCATTGCTGTTGGCTGTGCCCGTTGCCGCTGCTGAACTTGGCGATGACGGCCTGCACAAGACGTCGTGGATGCGCGACACGTTCAAGGACCTGTCCGAGGACCTCAACGAGGCGACCGCCGAGGGCAAGCGCCTGATGGTCATGGTCGAACAACGCGGCTGTATCTATTGCACCAAGATGCACGAAGAGGTCTTTGTCGTGCCCGAGATCGAAGCGTTCATCGAAGAGAATTTCTTTGTCGTGCAGATCAACATGTTCGGCGACGTGGAGGTGACGGACTTCGACGGCACCACCCTGCCGGAAAAGGACATGGTGAAACGCTGGGGCGCACTGTTCACACCCAGCATCTACTTTTTCCCCGAAGAAGTTGGCGATGATGTGATGGCGACACAAGCAGCGGTGGCCAACATGCCCGGCGCGTTTGGCCGCTGGACCACGTTCAACATGCTGAACTGGGTGGTCGAAAAAGGCTATGACAGCGACGAGCCGTTTCAGAAGTACCACGCGCGCAAATTCGAAGAGCAGGAGGGCTGATCGTCTTTCTGCGCCTGCACAATCATTGCCGAAAATGCTGCGGATGCGAACAAATATAAAAATTCAAGTAGTTGAATTTGATATTGCGTGAGCGCGCCGGTGTACGATAGTGTGCCAAAAACCAAGGCCAAGAATCGACCCAGGGAGGATGCATGAAACACGCATTGGGAGGGGCCATCGCCGTGACGTTGATCACGTCGGTCGCAACTGCGGAAGAGATCAAGCCAACAGCCGTTTCCTTTGTCGATGGCACGGTTGAGCAATCCCTGACCGGCCAGCCCGGTGACCCGGTCGAGGGGCGCAAGGTGTTTGCCAACCGCAAGCAGGGCAATTGCCTCGCATGCCACATGAATGCCGACCTGGCCGAAGAAAGCTTTCACGGTGAGGTGGGTCCGCCCATGGACGGCGTTGCCGACCGCTGGACCAAGGCCGAACTGCGCGGCATCGTCACCAACTCCAAAATGATGTTCGAAGGCACGATCATGCCCGCCTTCTACGTAGACAGCGGTTACGAGCGGCCGCTCGATGACTTTGCGGGCCAGAGCATCCTGACCGCGCAGCAGGTCGAGGATGTGGTGGCCTACCTTCAGACGCTCACATTCGAATAATCCCCGAACCCCGAGGAGAAAGATATGAAACTCACACGACGCAATCTGCTGATCCTCAGCTCGGCAGGCGTGGCTGCGACGGCCATGGGCTCATTGCCCGCCTTTGCTTCGCTGACCGATGACGCCATCGCGGAACTGACAGGTGGCGCGGCGCTCGGTGAAGGCAGCGTGACGCTGACCGCACCCGAGATCGCGGAAAACGGTAACACAGTGCCAATCGAAGTCGACGCGCCCGGTGCGGTGGCCATCACGCTTTTCGCGGACGGCAACCCGGTGCCCAACGTGGCGACATTCAACTTCGGCCCGCTCAGCGCGTCGCGAAGTGCTTCGACCCGCATCCGGCTGGCCACTACGCAAAACGTCGTGGCCGTGGCCAAGATGGAAGACGGCTCGTACCAGATGGCCAAGGCCAACGTCAAAGTGACCATCGGCGGCTGCGGCGGCTGATCCCAAAGGACAAGGAGCAAGAACATGGCATCCGGCGTAAAACCCCGCGTGAAAGTCCCGAAAACAGCCGCGGCTGGCGAGACTATCACAATCAAGACCCTGATCAGCCACAAGATGGAAAGCGGTCAGCGCAAGGATGATGATGGCAACGTCATCCCTCGCTCAATCATCAACCGCTTCACGGCTGACTTCAACGGTCAGAACGTGATCGACGTGACCCTGGAACCCGCAATCTCGACCAACCCGTACTTCCAGTTTGAAGCAACGGTGCCCGAAAGCGGCGAGTTCACGTTCACATGGTACGACGACGACGGCGAAGTCTACGACACCAGCAAGAAGATCGAAGTCGTCTGACAACAGGGCGACACGATCCAGCCAGGCCCACACCGGGTCAGCCAGGGAGGGACAACATGAATGTGAAACCGTGGATTGCAGTGGTTGCGGCGGGCATCGCCAGCGCGGCCACAGCGCAGGACAACAATACGCTCACGATCGAGGGCGAAACCATGGTGACCGAAGCCGCGGCGCCGGCCCATGTCGAAAACCTAGACACGATCTATTCAGGTTGGCGGTTCCGCTCGGGCGAGACTCAAGCGCTTGAAACAGACGACTTCGACAATCCGGCCTTTGTGTTTGTCGATCAGGGCATTGACCTTTTTGACAAGGTTGATGGGACCGAGGGTAAGGCTTGTTCCTCCTGTCATGAGAATGTCGAGGACTTCGCCGGTCTGCGCACGCAGTTGCCCCGCGTCCAGGATGGCCAATTGGTCGCGATGGAAGACCTCGTGAACGATTGCCGGACCGAACGCATGGGTGCTGAGCCGTGGAAGTGGTCTGGTGGCCAGATGACTGCCGTGACGGCACTGATCGGCCTGCAATCGCGTGGCATGCCAATGGATGTGGCAATTGACGGCGACGCGGCCCCCTTCTGGGAAACCGGTAAGGAACTGTACTACACCCGCGTGGGCCAACTCGACATGTCGTGCTCAAACTGCCACGAAGACAATTATGGCGTGATGATCCGGGCTGACCACCTGAGCCAGGGCCAGACCAACGGCTTTCCGACCTATCGTCTGAAAAACGCCAAGCTGAACTCGATCCACGGGCGGTTCAAGGGTTGCATGAAGAATATCCGCGCAACCCCCTTTTCCGAAGGCGGAGACGAGTTCAAGGCGCTGGAACTGTACCTTGCCTCGCGCGGTCAGGGCCTGTCGGTCGAAACACCGTCGGTACGCAACTAAGCTATTTAGGGTCTCGCGTCTTCTGGCGCGGGGCCTTTTTCATACCATATAAATTCAAACATACGCATATGTATTAAAGGACGATCTGCACATGATCTCTCGCCGCGACTTTCTTCAGGTTGGCATGGCCGCCTCGGCTTTGGTCGGCGCGTCCGGCTTTGGGAACTGGGCCCGTTTGGCCGCGCAACAGGCGTTGACGCAGGATCAGCTCTTGGAATTTGACACGTTCGGCAACGTCTCGTTGATCCACATCACCGACATCCATGCGCAGCTGAAGCCCATCTATTTCCGCGAGCCGTCAGTCAATATCGGCGTCGGCGGGAACAAGGGCGCCGTGCCCCACGTGACCGGTGCCGATTTCCGCAGGCTCTATGGCATCGTCGACGGCAGCCCCAGCCATTATGCACTGTCCTCCGGTGACTTCTCCGCCCTTGCCCAGGGGTACGGCCACGTGGGCGGCATGGACCGGGTCGCAACGGTTGTCAAAGCGATCCGCGCCGACCGACCTGACGCGATCCTGCTGGATGGTGGCGACACCTGGCATGGTTCATACACCTGTCTCAAGACCCAAGGTCAAGACATGGTCAACGTGATGAACGCGCTGGAGCCGGACGCGATGACCTTCCATTGGGAATTCACGTTGGGGTCCGAGCGGGTGAACGAACTGGTCGACAGTCTGCCCTTTGCGGCGCTTGGCCAGAATATCTTTGACGTCGAATGGGACGAACCGACCGAGCTATTCCCGCCCTACAAGATGTTCGAACGTGGCGGCACCAAGATCGCCGTCATCGGGCAGGCCTTTCCCTATATGCCCATCGCAAATCCGGGTTGGATGTTCCCCGAATACGCCTTCGGCATCCGCGACGAAAACATGCAGGCCATGGTGGATGAGGTGCGCGCAGCGGGGGCCGAATGCGTTGTCGTGCTCAGCCACAACGGCTTTGACGTCGACAAGAAGATGGCAACTGTCGTCAGCGGCATCGACGTGATCCTGTCGGGTCACACCCACGACGCGTTGCCCGAACCTGTGCTGTCAGGCGACACGCTGATCTTCCCGTCCGGCTCCAACGGGAAGTTCGTGACGCGCATTGACCTCGATATCCGCGACGGTCGGATGATGGGCTACAGGTCCAAGCTGATCCCGATCTTCTCCGACGTGATCTCCCCGGATGCTGATATGGCTGCGCTGATCGACGCACAGCGCGCACCGTTTGAGGCCGAATTGTCGGAGGTGATCGGCCAGACCGACAGCCTTCTCTACCGTCGCGGGAACTTCAACGGCACGTGGGATGACCTGATCTGTGATGCACTGCTGTCCGAACGCGAGGCCGAGATTGCTCTGTCTCCCGGCGTCCGCTGGGGCCCGTCAATGATCCCCGGTCAGGACATCACGCGCGAGGATATCTTCAACGTCACCTCGATGACCTACGGCAAGGCATACCGCACGGAAATGACGGGTGAGTTCCTCAAGGTCGTGCTGGAGGATGTGGCCGACAATATCTTCAACCCCGACCCCTACTATCAGCAAGGCGGTGACATGGTGCGCACCGGTGGGCTTGGCTACCACATCGATGTGCGCCAGCCGCAGGGCAGCCGGATCAGCAACATGACCCTGCTAAGCACGGGCGAAGCCATCGACCCGGCGCGCAGCTACGTGGTCGCAGGCTGGGCCTCGGTCAACGAAGGCACCGAAGGACCGCAAATCTGGGACGTGGTCGAAAGCCACATCGCCAAGATGGGGACCGTCACCGTCAAACCGGACAATAACAGCGTCGTCGTCACCGGCGTTTAACCAAGGGATTCAACACCATGGATGATATGTTCAAACCATCCCGGCGGGCCTTCCTGCGCGGCAGCGCCGCGGTTGCCGCGGGCACTGTCGCCGGTGCGGCCAGCGCGAATGGGCCCGACCCGCTGATCACCGAATTGCAGGACTGGGCCAGCTACACCGGCGCTGGTGTGGACGAGACGCCCTATGGCATGCCCATTAGCTTCGAATCCCACGTGGTGCGGCGCAATGTCGAATGGCTAACTGCCTCACCCATTTCGTCGATCAACTTCACGCCGATCCACGCGCTCGACGGGACGATCACGCCGCAGGGCTGTGCGTTTGAACGGCACCACTCGGGTGCCATCGAACTGAGCAAGCAAGATTATCGCCTGATGATCAACGGCCTCGTGGATCGTCCGCTGGTCTTCACCTATGACGACCTCGAGCGCTTCCCCCGCGAGAACCACGTGTATTTCTGCGAATGTGCCGCGAATACGGGCATGGAATGGGCCGGTGCGCAGCTCAATGGCGTGCAGTTCACCCACGGCATGATCCACAACATGGAATATACCGGCATCCCGCTGCGCGCGCTGTTGCAAGAGGCGGGCGCGGACATGGGCGATGACAAGTGGGTCTATGTCGAAGGGGCCGATGCGTCCTCGAACGGCCGCTCGATCCCCATGGAAAAGGCGCTGGACGATGTGCTCGTCGCCTTCAAGGCCAACGGTGAGGCACTGCGGATGGAACACGGCTATCCCGTCCGCCTCGTCGTGCCGGGGTGGGAAGGCAACATGTGGATCAAGTGGCTGCGCCGCATCGAAGTGACCGACATGGCCGTGGAAAGCCGCGAGGAGACCTCGAAATACACCGACGTCTACGAAGACGGCACCGCCCGCAAATGGACATGGGAGATGGACGCGAAATCCGTCATAACCTCGCCCAGCCCGCAAATGCCGATCACGCACGGCAAGGGGCCGCTGGTCATCTCGGGCCTCGCATGGTCCGGCCATGGCAAGATCACCCGTGTGGATGTGTCCAAGGATGGGGGCATCACCTGGGAAACCGCCCGTCTGGGCAAGCAGGGCGACACCAAGGCGCTCACGCGCTTCTACCTCGATATGGACTGGGACGGCGCGCCGATGCTGCTGCAATCCCGCGCGATGGACGACACCGGCTATGTCCAGCCGACCAAGGCGCAGCTGCGCGAAAAGCGTGGCGAGAACGCTGTCTACCACAACAACTGTATCCAGACCTGGTACGTGAACGCAGAAGGGACCGCCGAGAATGTCGAAGTCTCCTAACATCCTCCTCCCCGCTCTCGGGGTGACCGGTATTGCTTTGGGCGCGGCCTATGGCATCTCGCAAAAGAACTACGGCGCGGACAAGATCGCGACGCTGGAAACCCGCGTGGCGCAGATCGAAACCCAAGCCGAGGGCGCATTGGCACGCGCATCGGAAGCCGCGGCGCAAGCGCAAGCAGAAGCGGCCCGTGCGGCCGAATTGCAAGAGCAGGTGGCGCTGGTGCAGGCCAAAGCCGAAAAGGCTGTGGCCAGCGGCGCATCGCTGACCGAAGCCGCCCCCATCCCGGCGGGCACATTGGGCCTGGGCCGTGCAGCGCATCCCGAAGAGATCGCCGCCTGGGACGTGGACGTGCTGCCCGACGGGCGCGGCTTGCCCGACGGCAGCGGCGACGCGATCACGGGCGAGGAGGTGTTCTACGATTACTGCGCGTCCTGCCACGGTGACTTTGCCGAAGGGGTGGACAATTGGCCCGTACTAGCGGGTGGTTTCGACACGCTCGCGGACGAGGATCCGGTCAAGACCGTCGGCAGCTACTGGCCGTACCTGTCCACCGTGTTCGACTACGTGAACCGCTCCATGCCCTTTGGCGGCGCGGGCACTCTGACGTCGGACGAAACCTACGCCATCGTCGCCTACATCCTCTATTCCAACGACATGGTGGATGAGGATTTCGTTCTCAGCCGCGACACATTCATGGATGTCGAGATGCACAACGCCGATGGCTTTGTCGTCGATGACCGGCCCGAGTTGGAATACGCCGAATGGCGCACCGAACCTTGCATGCAGAACTGTAAGGACGAAGTGGAGATCACCATGCGCTCCGTCTTCCTCGTGGAAACCCCGCCCGAAGGTGGCTCGGAATCCGTGATGAACCACGCCACGATCGACGATCTGCCGTCGTTTACCGCCGCAGGCCCGTCCTTTATCCCGGCAGCCGCCCCTAAACAGGCAGCGGTCGAAGCTTCGGCGCCGACCCAAGTCGCTGCGACCGACAGCGATCCACTTTTCGAGCACGGCGAAAAGGTGTTCAAGAAATGCGCCGCCTGTCACGCCGTGGGCGACGGGGCCAAGAACAAGTCCGGCCCGCACCTGAACGCGCTGATGGGCCGGACGATGGGTTCTGTCGATGGGTACAAGTATTCCAAAGGCTTCCTTGAGGCAGGTGCCGAAGGACGCGCGTGGACGCCCGAAGAACTCGCCGCCTTCCTCGCCAAGCCCAAGTCTTACATGAAAGGCACCAAGATGGCGTTTGCTGGCCTCAAGAAGGACGAAGACCTGGCCGCCATCACCGTCTACCTCGAGAGCTTTGGCGAATGAGGGTGTGCGGCACGCGATACCTGGCGGCGCTGGTTTTGTCGGCGCTGCTGGCTGGGTTCGGCTTGGCCGACACCGCTGATATCGAAGCGGGCGAAAAGGTGTTCCAGCAATGTAAGGGCTGTCATCAGGTCGGTAGTGGGGCCAAACACCGCAGCGGCCCGCACCTTAACGCGCTCTTCGGGCGCAAGGCGGCCGGGCTGGACGATTTCCGCTATTCCAAGAGCTTTCAGCGCGCGGGCGCCAGTGGCCTCGAATGGCATGCCGACACGATCGATGTCTTTCTCGAAGATCCGCGCGCCATGACCTCCGGCACGCGGATGAGCTTTCGCGGGATCAAAAGTGCGGAGGACCGAACGAACCTGATCGCGTTCCTGCGCCAATATTCGGACGATCCGGCCAACATCCCCGAAGCGGACCCGACAGCCACGGGCATCGACCATGACCTGGACCCGGCGATCCTCGCGCTCAAGGGCGACCCGGAATATGGCGAATACCTGAGCGGCGAGTGCACCACCTGCCATCAGGCCGCAGGTGGTGATGACGGGATCCCGTCCATCACGCTCTGGCCCGAAGACCAGTTTGTGGTGGCCATGCACGCCTACAAGAACAAGCAACGCAAGCATCCGGTCATGCAGATGATCGCCGGGCGTTTGGCCGACGAAGAGATCGCAGCACTCGCCGCGTATTTCAAAGACCTCGAGAATTGAGGCAACCCTAGGGAGGAGACAGACATGACTTTCAATAGACGGACGTTCCTTGGAACATCTGCCGTGCTGGCGGCCAGCCTTGCAGCACCGATGGTGCGCGCGCAGGGCAAACCGCGTGTTGTCGTGATCGGCGGCGGAGCCGGTGGCGCGACGGCGGCCCGATACATCGCAAAGGACAGCAAGGGCGGCGTCGACGTGACCCTGATCGAGCCCACGCGCACCTATTACACCTGCTTTTTCTCGAACCTCTATATTGGTGGCGTGAAAGAGATCGAGGATCTGGGCCACAGCTACGGCGGGCTGGCAGCGGGCGGCATGAACGTTGTGCACGACTGGGCCGTTGGCGTTGACCGCGGTGCCAAGACGGTCACCCTGGCCGGTGGCGGTAGCCTGACCTATGACAAGCTGATCCTGTCTCCGGGCATCGACTTTGTCGAAGGGGCGGTCGAAGGTTGGGACTTGAATGCGCAAAACGCGATGCCGCATGCCTACAAGGCCGGGTCGCAGACCGAGCTGCTCAAGTCGCAACTGAAAGCGATGCCAGAGGGCGGCACATTCGCCATGGTGGCCCCGCCGAACCCCTATCGCTGCCCCCCCGGCCCCTACGAGCGGGTGTCGATGGTCGCGCACTACCTCAAGGCCAACAACCCCACGGCCAAGATCATCGTCGCCGACCCCAAGCCGAAATTTTCGAAAATGGCGCTATTCCAGGAAGGTTGGAACAACCACTACGCGGGCATGGTCGACTGGGTCGGCGAAGACTTTGGCGGCGGCAACGTTTCCGTGGACCCGGCAGCCATGACCGTGACCATCGACGGTGAGGTGACAAAGGTAGACGTCTGCAACGTCATCCCAGCGATGAAAGCAGGCCGCATTGCCGAGATCGCAGGCGTGACCGATGGTAACTGGGCTCCGGTAAACGCAGCCGACATGTCCACCAAGGCGGACCCGGATATCTATGTGCTGGGTGATGCCAGCCAACAGGGCGATATGCCGAAATCCGGCTTCTCCGCCAACAGCCAGGCCAAGGTCTGTGCCAATGCGGTGCGCGGTGCCCTGACAGGCTCCAAGGTGTTCCCGGCCAAGTTCTCGAACACCTGCTGGTCGCTCATCGACACCAATGACGGTGTCAAGGTGGGCGCGACCTACGAGGCGACGGACGAAAAGATCGCCAAGGTCGATGGGTTTATCTCGCAGACCGGCGAAAGCGCGGATGTGCGCAAAGCCACCTACGAGGAATCCGAAGGCTGGTACGCAGGCATCACCGCCGACATGTTCGGCGCCAAAGCCTGACAAAACTAAGCGCGGCGTTGATCCATCTCAACGCCGTGCTCCGCACGATCGGCGAGAATGCGGCACATTCAGGAGGATCAGATGAAACAGACTTTTCTTGCCATCTCTCTCGGCCTTGCTGCCGCCGCAGGACATGCCGAAACACCGATTGTCGTACCGTTTGACGGCAGCTTTGACGACGCCGCTTTTGCCGTCGAAAGCGCAATTGTCGACCGGGGGCTGGTGATTGACTATGTCAGCCATGTCGGCGACATGCTGAACCGTACGGGAGCGGATGTAGGTAGTGATACCAAGCTGTTCGAGGCCGCAGACATCTTTATCTTCTGCTCTGCCGTTCTGTCCCGCGAAGTGATGGAGGCGGATCCGATGAACATCGCGCACTGCCCCTATGGAATTTTCGTCGCCGAACAGGCGGGGGCCGTGGTGATCGGCTACCGGGACTACCCCGAGGGCGAGATGTCCAAGGTCGAAGACCTGCTGCAAAGCATCGTCGCAGAGGCTGTGGAGAACTGATGAACTACCAGGATTTCTTTCGGTCCGAGTTGGACCAGTTGCGCACGGACGGGAATTACCGCGCGTTTGCCGAGTTGGAACGGCACCGTGGGGCATTCCCGCGCGCCACTTGCCACAACGGGCCGGGAGAAGTCACCATCTGGTGTTCCAACGACTATCTCGGGATGGGCCAGCACCGGGACGTGCTGGCCGCCATGCACGACACGCTGGACCGGACGGGTGCCGGAGCGGGCGGGACGCGCAACATCTCGGGCACCACGCACGATCACTTGGTGCTTGAGGCCGAACTGGCCGATCTGCACGGCAAAGAGGCGGCGTTGCTGTTTACCTCGGGCTACGTGTCGAACTGGGCCGCGCTAGGGACGCTGGGAGCGCGTATTCCGGGGTTGACGATCCTGTCCGACGCGCTGAACCACGCGTCGATGATCGAAGGCATGCGGCATTCCAAAGCGACCCGCGTGATCTGGAAACACAACGATCTTGCCGACCTTGAGGCCAAGCTGGCCGCTCTGCCGCGCAACGTCCCCAAACTGATTGCCTTCGAGTCCGTCTATTCCATGGATGGCGACATCGCCCCAATTGCACAAATCTGCGACCTTGCCGACCGTTACAACGCGATGACCTACCTCGACGAGGTGCACGCGGTCGGTCTCTACGGCCCGCGCGGCGGCGGCATTGCGGAACGTGAGGGGCTGATGGACCGGCTCACTGTGATCGAAGGGACGCTAGGTAAAGCCTTTGGAGTCATGGGCGGCTACATCGCGGCCAGCGCGGAGCTGTGCGATTTCGTGCGCTCGTTTGCCAGCGGGTTCATCTTTACCACCGCGCTGCCACCCGCTGTGGCCGCCGGGGCAACAGCGTCGATCCGCCACCTGAAAACCAGCGCATCCGAACGCAACGCCCATCAGGCACGTGTCGCAGACGTACGCGCCCGGCTCGACGCCATCGGCCTGCCGCATATCGACAATCCCAGCCACATCATCCCGGTGATGGTGGGCGATCCGGTCAAGTGCAAGTTCATCTCGGACACGCTCTTGCGCGATCACTGCATCTACATCCAGCCGATCAACTATCCGACTGTCCCCAAGGGAACCGAGCGGTTGCGGATCACGCCCTCTCCCGTCCATACCGCACAGGATGTGAACCGGCTTGTCGCGGCGCTCGGAGACCTTTGGACGCAATGCCAATTGGCGCGCCTGCCCATTGCCGCGCAGTGACGTCAGGCCAAATCCGCAAACACAACAGCCGACGACAAAAGCACTACCGCCGCGGCAAATGCAGCCGCGGCTATGGCCCAGATCAAACGTCGGATCAGCAGTCTTGGCATGATTTAAGGCCAAAGGCCCGGTAGATCGGGCAGAAGCTGAAAAACGCGGTACCAACGAAAATCACACCCAGATAGCCCCAGATACCGATGGTGCCCATCGCGGCCAGCAGAATCATCAATCCGCCCAGGGCGATGCGGGCGATACGGTCGATTTGTCCAAGATTGCGGGTCATGTCAGTCACTCCTGTCAGGTTGAGACGACCCTGTTCTGACCGCGCCCGCGGCGCTTGTCCGTGACTATGTCACAGTTCCGCTTGTGCTCCGTGCGCCGCAAGTGCCCGCGCATCCCGGATCTGGATCGCCCCACGTTCCAGCGCAATCCAGCCACTCCGCTCAAACGACTTGAGGGTGGGCGACACGACCTCGCGCGCGGTGCCAAGCTCTTGGGCGATGTCCTGCTGGGTGCGGTGCAGTACTGTGGCGTCCTGCCGGCTCAACCACCGTGCCAGCCGCAGATCGGTGCGGTGCAACAGCAGTTCGTCAATCACATCCGTCAACTCGCCCACGCGTTGGGCAAAGCCACGGAACACCAATTCCTGAAACGCCGCATCCTGCGCCAGCAAACGCCGAAACCGCTCGGCATCAATGGCCACGGCGGTAACGGCCCCCTCGGCATAACCATATCCAGAATAAGGCCGCGCCGACAAAAGACAGGTGGTCGTCAACACACAACTGTCCCCGGCGCGCACACGGTACAGCACGATGGTGCGCCCGGCGCTGTTGGTTTGCTCAACCCGCACCACGCCCGACACCACAATCAGGAACGCGCGGCCCTCATCGCCGGGCTGGAACAGGCAGGTGCCGACCGGCACCTCGATCCGGTCGCCCTGCGCGGCATAGTCCCTCAGGCTGTCTGCGCTCACTCAAACTCCATTTGCTCATACACGCGGCCTGCATTGCGCGTCGCCAATTCCTCGAATGTATCAAGGTGCGTGAATGGCGATTGGTCAACATAATACGACTCGGCCAGATCCCCGCCCGCGTCCAGATGCGCGCCCACGACATCACGCAGATGCTGCAGGTAGTCGCGCGTGTACCGGCGCACCTGCGCCATGTTGGTCGGGTGGCCGTGACCGGGGATCACATAGGTCGCATTCAACGCCTCGAAACAGCACTCCCACGTCTCGATCCAGTCCAGAACAATCGTGTCCTCGAAAATTGGCAACATCCGCTCATGAAAGGCCATGTCGCCCGCGATCACCAGCCCCTGTTCCGGCAGCCACACCTGCGTGTCACCGGGGCTGTGGGCCGGGCCAAGGTGCAGCACTTCGATGCGGAAATCGCCCATCTCGATGATCTCGGTCTCTTCGAACGTGCGCGTGGGCGGGGCGACGAACGTGCCCTCGGCCTTGTCCCGGTTATAACGCTTCATGTTCTCCAGAATACGATTGCCGCGCTCTTCGATTTCGTGTGCGGCGTCTACATGGGCCAGGATCGGCACGCCCTGTTCGGCCCAATAGGAATTGCCCAGCATCGCGTGGCCTTGCCCATTCTCATCAATCACCAATTTGACGGGCTGATCGGTGATGCCCTTGATCTCGTCATGCAGTGCCTTGGCCAGCAGGTACGCGGCCCCGCCATTGATCACCACAACCCCGTCGCCGGTGACGATAAAGCTCAGGTTGTTGTTATGCCCGCTGTTTTCATAGGTCGGCGGTGCTGTGGCCCCAATGGCGGACCACACATGCGGGATCACTTCGACCGGTTTGGAATACAGGACCGAGCCGGGATACTGGTCCGCGATGTCTTCGCTGGCCAGGGCGGGACTTGCGACAAGGGCGAGTGCGGTCAGCAGCCGTTTCATGTCGCGTCCGGCACAAACACGAACCCCTCCGCCGCGCGGTCCACGCGGCCCATCCCGCCTTGCGGCAGGTGAAAGCCCACGACCTGCATCTGTTCCGCCATGATCCGGTCAAACAGCATCTGCCGTGTGGCGGCGGCCATGTCCCCATCCTGATCCGACCCGCTGATCCATGCGGGCTTGCGAAAGGCCACATGATGGTTGCCAATCGCATCGCCCAGCACCAGCGCGCTTTGCGACCCGCCGCGCAGCTCAAAGCTCATGTGCCCCGGCGTGTGCCCATGCGTGGCGATGGCGGCGATGCCCGGTAGTACTTCGTCACCATCGTCGAACAGCACCACACTGTCCTCGATCATCTCCATCCGTCGCTTGGCCCCCACGGCGAACGCCGCGCGTGCTTCGCCAATCGTGTCGACGGTTTCGGGGTTCCACCAGTAATCCCACTCCGCACGCCCCATCATATATGTGGCGTCGGCAAAAACGGGCTCGTCGAAATCATCCAGCAAGCCCCAGATGTGATCCGGGTGGGCATGGGTGAACAAAACATGGGTGACGTCTTCGGGCGCCAGTCCGGCTGCCACCAGACTGTCGATCACCGCGCCCGCGGTGGGCATGAAATCCGGCCCCGACCCGACATCAAACAGCACATTGCGCGTGCCGTCCTGGTACAGCGCCAGATTGCATTCCGGCTCAAGCCGGTCGTGCTGAATTCCGTAATCCGCCAGAATGGGCGTCAGCGCGTCCTGCGGCATCGGTTCAAAGATGAAACTGCCCGGAAGAGTTAACGTGCCGTCGCTCACAGTTGTCAGCGTCGCTTCACCCAACGCCGTCTGCGCCACAGCCTGGGCGGTCGACATGGTCGCCGCCGCATACGCTCCGCACTGCACCAGAAATGCGCGTCTATCGAAATCCATCGCGACATACCTCCAATATAAATTCTCACATTTGAATGTGTATTGAATGTGGTGTGGAAAGCAAGCCTGTGCGACACACTGAGCCGAAGTTGCACAGAACAAATCTGCTGGAGACACAGGAGTTTCCGACGCAGCCCAAAGCACCTCGAAAACTGCCGCCGCGGCCACATTGCGAACAACAACCCGATTTACGATGGCGAACGGCCAGACCGTTCGCCATGTTGGATCACATGTCGATGCTCTCAGCGATACTCAGCGCATCTTCAAGTTCAACACCAAGATAGCGCACTGTACTATCGACCTTTGTGTGGCCCAGCAGAAGCTGCACGGCGCGAAGGTTGCCTGTCTTGCGATAAATCTCCGCCGCCTTAGTGCGACGCAGGGAATGAGTGCCGTAGCCGCTTGGTTCCAGTCCAATTGCGGTTACCCAATCACGGACCATCCTGCCGTATTGGCGCGTCGAGATATGCGCACGATCATGGAAGCGACTTGGGAACATAAATCTGCAAGCCAGCATTGCCGGCGATTTTACCCACGCTAAAGCAGACTCGCGTGTGTTTTCTGTCAGTTCGAATTGAACCGGACGCTTTGTTTTGCTCTGAACCACAGAAACCCGTTCGCGAACGCGGTCATCTTTCACAAGGTCGGTGACCAAAAGTTTGATCAAATCGCAACCGCGCAACTTGCTATCGATAGCGACGTTGAACAACGCTAGGTCCCGAAGATTGCCCGCGAGCTCTAGCCGCGCGCGGATCGCCCAGACCTGTTTCGGCAACAGCGGTCGTTTCTGACCGATGATACGCCCCTTGTTCCAAGCTCTGCGTTTTCGCGTGACGGCGGGAAGTTGGACTCTTGGCATGATATGCCCTCCTATCCGCCCTCCGCGCCCTGTCATCAGCACCGCGCTGACGGAGAAAGCATAGCATATCGTGAATGGCCGCTTTATTTGCAGCTGAACACTCCTCTGCATCGTGCAATTGCGGCGATTTCTTCGCTGCGAGCGCTTGCAGCGAGAAATCTGAATTCACAGGTTGGGCTCACACCCGCCATCGGATGCAGCGCAGCATTCGCTCAAGCTTGCCTGTTATTGGCAACACGCCCGGCCCATTGCTGACCGTCAACTGTAGATCGCGACGCTGCGGCGCGGCCCGTCACAGCCGCCGTTCGCTGCGGGCGCAAAATCCAGTGGTGGTCGAACTCACAGATCGCGAGACAAATCCATCATTCTGTTTGTACACTTCGCTGACGCAGAACCTTCTCGCATCCGCAGCAATCATATCGCCGCTTCGCAGGGCATGTCGCCAGACCGATCATTCGCGGGTGACATAACCGCTCCAACCAACACCGCACTTTCGCCGCGGCCAGGTTGGATAAGCGGGACGCGGACTTTGCCGACATTGATGTTTGGCCATGCTGCTGAAGCAGCATTCCTTCGCACCCGCGGCAAACCAATCGAAGCTGCGCAGCGCTTTCCACAATACCGGTCATTTGTGGGTGATATTCCTGCAGGAACCGAAACCGCGCTTTCGCTGCGGCCATTTCAGTTATCTTCTTAAGAACGCAACATAAAACACCCCACGACAGCGAAGCTACAATAAGAATATATTGATCGCGCGCCGAAATGCGTTCTTGTAGGAACTCCCGGAATGTCGGATTTCCAACGATCACTGAGTTGCTGGTGAGAGAGCCTGCCATTTCTTTCGATAGGCCGAGGCGGAGATACCGACGCGCTTTCGAAACGCCGATCGGAAGCTTGACGGTTCGGAATAGCCGACCTCCGCGGCGATCTCGTCAATCGGAGCGGCGGTGGTTTCCAGTAACTGCTTTGCTTCTTCGACCCGCAGGGTCTGGATGTACTCAACAGGTGCCTGACCAGTTGCCTTCCTAAACCGACGGTGGAAGCCGCGTTCGGTCATGCCACTTCGTTCGGCCATGGCTGCGACCGGGCTTGGCGTGTCATAGTGCTGCGCCGCCCAAACCTGTGCATCTGCGACCAACTGGTCCTCGTGCTGGCGCGAGGTGGTCAGCGATGCATAGATCAACTGCCCATCAAGGTGCGGATCGATCAGATATATCTTCGCGATCCTGCGCGCTTCCTCGGTGCCGGCGAACCGCCCGATCAGATAGAGCATGAGGTCTTCCCAAGCCGACATTCCGCCGGCGGTGATGACGCGGTGACCCTCACCCGTCGGCACGAGGATGCGTTCGCGACAAACGTTTACCGAAGGGAAATCCCGGCCCAGCATGTCGGCATAGCCCCAATGGGTCGTCGCCTCCTTCCCGTCGAGCAGGCCAGCCATGCCGAGGAGCACCGCACCGGAGCAGACCGAGGCGACGATGGCGCCACGCGCATGGGCATCGCCAATCCAGTCGGCGATAGAGGTGAAATCGTCAGGCAGTCCAGTTTCCGGGGCGAACAACAGATCGGGCACGATGACCAGGTCGATGACGGGTGGTTCGTCCAGCATCGCGTCCGGCGTGATCTTGCGCCCGTTGACGTCCCAATATGGTGCCCCGTCCAGAGTCCGCAGACTGATCTCGAAAATCGGTTCCGCCGCCGGGATGCCGTGCAGCATGGCCCAGTCACGCCCAACCGAGGCCAGCACGTCGAGGATCGAGAACACCACCGAGGATCCGGCAAGGCGCGATCCGATAACAGCAGCATTAATGCTCATTTGTGCCTCCTGATCACTGAATTGGTCCGATAAGAACCGTTTTGGTCTTTTCCTCTTCTAACGCGACTCGCTGGCTGGGTCCATATGACAGCCAATGAAACGGCCTTTTGGGCCAACCCAAAGCAAAAAGGGACCAGGATGACTATTCAAAACCAAAGCCCAGCGTTTCACTCCGACGTGATCCGCAACTACCTCGCCGACCCGCGCACCTACTTGACCGATGGCGGTTTTGAGACCTTCATGCTGTTCCTCGAGGGGTTCGACCTGCCGGCCTTCGCGGCCTGCGTCCTGCTCGACGACAACGTTGCCCGTGCGGCAATGGACCGGTACTTCGATCGCTTTCTCGCGATGGCAGAGACGGCAGGCACCGGTTTTGTTCTCGACACCAACACCTGGCGCTCCGGGACGCATTGGGCGGACGCAGTCGGCCGTACGCCCGCCCAGATGCAGGACCTCACCCGCGATGCCGTCCGGTTTGCCGTGGCGATCCGGGAAAGGTGGCAAGATCGCGTGTCGCCGATCCTGATCAACGGGGTGATCGGACCCGCCGGCGACGCTTATGACGGCACGCTCGCACTCGATGCAGCCGAGGCTGAGGCGATCCACGCGCCGCAGATCGCATTGCTTGGCTCATGCGGGGTCGATCTGGTCAGCGCGCTGACCTTCGGCAGCCTGCCGGAGGCGATCGGGTTCGCCCGTGCAAGCGTCAAGGCGGGCGTGCCCGTTGCGATCTCGTTCACGGTGGAGACGGACGGATGTCTGCCCGATGGAACGCCGCTCGCGCGCGCCGTGCTTGAAACAGACGCCGCAACCGGGGGTGCACCGATCTACTACATGATCAATTGCGCACATCCCGAGCATTTTCGCGACGTTCTTGACGAC
Source organism: uncultured Tateyamaria sp. (assembly GCF_947503465.1). NCBI lineage: Bacteria > Pseudomonadati > Pseudomonadota > Alphaproteobacteria > Rhodobacterales > Roseobacteraceae > Tateyamaria > uncultured Tateyamaria sp. The sequence continues at coordinate 157,585 of NZ_CANNDN010000003.1, read as the reverse complement.
GAAGCCTGGTGCCGACGTATTCGCGGTGTCCGCGCGAACGCATCGCGGCTGAGCCATGCGGAACTTGACGAAGCAGAGACTCTGGACGACGGGAACCCTGAAGAATTCGGTGCGCTACATGCCGATCTCTCCCGAAAGCTTCCTGAGCTGAAAGTCGTCGGCGGGTGCTGCGGCACCGATCACCGTCACGTCGGCTGCATGGCCGACGCCATGCTTCCCGCAACCGCCGCCTGAAATTCCCGCGGCGTCGATGCCCACACCGGACAGGTTTCGATCGAGCGTCCCGGTCCGGGTGTGGGCGCCCGAAAGCCAAAACCATCGCTCGCCTCCGAGCGCTCATCAATAGGACGAAAAACATGACCATGATTTCCCTCCACGCGGGCGCCCCGCGCCGACAGCCTTCAAGCATAGCCACCTTGCTACGCAATCTGCTGGCAGAAGCCGCGAGGCGGCGGCGCATCCGCAAGGAGATGAAAGCGCTGTCTCGGCTGCCCCGTCACCTCCTGCGCGACATGGGCCTCGAGCACTATGCGGAGCCGCCCGAGACCATCATCCGTCACCGAATTCTGTAGTCGGGATTGCCGATCTCCAGCCCAAACAGCCCGGAGCGCGTCCGTCGCGCTTCGTCTGTGACCCTCGTTGTTCAACTCAAACCAGAAAAGGACACCCAATGTATAAGTCAACTCTCTGTGCAATCGCACTGATGGCGGCGGCGACCACCCATGCCTTCGCGGGCGACACACCCATGTCATTCGACGTGGCCGAAGACATGAGCCGCTTCGTTTTTGCGCCGGCCCCTGTCTTTGATGATGGCATGCCAGCCTATGGCAACGCGTTCATCACGCAGGGCTACATCTATGAAGACGGCACGCTCGACAGCGGCGTCGAAGGCACTTTGCCCGACGGCAGCCCTGCCTTTCCCGACAAGGTGATCGGCCGCTGGACCTGTGACGGGTATTTCGTCGGTGACGGGATGCGCACGCAGACCGGTGCTGTCGTCATCACCCGGCAGGTCTTTGAATTCGACAATGGCGACATCCTGATCAACCAGGGCACCGAACTGGTCGACGTCAATGTCAAGGCCCCACGTGTCATCACCGGTGGCACTGGCGCTTTCGCCGGGATGTCGGGCGAGATGACGCAGGTTTTGCTGGGCATGTCTGAGGGCTACGGCGTGCGGCTTCTGATCGACGTCAAGCCCGAAGAGCACGCGGCGCTGTCGCCGGGCCTGTCTCAAAGTGACATCGACTAAAGCCCCTTCCAGATCACGAAAGCTTTCGCCGCCCATCGCGGCGAAAGCACCCAACCGAGGACGCGATCATGAAATCCCCGATGACCATCGCCTTGCTTCTGACCACCTGCATCGGTGCACAAGCTGCCGATCTTCCCGGCCCGCTTGAGGACAGGGATTTTCTATGGAACGGAGTACCCAGCCCGGAGCTTTACGAGCTTGGCAGAAGCCTGTTCTTCGATCCCATTCTGTCCGGCAATCGAAACATCGCCTGCGCCACCTGCCACGATCCGGCGCGCGGAACAGGCGATGGCGTCTCATTGTCCATCGGCGAAGGCGGCATCGGCTTTGGTCCCGAACGTGTCACCCAGGACGGCGTGACCGGGCGCGTGCCCCGCAATGCGCAGCCGCTCTACAACATTGGCGCGCGGGCATATACCTCGATGTTTCATGACGGGCGGCTTGAGCTTGACCACATGGGTGGCTTTCCAAGCCGCCTCAGAAGCCCGGCCAATGACCAACTGCCCGAGGGTCTGGACAATGCCCTGACCGCGCAAGCGATGTTCCCGGTCCTTTCGGCGGTGGAGATGGCAGGCCAGCCCGGCGAGAACCCGGTCGCCGACGCCGTTTCAAAACGAGATTTCAAACAGGCGTGGCGCCTTCTGGCGGGTCGGCTGGCCGCAAATCCCGGCTATGCCGAGCAGTTCGTGACGGCTTTCGACGAAATCGAGGCAGCCGACGACATCCGGTTCGACCACGCGGCCACGGCGATTGCCGCCTTTGAAACAGCAGCCTTCCGGTCTGACTTGAGCCGGTTCGATGCGCGTCTTGCTGGCTGGCCGATGACCACAACCGAGGAAGCCGGGCTGGAGTTATTCTATGGCGCGGCGGGGTGCAGCTCCTGTCACAGCGGCCCGTTGCTGACAGATCACGATTTTCACGCAATCGCTGTTCCACAGATCGGTCCCGGCAAAGATCAGGGATCAGACGGCAGCTACGCTGTCCATTCCGGCTATCCGCATCGGGTCGAGGATCAGGGCCGTTTCAATGTGACCGGTGAAAAGGCCAACCTCTACGCATTCCGTACGCCATCGCTGCGGAATGTCTCGCTGACAGGGCCGTGGGGGCACAACGGCGCCTTTGCCTCGCTTGAGGATATGGTGCGGCACCATCTCGATACGGTGGCATCGCTGACGCGCTACACCCCGGCGGAGCTTCCGCCGCTCGATACCGTGATCCAGCCGGTGCGCAGCAGAACCGGCGTCAGCTACCAAGCCCTGAGCCCGATGCAACGCGGCGCCTATGATCTGCGAGACATCTGGGTACATAGTTCGGAACGGCTGAGGAACGAGATCGCCCGCGCCAACACGCTCGCGCCGGTGGACCTGTCGGATGAAGAGGTGTCGAGCATCCTTGCGTTTCTGGAAACGCTCACCGACCCGACGGCGATTGATCGCTCTTATCTTGTGCCAACGGTCGTGCCGTCCGGCCTGCCGCCGCAACCCGGTCGTGGCGACGCGTGCTTAAGCGACACCCCTTCCTTGGCAGGCGCAATGGCATTCTCAGGAAAGGCAGAAGGACTGCCGGAGCCTCGCTGCAACGGCCGGGGAGACAAAATCCAGCATTAGCCCAAAACCAAAGCGGCCCTGGCTTGCCGGTGCGGCCCTCCGAGAATTCTCAAGTACATCAATACGAAAGTTACACCATGAAATACCTTATTTTTGCCTACGCGCTCATCAGCTACGCCCTGTTTGGAGCTGTGTTTTTCTGGCTGGTCGCCTTCCTGCACAACCTCGGCGATCTGCGTGGTCCGGCGACACGTCCCGCAATGACTGCCGCCCTCATCAATCTGGCGCTGATCCTGCTGTTCGGCGTTGTCCACAGTGTGATGGCGCGGCCAGCTTTCAAGCGGATTTTGACCCGCATCATCCCGCCCGCGTCCGAACGCGCGACCTACGTGCTGCAATCCTCTTTGCTGCTGGGCTTGTTCATTTGGCAATGGCAGCCGATCCCGGCGATCATCTGGCAGGTCGAAGGACCGGCGGTCTGGATATTCTACGGTGCGTCGGCGCTTGGCGCGGTGATCATTCTGGTCGCGACCTTTCTGCTGGGTCACTTCGAGTTCGTCGGCCTGTCACAAGCCTGGCACAACCTAACTGGTACCCCGACGCCGCCCGCGACGTTCCGAACCCCGTTGCTCTACCGCATCGTGCGCCACCCGCTACAGTTCGGCCTTCTGATCATGATGGTCGCAACCCCTGTGATGACACTGGGCCACCTGATCTTCGTTGTGGCGATGGCCGTCTATATCGCCATCGGTCTGCGCTTTGAGGAACGTGCGCTGCTGCGGGACTTCGGCGCGGCTTACGCGGCCTACCAGCGTGACGTGCCCATGTTGATCCCTAACCCATTCCGTCGCTCACGCGGGTCTGTTCACGGTGCCCCGTAATAGCCCATCGCGATCCAAACACTTCAACCTTCAACGGCTCAGTCGCCCCTTGGTGACCGCTGAACAGAAAGAATAACCATGGAAACCACCATTCCAAACAACGTCCTGATCGTCGGTGCGGGCCTGTCAGGTCTGGCCGCCGCAGAGGCGCTCAGGCGCCGCGGTATCGCGGTCACCATCCTCGAAGCGCAGGACCGCGTTGCCGAACCCTGGCGGAAGCGCCATCCTGCATTGCGGCTTAACATCCATCGCCATTTCGCCCGGCTGCCGGGGATGCGCCCGCCACGCGCCGATGGCGCCTATCTACGGCGCGACAGCGTTGTCAGCTACCTTGAACGATATGCGCACCAGATCGGGGTTCCTATCCGCTTCGGTGTGAACGTGGCGGCGATTGAGCGCGATGCCTGCGCATGGCTGGTTCGCACCTCGGCCGGGGTGTTCGGTGCCGCGCATGTCATTTTCGCTACGGGCCGCGACTGCGTTCCGCATGTCCCCGACTGGCAAGGTTTGCAGGATTTCGAGGGCACGGTCCTGCATGCCGCTGACCTTGGCGATGTTAACCGCTTCGATGGTCAGCGAGTCCTTGTCGTGGGGGCGGGCAATTCAGGCAGCGACGTGCTGAACCACCTTGCGCGCCATAGTCCTGCTGAGGTCATGATGTCCGTCCGATACGGCCCCGCAATCGTGCCCAATCGTGTCTTCGGGTTTCCACTGCACCGCGCGGCGCGATTGTTTCAGGCTATGCCGGTACCGCTCGTTGATCGCGCATTCGCGCTGACCCAGCGGCTGTTCTTTGGCGATCTGAGTCGCCACGGCATGACCACCCATCCGCTTGGCGGTGGCAGCCGCCTGGCGAAGGACGGCACAGCATTTGCGATCGACGATGGATTTGTCGCGGCGATCAAGAGCGGCCGTTTCAAAGTCGCTCCGGCCGTCAGTGAATTCCATGGCTCTCAAGTCATTTTTGAAGACGGAAGAAGCTTTGAACCCGACGTCGTGATCTGCGCCACGGGATACCGCACGAACCTCGAACCGCTCGTGGGGCAACTCGGTGTTCTCGACGCTCGAGGCTCCCCCGTCCGTCCCGCAGGAGAACCCGACCCGAAGCACCCGGGGCTTTGGTTCACCGGCTACAAGCCCCAGTTCACGGGCTATTTCGAGGCTGCCCGGACTGCAGCAAAGCGCATCGGCAACGGCATTGCCTCTGACCCGCAACGCCGCATCCAAAGTTCTTCTTCCCCAGCCCAACGCAACGTGGTGCCCGAGACCGCCGAAAGCTGACGGCGCTGCGGTTTCCCGCCACTCCCGGCACGATTGGTCGGGCTACACCTAGGATCAGATCCATGACTTCGTTTGATATCACGCGCCCATCGGGCCACTCTCTGAAACGCGCGGGTCGCCATGTGAGCAGCGCAGAAGCCGCAGCACTCGTGCGCCTTGCCGCACCGCTGACCGGCCTAGCCCTCGTCAACATGGCGATGAGTGTGACGGACACAATGATGACGGCAGCCTTCGGAATGGAGGCCCTTGCGGCGGTTGCCGTCGCGAGCGATTTCTATTCGATCTTCTTCTATCTCGCCATCGGCTGCATCGGCGGTCTTGGACCACTATACGCGGCGGCCCACGCGGCGGGCGATACGGGTCGGCTGGCGCGGCTCAGGACGGCCGGCACTATTGTCTGGATTGTACTGGCCGCTCCGATCAGTGTCCTCTTGTGGCAGACGCCGTTGTTTCTCAGCCTGCTCGGCATCGAAGACGGTCTTGTCGAGGCGGGGACGGGCTACGTCCGTGCGATGGCGCTGACCTTGGTCCCGATGCTGGCCGTCGGCGTCTTGCGCACAAGGCTGACCGCGATTGAACGCCCGGGCGTCATGTTGCGGATCACGCTCTGCGCGGTGCCTCTGAACGCGGTCTTCAACTACCTGTTCATGTATGGCGCTCTGGGTTTGCCGCAGCTTGGTGTGACGGGCGCGGGCGTGTCCTCGCTGCTGGTTGGCTTACTGACTCTCGCCGCCTTGTCGTGGGAAACCTACCGCGCAGGTGACAGCGGACCAGGTCGGGCGGACCGGGGGGACGTTGCCGAGATTTTCTGCATCGGGGTACCAATCGCCGTCGCCACGCTGGCGGAGGTCGGCATCTATCTGGGCGCAACGATCTATGCCGCGTCGCTTTCGGTGACAGACGCCGCCGCCCATTCCGTAGCGATCCGTCTGGCGGGCATCGGCTATACCTTCTACTTCGGCCTGCAACAGGCGGCGATGACCCGGCTTGCAAGAGTCGAGCCCATGTCAGATCGCGCGAATGAAGTGAAGAACACGGCGATGTTGCTTGGCGTCGCGATCGGAGTATCGCTTTGCCTGACCCTTTTGGCCGTAGCGTCGCCGGTTGCGAGCTATATGCTGCAGAGTTCAACGCCTGCAGCAGTGAGTGTCGCAATCGCGGTCATTGGAGCGCTCGCCATGGCTGAGCTTATTGGTCCGGCGGGGGCGGGCGCAGCGGGCTTGCTGCGTGCCAGGAGAATGACGCGGCCCGTCATGATCTATTCGCTGATCGGCAACTGGGTGGTTGCCGCACCCCTGATCGGTATCTCAACGATTGTGTTCGACATGGGTGCGATCGGAATCTGGATATCGATGGCAACAGGAACCATTGTGTATTCGGGGCTGTGTGTGCTGGCGCTTCGTAACCTTCCATCCAAGGGGGCGGAGACATGAAGCTCTATTTTATGCCAGGCGCTTGCTCCTTGGCACCGCACATCGCCCTTCGGGAAGCCGGTCTGCCATTCAGCCTTGTCGCGGTAGACTACCGGACGCGAAGAACGGCAGGCGGCGGCGACTTCAACAAGATCAGTCCCAAGGGGTATGTCCCCGTGCTGGTTTTGGAAAGTGGCGAGGTCTTGACCGAGGTGCCGGTGATCCTTCAATTCGTGGACAGCAGGGTGCCGCAGGCCGCGCTGTTGCCGACCTCCGACCTGCAACACCTGCGATCGCTGGAATGGCTGAATTTCATTGCAACGGAGATCCACAAGAGTTTCAGTCCGCTTTTCCGGCCCGAAACCCCGACGTCTTTCTGTGTGCCAGGCAGGTTGCACCTGTGTCGACGGCTTTCGATCGTCGAGGACTATCTTTGCCAACACGAATACCTGATGGGAGGCGATTTCTCTCTGGCGGATGTCTACCTGTTTGTACTGTGCCGCTGGTTGAAGGACCAGGACATGGCTCTTGCGGACTGGCCGTCTCTGCACAGGCATTCCGAGACAATCGGGATGCGCCCCTCTGTTCAGCAGGCAATGGGCCGGGAAGGATTGTTGTAATGCCCGTTTCAAAAGAAGAATCCGCCGACCGGCGAGCCATGTACCGCGAGATGCAACGCACTGTGCCGGGGCCCGACGGCATGTACCGGCATGTTCACGTTCTTATTTCCAGCGACGATGACACAACGTCTGGGGTTCTGATTGTCGGAGCTGGTGGAGGCCGCGAGCTTGAAGAGCTTGCCAAGGGGCAGTTCAATGGCCAGATCACGGCGCTTGATCCGTCGACGCGCAGTCTCGATTTGGCGCGGGATGTCGCCAGGGATCATGGATCATCTCTGAATGTTCGGTTTTTCGTCGGCACGGTGGACGATATCCCCCAAGGGGAGAGGTTCAATATCGTCACGTCGCTTCTGGTCATGCACCACCTTCGGGACGACGGCGCCAAACTTGCCTATCTGAAAGGCCTTCGGGACAGGCTCGCCCCCGATGGTCGCCTTATTCACGCCGATGTTTGCTTCGATGAAATCGACGACTTCAAACGACTGGTCCCAATCTATTTAGCGCACGCGGATATCTACGGTGTATCAGCCGACGCAACGCGTTTGGAACTAGATGCGATTCCCAACTTGCCGGTCATATCAGGCAGGCGCACCCGCGCGCTCTTTGCCGAAGCGGGTCTGATCGAGCCAATCGAGATTTTCCGCAGTCTCTGGTACAGATGCTGGACCAGCAGGCGAGCCCCTCATTGACCAAGCCCACGCGCAGTGAATGAAGGAGCCTACACCATGCCCGAATTGCCGGTTCTGTTGACCTACATCGCCGTTCTAACGGGGTTCGTCTTCTTTCCTGGCCCGTCGATCCTGCTCACGCTCACCCGGTCATCAACCTCGGGAATACGCGTTGGTGTCGCAACAAGTCTTGGCATCGGACTGGGCGATCTCTTCCATACGGTCATGGCGGTCGCTGGGATCTCCGCGATCCTGCCGGCCTCGGCACAGGCGTTTACGCTGATCAAGCTGCTTGGAGCCGGATATCTGATCTATATCGGCCTGCGTTCGCTGTTCGAGAGCAGCTTTCGCATGACTTCCGAAGCCACGCCGCCGATTTCGATAGGTCAGGCATTCCGACAAGCCAGCCTTGCCGAAATTCTGAACCCGAAATCCGCGATGTTCTTTCTCGCGTTCCTGCCACAGTTCGTCGATCCGGGCATCGGACAGATTGCGCTGCAGCTTACGATCTTTGGACTGCTCTTCGTTCTCATGGGGACATTCGCAACGCTGGTAGCGGCTGTCGCCGCTGGCCACGTTGGTCGGTTTCTTCGGCAACATCCGGCTGTCCAGCGCTGGCAATCTAAAGTCGTGGGCAGCATCTACTGTGCGCTTGGCATCAGACTGGCGTTTCAGGAGCGCTGACCGGCTGGGTTTTCCGTCAACCAACCAACGCTACTAGAGGTGTGTCAGATGCAACAAATCATTTATGATGTCGCCGTCTCGATCGACGGATACATTTCCGGGCCCGGCGCCGATATCTCGCAGTTTGCCCAGGAAGGCGCTGTGGTCGAAGACTATTCAGCCCGCCTCGAAACCTACGCGACCGCGATCATGGGCCGGGCGACATACGAGTTCGGCTATCGCTTCGGCATGCAGCCCGGCCAGAACCCCTATGCGCACATGGAAACAATAGTCCTTTCGAAGTCGCTCGACCTGCCGGATGACGCAGAGGTTGCGGTGCAGAGATCCAGCGATGCCCAGGCAATCGACGCCATAAGAACCCGATCTAGCGGGCCGATATACCTCTGTGGAGGAGGCGCATTCGCCGGATCGCTTCTTGCCATGGGAAAGATTGATGTTCTGCGCCTCAAGCGTGCACCAATCATTCTCGGTGACGGTGTTTCGCTATTCGGACACATCAAGGGATCGCTCGGCTTAGAGCATACGGAAACACGAGACTATGGTCGGGGGTACTTGTTTCAGGAGTATCGGGTTCTCCATGCGTAGCGATGGGCAACGCTGCGCCCGCCATTTCACTTCCAAACAACTGGCACGAATATGACTGCTCGAAAACTACAGACATGCCTTTCACTAATTTTTCTCCTATTGGGTTCGTGGTGCTTGTTCTTCCCGAGCATGGTCGTTGAAGTAACGTTCCGCCCGGAGCTTGCTTTCGCCTCGGAGCAGGCTCGGTTCATCATGGGCTGCTTTGGAGCGCAGGCGGTGTTGACGGACACAATCATTTTGACCGCCCGTTTTTCTTCAATGACTTTCCTTGTGTTCGGTTTGGCAGGGTCGATTCCATTCTTCGTTTTCAACTTTTGGTTTCTGTACATCGAACCGGTCCTGAACCAATGGATGTTGCTCGACTTCGCCGGGAACCTCGGCATTCTCGTCATTGGCATTTGGGGATGGCGTTTGTGCAAAACTGCCCAAGATCCCGATAAAGCTTTGGATTGAACCCGTTCGGCAACCCAGGCTCTGAGATACCCTAGCCCGGATTCCAAATTTCCGCAGACTTCCGGGGCTGGACGAAGCAGTCTCGATCGCGCGATGCATTTCATGGCTCCGAAAACGGAGCTGAAGGCCCTTAGAATCGAGAAAATCATAGAGGTGACCCAGCCCCCTGAAATCAGGCCAGTGAGGTGTTAGTAATCCGTCCAAGCAAAGGATGGACTATGAAACGCAGATTTAGTGACGAGCAAATCATTGGAATGATCAAGGAATACGAGGCTGGCGTGAAAGCGCAGGAGCTGTGCCGAAAGTACGGGATCAGCGATGCGACTTTCTACAAATACAAAGCGAAGTTTGGCGGCATGAACGTGTCGGACGCGAAGAAGCTGCGCGCGCTTGAGGACGAGAACAATCGTCTGAAGCGCATGCTGGCGGAGGCGATGCTGGACAATGCTGCTCTGAAGGATCTTGCCACAAAAAATTATTGACGCCTGATGTGAAGCGCAGGGCCGTGTCGGATGTGATGGATCGGCACGGCCTGTCTGAGCGTCGGGCGTGACCGTATATTTTGACCCAATCAGCCCAATGGAGAAGACACCATGATCGACATAGCCCAAGTCCGGCGCGACACACCCGGATGCGAGACCTTCATTCATTTCGACAATGCCGGTGCATCGCCAATGCCCGATCCGGTCTTTCGTGCCGTGACCGATCATATGGCTGCGGAACGCGCCTTGGGCGGTTACGAGGCGGAGCGCCGCGCGCAATCCGCACTTGAAAGTCTCTACACCGGATTGGCAGAACTTTTGCACGCGGCGCCGGACGAGATCGCTTATGCAGAGAACGCAACGCGCGCCTGGAACATGGCAGTCTACGCCTTGCCGTGAAGACGGTGTTCAGCGCCACGTTCCAAAGCCCCAGATCGCCTTCGTGAAGGGCGATCCCCCAGGCCATCGACTTGGCATAGGGGGAATAGTCGGCGTAGCGTATGTCGGCCAGAACGTTGCCGGTGAACCGGTCCAGATGGATCGTGCGGTCGGCCGATGGGTCCGGCCCGTCATTCGACATGCTGTCATGGCTGATCGTCCAGACGCCCGTCTGGTCCGATGGCAGGTTGACCTGATAGCGCCCCCGAAAGCCCAGCCGGTCAGCGAAGGCGTTGACACTGTCGATCGTCACCAAGCCGTCAATCGCACGGGGTTCCAGCCAGCAACCCCGAGGCCGGCAACGGCGTCTGCTCCAGTGTCCATGGTACCTCCTTTGCCGCACCGTGGTTCATGCTGGCATGCGTGGCATGCGTGGCATCGGACAGGGGCACGTTATCCCACTTGGCCGCGGGGAAGGTATTCCACGCCTGCACCAGCTTGCCGCCCCAGATGCCCGTCCAGCTCAACCCCGAGACCAGAAAGAAGATCAGGATCAGCGAGAACCAGAAGGCCGTCACGCCATGCAGCGATTTCCACAGCGCACGACCGGATCCGGCAAGCGCGGGCAAGAGCATGCGGCGCATGCCGGCCCCGTTTCGTGGCCAGTGCAGGTAAAGCCCGGTCGCCACCAGCAGAAACCCGAGGCTCGCGGCCGCCTCGATCAGCAGGTCGCCCGTATCGCCGATCAGGAGGGTACCGTGAACCTCGTTGGCGAAGTCATACCACCCGGCCCGCCACGGAAAGGTGTTCAGCACCGATCCCGTGTAGGGGTCGAGCGTGACGCCGGTCGCGTCGCCCGCACCTGTCACCTTGAAGACCGCCGCCCGATCAGGCGCCAGCGGCGCGATTTATTGCGATGCGGACCCGCCTGGGACGGCGGCCTCGGCGGCCGATTGCAGGGCACTTGTGGCGAGCGGCGCCTCGCCCGGGGTGACGGCGCGCTTTTCGTCGCCAATCCCCTGAGCAAAGGCGACCCACAGCATGACGAGGCCGGTCACCGACAGCATCAGCAGGAACGGGATGACGTAGAGCCCGGCATAGAAATGCCAGCGCCAGGCGGCGAGATAGAGTGCTGTTCCGCGAGTCGGGGGGACGGTGTCTGGGGTGGCCATGGTGCTTTTTTGTCCTCTCTAGGGATGGTCGGTGGTCTGATGGCATACGGTCGGTCAGGCGCTGAATCCGCCATGGACCAGTTCGATCTTGTTGCCCCAGGGGTCGCGCAGATAGGCGGCGAAGACGCCGGGCATCGGATAGGCGGCACGCACACCCGGAGCTCCCTCGTCGGTTGCCCCAGCGTCGAGGCCCGCGGCATGGGCCTTTGCGACCGCCTCGCGATCCGGCGCTGCGAAGGCTACGTGAGCGCCGTTGCCCGCGGAGGCCAATCCGCCATTGAAAGGAGTCAGGAGCAGAAAGGATACGCGGTCACGTCCGAAGGCGGCGAACCCGTCTCCTTCCGCGAGGCAGCGTATGCCGAGGACGTCCAGAACGCGGCAGTAGAAGGCGCGCGCCGCAGGCACGTCTGTAACCCCGAGGCTGAGATGGTCGATGGTGGTCATGGGAACTCTCCTTGTGAACGCTGGTTGATCGACGTGGTGTCGAGACGAAATTTCAGGAATGTCGCGCCGGAGTGGTCCTGCCGACCGGCAGACTGTGCCCCCATCCGGTGCAGCGCACCGAGGTTGCGGCGCGAAGGCGGCAAGAGGAAGGTGACGAAGGGAATGCGCGGATCGGCGCGCGCGAAGTCGAGCGCCGCATGCGCGATCCGCTGGCCAAGCCCGAAATCCCGCGGCCGCAACACGAGGCCGAAGTCCCATTCCGCGTCTTCCTTCTGGAAGCCACCCCAGCCGACATACCGTTTTTCGGCCAGGAAGGCCCAGTGGCCAAGACCGTCGCGCGCCCAAGCCGCCTCCTTGGCCGCCACGAAGGCCCGCGCCTCCGCCTCGCCCCAGGCGCCAGTCAGCAGCGGCATGTGTGCGCGCAGCCGCGGGTCGGACATATGCGCAACCACGTCCCCGAGCGGCACTTCGGTCAGCCGCGCGAAGCGGAGGGCGAGGACGGCGCCGGTCATGCAGATTGCCGGAGTGTGAGGCAGGACAGCTCCATCATCCGCGACAGCGCGCTGTCCTTCCGGCGCAGGAAATCGGCGAGCCTCTCGGGATACTCCGCCGTGACCGCGTTCTGAACGGAGGACCTCCCGGCCAACGCGTGACGCCATTCGGCCATCCCCGGCAGACCGTCGAAGACGCCGAAGTCGCCGATCCGGTCGAAGGTGTCGAAGTAGCGGAACACCGGCGCGAAAACCGCGTCGACGAGGCTGAACTCCTCTCCGGCAAACCATGGGCCTAGGCCGAACTGGCCCTCCATCACCCGGAACCGGGCGTGGAGCGCCGCGGCCTTGCGTTCGAGCGTCGTGGTGTCGGGGGCCGAATAGAATCCCGCGATGTCGTTCAGGCACTCCGAGGCGAAGCCGATCCAGGCGCGGTGCCGCGCGCGTTCGATCGGGTCGGTTGGGTGGAGCGGATTCGGCTGCGTCTCTTCGAGGAATTCGAGGATCGCGGCGGATTCGAATAGCGCCGCCTTGCCGACCCGCAGGACGGGCGTTCGCCCGAGCGGCGAAAGCGCCAGAAACCAGCCGGGCTTGTTCGCCAGATCGACGGTGACGCGCTCGTGCGCGACGCCCTTTTCGGAAAGCGCGATGGCGATGCGCTGGACGTAAGGGCACAGCGCGTGGCTGACGAGGGTGATGGACAGTGTCATAATATTCGCCTCTGGAAATGGCGCGCAGGCCGCCCTGGGGGTGTCTGGGGAACAGAGGGCGGCCCGTGCGTGCGTCAGGCGCCGGACCGGGTCCGGACGGTGACGGTTGCTTTCATGTGGGGGTGATAGGCGCAGAAGTAGGAATAGTCGCCGGGCGCGTCGAACGTGATGCGTGCGCGGCCGCCCTTTTCCAGCGTGCCGGTATCCCAGCTTCCGTCCTCGGCCGTGGCGGTGTGCGGCGCAAGATCGGCGTTCGTCCAGGTGATGCTGTCGCCCACAAGGACTTCGACGCTAACCGGATCGAAGGCGAAGCTGGCGATGCGCACCTCGACCTCGTGCGCGCCGTCATGAGCGCGCGCAAGCCCCGGCAGCCCGGCCAGAGACAAGGCTGCGCCAAGTCCCCGGCCGAACCCGCGCCGCGTGAGGTGCGTCAGCCCGCGCACGTCAACCCCGCGACCATTTGCTCGGCGTGCTGCTCGTGTGCCTTGAAGGTCACCAGCGCATCCTCGAGCAGCGCCTTCAGCGGTTCCACCGTGACGGCGGGGATGAAGCTCTCGGCGACGGTCTTGTTGACGATCTGGTGATAGCCCAGTTCGTTCGTCGCATAGGCACAGTCGAAGGCATTGCCGTTCAGCGCCATCAGTTCGGCGCGCTTGGCGGCGGCACCCTCGACCAGGGCCTGGGACAGGGCGTTGTCCTGCGGCGTCACGTTCAGCTCGGCGATCAGCGCGCCGGCCGCCTCATTCACCGCCGTATGGTCGCGGATCATCGTCTGGGCGAAGTCGCGCACCGCGTCGTTCTCGGAAACCGCCAGCGCGAGATGCGCATAGCGGATGTCGATGCCGCCGGCAGTATAGGCGGTGTGGGCGATCTCGAGGTCGTTCATCGGCTCATCCGCCAGAGCGGCGAAGCCAGTCGTGGCGAGGGCGAATCCAATGGCAAGGGTCAAGGTCTTCATGGGAGTGTCTCCGGGTTGGTGGTTTGAATGCCACCGATTTGCCCGAGATCGTCCGGCGTTTGAATGCCGGAAAGTCCGGAATTCATGCGGGATCGTCCGGCGGGCTGGACGTGCCTGAAATTGCTGATAAACTTTTGGCCATGTTGGACCTGCTCAGTGACATCCTCACCCGCCTTTCGCTTCGTGGTACGCTTTACTTCCGCACGAGCTTCACCGAGCCCTGGGGCGTCCGCGTGCCCGCCTTCCGCGACGTGGCACGTTTCCACTTTGCCCATCGGGGCGAGGCGCTGGTGCGTGTCGCGGGGGTGCCGGTCCCCGTGCACCTGGCGCAGGGAGACCTGATCGTGATTCCGCACGGGACAGCCCATGTCCTGTGCTGCCGTCACACCGGGCCCGACGAGGCCCTGCCGTTGGACGATGTGCTGTCCCGGTCCGGGTTTCCGGGTCATGGGACGCTGGTTTGGGGTGGCGACGATAGCCCGCGTGATACGCAGCTGATTTGCGGGCACTTCGCGCTGGCCGAAGGGTCGAGGCACTTGCTGTTCGACCGCTTGCCCCCCTTCATCCACCTGCGCGGCTATGGCGAGGAGGCGGGCCCCTGGCTTGAAGCCACGCTCAGGGTCATCGGGGCCGAGGCCGGCGGCGCGCGGCTCGGCGGCGATCTGATCGCGCTGAAGATGTCCGAAGCGATCTTCGCCCAGGCGATCCGCGCCCATATCGAGGCGGAGCACGAGACCAACTGTGGCGTGGCCGGTTTTGCCGACCCCCATCTTGCAAGGGCACTGACCGCCTTTCACCACGCGCCGACAGCCGACTGGACGGTCGCTAGCCTCGCCCGCGAGGCGGGGCTGTCGCGGACGGGCTTTGCCGAGCGGTTCTCGGATCGACTGGGCGTGACACCGATGGCCTATGTGACCTCCTGGCGGATGCAGATCGCGCGCGAGGCGCTCGCAACGCGGGGGCTCTCGGTCGCCGAAGCGGCGGAAGTCTCGGGCTATGCCTCGGAATCCGCGTTCAGCCGGGTCTTCAAGAAGGAGATCGGCGTGTCGCCCGCCGCCTTCCGACAGTCCGGCTTCGCGCCTCACGAGGCAGCTTAGAACTTCGTCCGGGTTCTCGGACGATCTGCAATTCATTACGGACAATATGAAATTCATCGTCCGCACTGATGCCCTTAGGTTGGAGACTGCGACGGCGGAGCTCGTCGTTTGATTTCCAACCGAAAGGACCCTGCACATGCGCTTTGTCACCAAGACGATCCATGCCTGGCTCGACTATCCCGTCGCGCTGGCCCTCATCGCCCTGCCGTTCCTGCTCGGGCTCGGCACCTCCAACCCGCTCGCCCTCACGATCTCGCCGGTCGTGGGCGTCGCGGCGTTACTGCTGACCGTATTCACCGACCACCACCTCGGCGTGATCCGCGTGCTGCCCTACAAGCTGCACCTCGCCGTCGATCTGGCGGTTGGCCTGCTCTTCCTGATCCTGCCCTTCGCGCTCGGCTTTTCCGGGCTCGATGCCGCCTACTACTGGCTGAACGGCACCGCCGTCGTTGCTGTCATCAGCCTCTCCAAGCCCGAAACCGAAATGGTCTCGGCCTAAACCCCCACAACATCGAAAGGATATAGACAATGGCTCGTATCACCCAGATTTCCGACTCTGCCGCCGCCCCCGAGGCCGCCGCGCTTTTCACCGCAATCAAGGGAAAGGTCGGCATGGTGCCGAACCTCTACCGCGTCGCCGCGAACCAGCCCAAGGTGCTGGCTGCCATGCTCGGGTTGAACGAGACACTGGCGGGGGGCGGCTTCGATGCCCGCACCCGCGAGGCCATCGCGCTGACCGTCGCCGGGGCGAACGCCTGCGACTACTGCGCTTCTGCCCATGCCGCGATCTCGGCCGGACTGAAGGTCGCGCCAGAAACCATCGACGCGCACCTTGCCGGACGTTCCGAAGATCCGCGCACGGCGGCGATCCTGCGGCTTGCGGCGGCCATCGTGGCCGCGAAAGGAATGGTCGAGGATGCAGACCTCGATGCCGCACGGGCTGCAGGACTGACCGAGGCCGACATCGTCGAGACGGTTGCGAACGTGGTGGCGAACATCTTCACCAACTACCTCAACCACGTCGCCGCCACCGACATTGACTTCCCCTCTCGCAAGGCCCGCGCGGCCTGAAGTCATCGGCCCGGCGGTCCGTCCGCCGGGTCAAGCCGCTATTCTGTGGTCTCGGCGCTGCGCGCCGCACGGAAATGCTTCAGCCGGGGCGTCGCCGCAGCCTGACTGCGCTCGCCGCCAGCGCGGCGCTTGAGCTCCTCACCCACAGCGGCAATCGCCTCGATCGCGGGCACCAGTCGCTGCCCGAGCTCGTTGAGCGCATATTCGACCGAAGGCGGCGAAGTGGGCATCACGCGCCGGTCGATCACGCCGCATTCCTCCAGCTCGCGCAACCGCGTCGTCAACACCTTCGGTGAGATCTGCGGGATGTCGGCGCGCAGCTCGCTGAACCGCCGCGGACCGCCGCGCAGATACCAGATGATGTTCGGCGTCCACGCGCCGCCGATAATCGCCATGCATTCCAGCAGCGGACAGGCTTCCGGCACCTCGGGCCCCCGGTTTCTCCGCATCTTCAGTGCCATCGCATCCTCTGGTTACCGAATGGAAACTCGAAATTGACGGTAACCTTAGGAAACCCGATTTACAATAGATACCTGCATTCCTATCCATATTTCGTGCCCATCGCGGGCAATGGATGAAAGAGGAAAGGACCCCAGATGAAACTCTACTACAGCCCCGGCGTCTGTTCGCAGTCGGTGCATATCGCGCTAAACGAGGCCGGCATCGAGCACCTGATCGAAAAGGTCGATCTGGCCAACAAGATCACCGAGAGTGGCACCGATTACAGCCGCGTCAATCCATTAGGATATGTCCCGGCGCTGGAACTCGACGACGGCGAGGTGCTGCTTGAGGCGCCGGCGATCCTGCAATATGTCGCCGATCTGAAGCCCGAAACCAGCCTCGCCCCCGCGAACGGTACCCGCGAGCGCGTGCGGCTGCAGGCCGAGCTCAACTACACGGCCTCGGAACTGCACAAGTCCTTCGGGCCGTTCTTCGCGCTGGTGAAGCCCGAGGGCGCGCTGAAGGAGCAGGCGCTGGCCAAGCTCGCCAAGCGCTTCGACGCGCTCGAGGCCAAGCTCTCGGACGGCCGCGACTACATCATGGGCCGCGATTTCACGGTCGCGGACACCTACACCTTCGTCGTCGCCTCCTGGGCAGGTCTGATTGGGTTCGACCTCTCGGGTTATCCGCATGTGCGAGCCTACATCGAACGCGTCCGTGCCCGACCCAAGGTTCTGGAAACGTTGAAGCGCGAAGGCCTCGCTGCCTGAGACTTCGGGCGGAGCGGCCGCCCTGCCGCTCCGCCTCCTGCCTGGAAGGGAGCATCCCGATGCAAGACACGAAAACCTTGATCGAGGCCCGCATGAAACTCTATTTCGATGGACTCTATCACAGCGACACCGAAAGGCTCGGCCAGGTCTTCGCCCCCGGAGCGCGTTACGTCTGCGCGACCGGCGGCGAAGTGATCAATCTCGGTCTCGACGAGTACTTCCCGCTCGTGGACCGGCGCGAGCCGCCGGCTGCGCGGGGCGAGCCCCGGCGCGACGAGATCGTTTCGATCACCATGGCGGGCGACCGTGCGGCGCTGGTCGTTGCCCACTGCGCCATCGGCGAGCGCCATTTCACCGATCTTCTCAGTTTCATCGACACGGCCGCAGGCTGGCGGATCATCGCCAAGGTCTTCCACTACGACCTGATCCCTGCGCCGCAACCGCAGGAGTGAACCATGCCCTATGTCAATATCAAGATAACCCGCGAAGGCGCCACGCCCGAACAGAAAGCCCGCTTGATCAAGGGTGCGACCGATCTCCTGGTCGATGTTCTGGGCAAGAACCCGACCACGACCTTCGTCGTGATCGACGAGGTCGAGATGGAGCACTGGGGCATCGGCGGTCTTCCGGTCGAGGAATACCGTCGCCAAGCGGCCCGGTGACGGGGTCCGAGATGCCATCCTGCCATGATCTGCTGACCCAGTTCGGGATGTCCGCCCCGCTGTTCCTGGCACCGATGGCGCTGGTCAGCGGCGGCCGCCTTGCTGCCGCCGTGACGCGTGCAGGCGGGTTCGGCTTCATCGGCGGCGGCTATGGCGACCGCGACTGGTTGATGCGCGAGTTTGATGCCGCGGGCGATACGCCCGTGGGCGTCGGTTTCATCACCTGGGCGCTGGCACGGCAGCCCGGCCTGCTGGATCTCGCACTGGCGCGCCGCCCCCGGGCGATCTTCCTGTCCTTCGGCGACATCGCGCCCTTCATCGCGCGCATCCACGCTGCCGGGCTTCCGGTCTTCGCGCAGGTCCAGACCGTGGCCGGCGCGCGCGCGGCGATCGCGGCAGGCGCCGACGTCATTGTCGCGCAAGGCACCGAGGCGGGCGGTCACGGGGCGGCGCGCGGCACACTGGCGCTTGTGCCCGCGGTGCGCGATGCCATCGGCGCGGCGCCGGTGCTGGCCGCGGGCGGCATCGCTGACGGCCGCGGCATGGCCGCCGCCCTGATGCTTGGCGCCGATGCCGTCCTGTGCGGCACCGCCTTCTATGTCGCCGAGGAATCCCTGGCCCATTCCCGTCTGCGCGAAGCGGCGGTCGCGACCTCGGGTGACGACACGGCCCGCGACTCGGTCTTCGATCTGGCGCGCGGGCTCGACTGGCCCGTGCCCTGGACGCTCCGCGCCCGCCGCAACGCGTTCCACGGCCGCTGGGCCGAAGCGCCCGGGGCGATGACGCAGGACGACCGCGCTGCCTATGCCGCCGCCGCGATGAAGGGCGACCCGGCGACCGCCGCCGTCATCGTCGGCGAGGCGGTGGACCTCGTGCAGTCCGTCGAACCCGCAGCCGCGATGACCACGCGCATTGCAGGCGAAGCGCGTCACATCCTGTCCGGAGCCGCGGAACGGCTCTGGCCCGAACCGAAAGGACTGACACGATGATCGATTTCTACACTTGGAGTACCTCGAACGGCCGCAAGGTCGCGATCGGGCTGGAGGAGATGGGGCTTGCCTACCGCGTGCATCCCATCGACATCTATGCCAACGCCCAGTTCGACCCGGCCTTCGCCGCCATTTCCGCCAATGCCAAGATCCCGGCCATCGTCGATCACGACGCGGGCGTGACGATGTTCGAATCCGGCGCGATCCTGATCCATCTGGCCGAGAAGACAGGGCAGTTCCTGCCCGCGTCCGGGCCGCGCCGGGCCGAGGTGCTGCAATGGCTGATGTGGCAGATGGGCGGATTCGGCCCGATCCTGGGCCAGACCGCCCATTTCCTGCACTATAGCCCCGGCAAATCGGCCTATGCCGCCGAGCGTTTCGGCACCGAGGCGCGGCGCCTCTACGGCGTGCTCGACCGGCGGCTGGCCGCGGCCGAGTTCGTCGCCGGCGACTATTCCATCGCCGACATGGCGATCTGGCCGTGGTCGACGCGGTTCGAGCACCAGAAGATCGATCTGCGGGAGTTTGCCCACGTCGCGCGCTGGTACGCGGCGGTCGCTCGCCGCCCCGCCGTGCAACGCGGCTACCGCGTGCCCGATGCCAGTCTCACGCCACCAACCCCTTCCGCGCAGGGAGCCGCCGCATGAAGCTCAACGCCGATTTCACCCGCCGCGCCGTCGTCCATGCCGCCGGGCAGGATTTCGTGCCCTCGCCGATGCCGGGGGTGGAACGTCTCATGCTCGACCGGATCGGCGACGAAGTCGCCCGCGCGACCACCATCGTGCGCTACGCCCCCGGAAGCAATTTCTCGCCCCACACCCATGACGGCGGCGAGGAGTTTCTGGTGCTCGATGGTGTGTTTCAGGACGAACACGGTGACTCTCCCGCCGGCACCTATGTCCGCAACCCCCCGGGCTCGCGCCACCAGCCGGGTTCGGAACCGGGGTGCACGATCTTCGTCAAGCTGCGCCAGTTCGCATCCGATGACGACCGGCATGTGGTGGTCGATACCACGACGCCCAGCATGGCGCCGCTGGTTGGGCGTCCCAGTGCCGTCGGGCGGGTGATCCACGAGGATAAGCGCAAGGTGCAGGCGGATATCGCTGCGATCTTCGCAGCGACGCCGGCAAGCTTCGCTGACGACAAGGTCGTCGTGAATGGAGACGGCTACACCCGAGGATTTCGGGACAACCTGTTTCGGGTCTGGGAAGCGACGAAATGCCCTGACCAGGAAGCGGACGATCACCTGCTCGATGTGGCCCGTCGGACATCCTTCTGGGACCTTGGTCAGTTGATCCGCTCCTGCAAGCTTGAGAGCCCAAGGGCCTTTGATGCGGCATTGCGGCTGATTGGGCGCAGGGCCCTGGGGACGAACTGGCACACCCTCATCTGGATGCGCTCAAGGGTGTGGGTTGGCTGATGGACTACGCGGCCCTCTATAAAGTTCCGATCGGCTCCGAGCTGATCCTCGAGCATGTGCGATGGCGCGTGGTCGGGAAGGACTCGTACGGCTTTGCTGTAGAGGGGCTCGAAGACGAAGAGTTCACCAATCTCTCGTTCGAGCGGGTGTACGAGGCGAACCGTCTGAACGACTGCGAAGTCACCACGCCGAAGCAGTCGGAAAAGAAGAAGAAGCTTCTCGCCTACACCGGCGGTATCGCGTATGTCTCGCAGCTCGCCGCGCATGAAGCGGCTGGCTTGCCAGGCGCAATACGGCGAGATTAGGCCGCCGAGTCCCGAAGAGCGGCGGATTCACCTTGGTGAGCGCCAAGTGGTCACCACTACATCAGAAGGCGTGTGCATCTCCGGTATCTGGTACAACTCCTTTAAGCTGCAGGAGTTCGCCGGGGGCAAGCCAAAGAAGGTACTGGTTTGCCTTGATCCCGATGACTTGCGCCTCGTGACTATCTTTAGCCAAGACACCAAGGATGTGATGACCGCCCAGCTGAGGATGGTCGAGTTCGCCGACATGACGCTCGACGAGGCGATTGACTCGATGGTCGAGACGGTCGAGGCCTTCCCCGAGGAGATCCCCGGCTGACCAACTCCTCTCAGATCGGCTGATCCGAAGCCCGTGTCCTTGGACGCGGGCTTTTTCGTGGGCGAGTAAGATCGGGCAAAGTTTTTTCGAAAAAAGTTTGCGCAGACTATTGGTATTCCGCGCAGACTATTGATTTCAGCGCCGAATCATTACCGTGATAACCGCCTGAAATAGCATATAAAATCCGGGTGTCGCAGGGGTCGGATTTTGCGCTTGCGCATGATTTTGGTTTCTCTGGCAGTTTGCCCCCCAAGCCCGCAATGTGGCGAGACGTGCGCGATTGTCCGCGCACGTCAATTCTTAGTCGACTGTCCGGGATATCCCGGTGCCTGTCACGCCGGAACAGGTGCGGTCCGGGAATAGTCGTATCCGTGTGGCGGTTGCAGCATGTCGCCCATTTCGGGGAAAAACAGCTGGAGCGTGCCGGTTATGTCATAAAGCTCATCCGCCAAGGTCATGCCCTTGTCGAGGGGCATGGACACCAGGTGAGGTTCGCCCACCGGGAAGAACCACACTGCGCCGTTGCCACCATTGGATTTGAAGACGTCAACCTGCACGCCCTCAAGGCTGACGCTGCCTTTGGGGGGAGTAGGTTTCCGGCCTGCTTTCGAACACTTCCTTTTCGATCCATTCCGTGAATTCGGTCTGGGTCGTCATGGTGAAACCGAAAGCTGTGTTTGTCTTGCCCATGATATCGGTCCGGGCCATGGGAATGGACACACCTGCTTCGGACGAGTGTTCGAGGCTGAACACCGTTTCCATGAAAAGGCGCGTGGCCGACAAATGCGAGACGCGGCTTGAGACGAAGGTTTCGATGGTCTGGCCCTCGGGCACGGCGCCAAAGACAGCCAGACGCCCGTTGTCCTCCAGTTCCGAAGCGGAGTAGTTGGGGATGTAGTGCAGGCGCAGCGTGTCCAGGTCTTCACCGCGCTCGCCGCCCAATCCGATGATGCGGACATTCTTGAACTCTTGCGTGTTGCCCTTCGCATGGCCCGCGCCAAACGTCCGGCCCAGGTTCGTCTTGGCAAAGATGCCGTAGACGCGGCTGCCGTAATGAACGGTCAGGTTGCTGATGTCCTCTCAATGGCCATGGTGATTTCCTTGCGTTCCGTGCCGCCATTGCCGCCATACCGGACCCCGGTCAGGATCAACGCATCGATGCGCGACCCGGACCGAAAGCCAATGGATTGCACGGCCTGGATGTCGAAGGATTTGCCGCCGTCGCCACCGGGGGCGAGTGTTTCAATTCTTCTTTTCCAATGGGTGCGAGACCGCTGCGAGGGCGGACATGCCGCGTGTGGCCTCATGTCACGACAACCGACAAGGAGGGTGGTTCATTTACGCTAAAGCAGCGGAAATTTGAAAAGTGTTTAAGATCAGTACGGTAGACCGACATAGCTGAGCGCCATTGCGGCCTGTGCTTCGCGACTGTCGCGCAGCAGGGCAAGTTCGGCCAGTTGCATCTTCTTGTCAAAGTCGGTTTGGCCGGGGAAATGGTGCATCAGCGTGGAAAACCACCAACTGAAGCGCTGCGTTTTCCAGACGCGCGCAAGGGCGCGCTCGGAATACCGGTCGATCCCTTCGCTGTTTTTCTCACCGTAAAACTGGCGCAAACCCTGGTTCAGGTAATGCACATCCGACGCAGCCGTGTTCAGACCCTTGGCGCCTGTCGGCGGCACGATGTGGGCCGCATCCCCACACAGGAACAGCCGCCCCCACCGCATCGGTTCACAGACAAAACTGCGCAAGGGGGCGATGGATTTTTCAATGCTTGGCCCCGAAACCAGCACATCCGCCGCTTGCGATGGTATCCGGCGCCGCAATTCGTCCCAGAATGCATCATCGGTCCAGTTTGATGGATCGTCGGATGTGTCACACTGGATGTAGTAACGGCTGAGATTGGCATTGCGCATCGAACACAGGGCAAATCCGCGATCCGAATTGGCATAGATCAGTTCATCGTTCACGGGCGGGGTCTCGGACAGAATGCCAAGCCAGCCAAAGGGATAAACCTTCTCGTATTCCCGCCGCACGGCCTCGGGAATCGTCTTGCGACTGACCCCGTGAAACCCGTCACAGCCCGCGATGAAATCACAGTCGATCCGATGCGTCTGGCCCTGCTGCGTGTACGTGACAAAAGGGGCGTCCCTGTCGGCATCGTGGATGACCACACCCGTGACCTCAAACCTCGTATCCCCACCGGATGCGTCCCGCGCATCATAAAGATCACGCGTCACTTCGGTCTGGCCATAGACCAGGACGGTGGCGTCGGTATGTGCGGCGAAATCCACGCGGAACATGTCGTTGTCATAGGCAATCAAGGTGCCGTCATGGACAAAGCCTTCGGCCTTCATGCGGGTGTCCACACTTGCTTCGCCCATCAGACCGACAAGGCCACGCTCCAGCACACCGGCGCGAATGCGGCCCAGCACATGCGCCCGGGATTGCCGTTCCAGCACGATCGTTTCGATGCCCGCCTTGTGCAGCAATTGCCCAAGCAACAGGCCGGACGGGCCGCCGCCGATGATCACGACCTGAGTGCGCATGATGTCCCCCCGAGGTTTGTGATACGACATAACCAATTGCTGCAAAGGTCAAGCACCGGCGACCGCGCGGGCATAGGCGGCAAAGTCCGCGACTTCGCCTTCACTTGCGGGACGGCCCGTAAACGCCACCAGGTATCCCGGCACCATGGCAAGCCGTTCCTCCAGTGTTTCGCCCAGGTTGGCGTCGTCATAGCCAAGCTGCATGTAATAGATCACGCGCGCCCGTGCGGCGGCTTCCAATTCCGGATAATCAAAGCGCAGGAACATCTGGGTCAGTGCGGCCAGCCTGGCATCGTCGCCGGCCCTGAGCACGGCATTGACCTGATCGGACCGCCGGGCCCAGTCCCGCACAGCAAAGTCGAGCCGATTGTCAAAGAGGTCCGTGTTGATGTTGCAGCGAAAGATGTTGCAGCATGCTTCGGTGATTGTAAGCGCGGGCGCGTTGGCCTGCGCCACCATGGCGGCCGTGTTCGTCCGTTCCCAATGCTCAAGAAGCGCGTTCAACAGATCCGTTCGGTTCTTGAAATACCAATAAAAGCTGGATCGCGACACGCCCATGGCCACCGCCAGTTCGGCCACTTTCACGGCCTCGACGCCACCTTGCTTCAAAACGGACAGGGCCGCGTTCAGCCAATCCTGTCGCGTCACCTTGATGTTCCCGACCAACGGATCCTTGGCCGGATCGTCCCTGTGCAAGAGCGGTTCAGACATCAGCTTGTGGGGGCGCAACCGCCTGCGGCAGTGCGGTCTGCTATGTATTTGTGCAAGGCCTCCAGACGATCGCCATTGGTCGCAGGCGGGGTAAAGTCGCGCAGGATACCTTTCCAGATGTCAGTCGCCCGCGTGGTGGCATCCAAACCGCCGCGTTCTTCCCATGTCCCGAAGTTGGCAAAATCCGCCACGACGGGTTCATAGAATTCGGTCGCATAGCGTTCCATCGTGTGGGCCGCGCCAAAGAAGTGCCCGCCCGGTTGCACCTCTTCCAATGCGTCCATCGCGATCTCGGCCTCGTCCGCCGGAGTGGCGGCGCAAAGTTCGGCCACCATCTGCAAGACCTCGACATCCGTGACCAGCTTTTCATACGAAATGGTCAATCCGCCCTCCAACCACCCCGCCGCGTGCAACGTGACGGTGGCGCCGGCCATCAGGCAGCCCCAGGTTCCAAACTGCGTCTCGTTCGCGGCCTGCACATCGCCAAGGTTCGCCGCGGACCCCGACGCACATCGCCACGGCAAACCGATATGGCGGGCAAGCTGACCAGCGGCCAATGATGCCTTGAAGTGTTCCGGCGTGCCAAAGATGGGCGCGCCCGACTTCATGTCCACATTCGATGTGAAAGTGCCGTAGCACACCGGCGCGCCGGGATTGACCAACTGGCCCAGTGTGATTGCCGCCAACGCTTCGGCATGGCTGAGCGTCATGGCCCCCGCAACCGTGATTGGTGCCATGGCCCCCATCAGCGTGAACGGCGTGATGATCGCCATCTGGCCCGCACGGGCAAAATCCATGATCCCAAGCGCCATGGGGATGTCCAGTTGCCGGGGCGAATTGGTGTTGATGATGGTGTAGCAATGCGAACGGGCCGCGAATTCGGCATCTGAAAGCCCGCGAAAATCGCGCAGCATTTCAAAGCTTTCATCGACCTGCCCGGTCCCACGCGAAAAGATGAAGGGCAGTTTGTCCGTCAGTTCCATCTGCCCTTGGATCATGGCGTAGTGGCGCAGGTGGATGGGCACATCCTGCGGTTCCACCAGCGGCGGGATCATGTGCAGCACGTCATAGTGCTGCGTCAGGCTGATCAATTCACGAAAGTCCTGTTCCGTGCCCGGACGGCGACCCCGGTCCAGATCGGTGGCATGGGGACAGCCCGCGCCGGGCTGAAAGATCATCGACCCCAGTTCCATCACCAGATTGCGGTCCGGGCTTCCCGCGATCAGGGGAAAGGATCTTGGCGCGGTTGCCAGCGCCGCCTCGACCATCTCGCGCCCGATATGCACCATTTCGGTACTGTCATTCACGCGCGCGCCCCCCGATTTGAACCTGGCCCGCGCTTCGGGCAGCAAAACCTTGATGCCCAACCGTTCCAGAACGTCCAGGGACGCTTCGTGCAGCGCTGCAATCCGGTCCTGCGAAAACACGTTCATCGGCGGGAAGGGATTGCGCAGGGTGCGGTAGTTGGTGGTGCGGCTCCTCACGGGGGCCGCACCACGACCGCGGCGGCGACGGGCAGGGTCTGTCATCCCCGCATGGCCTTGCCTGTCGGGTCATAGGGCGAGGGGCCGATCACCTTGGCGGACCGTTCCACGCCGACGACGTGGACCTTCAGGTCGGTGCCTTCGGCTGCGGCATCAACGTCAACCAACGCCATGGCGAGGGACTTTTGCACCGTGTGCCCATAACCGCCCGACGTGACGAAACCCACGCGCGTATCGCCATTCCATACGGGTTCGTACCCGCTGGCATCCGCGTCATCGGCATCTATTTCAAGCGTGACCAGCTTTTGCGCCGGACCATTCCCGTCACGCTCAGCGATGGCGGCGGCCTTGCCCACAAAGTCCTTGTCCCAGTCGATCCACCGGTCCATGCCGGTCATGCCGGGGGTATAGCCTTGGGTAAATTCAGCCGACCAGATGCCAAAGGATTTTTCCAGCCGCAACGACAGCATGGCGTTGAAGCCGTATTCCTGCAGGCCGAAATCCGCGCCAGCCTCCAGCAGCATCCGCCGCAATTTCACATGATCGCCGTAGCGGCAGTTGATCTCGTACCCCAACTCACCCGCGACAGACATGCGCGCCACCTTTGCCCGGATCATGCCCACATCAAAATCACCACAGCCCATGAACCCCAGCGCGCCAATGTCCTGATGGCACAGCTTTTCGATCACCTTGCGCGCATTCGGGCCGGTCAGGCCAAAGCCGCACATCTCCTCACCCAGATCGCGGACCTGCACGCCGTCGATCATGTGGTCGTCGAACCAGCGCATGTGCCAGGCGCGCAGGTAATAGGACCCCATGATCCACCACGGGCCGTCACCCCAGTTCAGGACCGTCAAGTCACCCTTCAGTCGCCCGTCCTCGCCCAGCATCGGGGCCAGCTTGGCCCGATCCGGCGCGGGCAGTTTCGACGCCATGACGTGGTTCAGCCACGCTTCGGCCTGCGGTCCTGTCACCTCGAACCGCGAGAAGCCGGTGATGTCGACCATGCCGACATTTTCGCGCACGTTCCGGCATTCGGCGGCGACAATATCATGCGCGTTCGACCGCTTCAGCGTCAGGTTTTCCACGAAATCGTCGGAGGGCGCAAAATACAAGGGCGTCTCCAGATCCCAGCTTGACCCCCAGCGACACCCGGCCGCCGTCATCGCATCATGCGCAGGTGCCATCTTCAGCGGCCGCCCCGCTGGAAGCTGTTCGTTCGGGTACGACATCACGAAGCGGCGGGAGTAGAACTGTCCGGTGGTTTCCTTGATGTACTGCTTGTTATCGGCGAACTTGCCATAGCGGGCGACGTCCATGCAGTAGACATCGGCTTCCGGTTCGCCCTCGATCATCCATTCTGCCAGCGACTTGCCGACGCCGCCGCCCTGCAGGAACCCGGCCATGACCGCACAGGCGGACCAGTAGCCGCGCTTGCCCGGCACCGGCCCGACCAGCGGGTTGCCATCGGGGCTGAACGTGAAGGCGCCGTTGACCCAGGTTTTGATCCCCACATTCTCGGCCGATGGATAGCGGGCAAAGCCCAGCGTCAATTCGTTCTCGATCCGGTCAAGGTCTTGCTGAAACAGCTCCATCCCGTAATTCCACGGCGCGCCGTCCATGGCCCAGTGCTGGTGCTCCAGCTCGTAAATGCCGATCAGGATGCCCTTTTGGTCCTGCCGCATGTAAGTGAACCCCTCAAGGTCGACGGTCATGGGCATCTCAAAATCATGCGCGGCCACTTCGGGGATCTGGTCGGTGATCAGGTAATGGTGCTTCAGCGGCGAGACAGGCAATTCGATCCCCGCCATGCGTCCCACCTGCTTGGCCCAAAGACCCGCCGCATTGACCACATGTTCGCAACGGATGTCGCCCTTGTCCGTCTTCACGATCCAGCCGTCATGCACCTGTTCCAGCGCCTCGACCTTGGTGTGTTCGAACACTGATGCACCGCGTTTCTTGGCCGCCGTGGCATAGGCATGCACGGTGCCGGTTGTGTCCACATACCCTTCACGGTCGGCCCACATGGCCCCCAACACACCATCCGTGGACATGATGGGACAGCGGTCTTGCGCTTGCTGCGGTGTCAAAAGCTCGCAATCCTCAATCCCGATGGACTGGAACACGCGGTAGGCTGATTGCAGCCATTCCCAGCGTTCGGGCGTGCCCGCCAGGGTCAGGCCGCCGGTCATGTGCAGCCCGATGTTCTGGCCGCTTTCCTCTTCGATCTCTGACAAAAGATCGATGGTATAGGCCTGAAGCGCGGCCATGTTCGGGTCCGCATTCAGCGCGTGAATGCCGCCTGCCGCATGCCAACTGGACCCGGCTGTCAGAACGGATCGTTCGATCAGCGCCACGTCCGTCCACCCCATCTTGGCCAGGTGATACAGGACCGATGCCCCCACAACACCCCCGCCAATCACCACCACGCGATATTGCGACTTCATCCCGATATTCCCTGTTCCGAGTCGTTGTTGCGGAAACGGTGCGAAATACTGGACATCCCTGTCCAGTGCTTTCGCGACATACAACGATCCTGCTGCGACGGGTGGCAAGGCCATGCAGGGTCCATCTGGCACAGGCCAGTCAAATCGACCGGGATGGCGGACAGTGAACGCGCCCATTTCGAAAAATGCGCCTCACGGTAAAAGCGTGATGACGTCGGTATCGTGTGGCGTTCGATCACACGGTCGTCCGCCGCGCACAGCGCGGATGCGGTGCAAACCCAAGATCGTTGCCGCGGGCGCGATCAAGGGCAAGGGCAATGTAGACAAGGGGTGTTTCTTGGTCGGAGTGAGAGGATTCGAACCTCCGGCCCCTGCCTCCCGAAGACAGTGCTCTACCAGGCTGAGCTACACTCCGACCGATGCGCGCGGATTACTCCGCGTCCGGGGTTTTGGCAAGGGGCTTGTCCCGGAACCTGCCGCTGGTCATCAGGCTGCTGACACGGAACGTACCGGGCGTGCCGATGCGGCTGCGGGTGCGCAGCACGGGGGTGTTTTCGGAATTTCCGGACGTGCTTTCGCGGAACACGATGAACAGGCCGGACGCGATGATAATGCCCGCTCCGACGCCGGTGAACATGTCCGGCGTTTCATCGAAAAAGATCAGGCCATAGGCCGTTGCCCACAGGATCTGCGAATACTGCATGGGCGCCACGATCGCGGCTTCGCCGGTCTGGTAGGCGGCGATGATAAAGCGGCCCGCGACCCAGGCCATGACCGAAATGATGGCCAGCATCGCCAGATGCTCGCCCGGCATGGGTTTGTAGACAAAGATCAGGGCAATCCCCATCACGACAAAATTCGCAACCATCGGATACAGCAGCAGGACAACCGTCCGCTCTTCGGCCCCGATCTTGCGCACGACGATCGACGCAAACGCCCCGGCAAAGGCGGCGACGATGGCGGCGGCATGGCCAAGGGTCAGATCCGTCGTGCCCGGGCGCAAGACAACCATCACACCCAGCAGCCCCACAATGACGGCAAGCCATCGCGGCAGACGCACCTTTTCGCCCAGGATCGGGATCGACAGCACGGTAATCAGCAACGGCGTGGCAAACAGGATGGCATAGGTCTGCGTGAGCGGCAGGTTCGAAAACGCGTAAAACGCCGACACCCCGGTGATCACGGCCCCCACGGTGCGCAGGGCCATCCACCACGGATGCACGGGAACCAGCGTGCCGGGCCTTGCATCCCGCATCAGCATGATCGTTGCCAGCGGAAAGCTGAGCAGCACGCTGAAAAACACGATCTGGATGGGCGAATACGTGGCCCCGAGCGTCTTGATGAAGACGTCGTGGGTGGAAAACAGCCCAAAAGCGATCAGGGCCAGAAGCGCCCCCTTGGCATTGGATGACATCAGCGTCGCCTTGGTGGTTGGGTCAGGGGCTGCATAGCGGGGCTGGCCGCGCTCCACCAGCCCCGCCACTGCCTAAATAGACAGCGCACCTTGTCCGAAGATGAACTGCCAGCGGCTGCCATCGGTCATTGTGACAAAGCCGGAACCACTGGTGGGCGATTGGAAATAGGCGGTGCCGACGCCGCGCAGGCCGTTGTTGCACACGACGGGGAAGCTCACCGTGCTGATATCCGCGAACTTGTCATAGGTGCCCGAACACACCGCGCTGCCATTCGTCGCCTGAAAGCTGCCACCATGCAGGAACGTGTCGGTGGCAGAGCCGCGGAAGGTCATGCCGTCATCGCCAATCACGCTGACGGGGTATGCAAGATCACAGGCCGCAAGGCCACCAAGAACAAGGGCGCACAGTGCAGTGCGCAGGGAATACAGGGACATGGGATTTCCTTTGGTCCGTTACTACGGATCACGAAGTGGTGACCGCGTCGTGATGTCCCAAGTCAGGAATTCCTGCCCTGACATGGCGCGCGACCTGTGGCAGTCGCGCGCCCGCGCCCTGTCAAAGGCTGGCGTCAAGGGCCGCGAGGATCGCGTCGCCCATGTCTGCCGTCGACAGCGGTGTGCCGCCTTCGGGTCCCATCAGGTCAGCCGTGCGTGCCCCGTCTGCCAGCACCTTTTCGATGGCGTTCTCCAGCCGCGCGGCTTCGTCCCCTTGGTCGAAGGAATAGCGCAGGGCCATCGCAAAGCTGAGCATGCAGGCAATCGGGTTCGCCTTGCCCTGACCCGCGATGTCGGGGGCCGAGCCGTGGACGGGCTCGTACATGGCCTTGGGCCGTCCGTTCGCCATCGGTGCACCCAGCGAGGCGGAGGGCAACATGCCGAGCGAACCCGTCAGCATCGCGGCACAGTCCGACAGGATGTCGCCGAACAGGTTGTCCGTGACGATCACGTCAAACTGCTTGGGCGCGCGCACCAGCTGCATCGCGCCATTGTCGGCGTACATGTGGCTCAGCTCCACCTCGGGATAGTCTTCGCCCACCTTGGTCACGACTTCGCGCCAGAGAATGCCCGATTCCATCACGTTGGCCTTCTCCATCGAGCAGACCTTTTTGCTGCGGCGCATCGCCAGTTCAAAGGCCGAGCGGGCGGCGCGTTCGATCTCTGATTCAGTATAGCGCTGGGTATTGATACCGACGCGTTCGTTGCCTTCCTCGAAGATGCCGCGCGGTTCGCCAAAGTAGACGCCGGATGTCAGCTCGCGCACGATCATGATGTCAAGGCCTGCGACCACATCCTTTTTCAACGAAGAGAAATCCGCCAGCGCGTCAAAGCATTGTGCCGGGCGCAGGTTCGAAAACAGGTCCATCTCCTTGCGCAGACGCAGCAGGCCGCGCTCTGGCTTCACCGAAAAGTCCAGGTCGTCGTATTTCGGCCCCCCAACGGCACCCAGCAGAACCGCGTCCACCTCTTGTGCCTTGGCCATGGTGTCGTCGTGTAGCGGCACGCCATGCGCGTCATAGGCCGCCCCGCCCACAAGGTCGGTCGAGACGTCAAAGGCCAGGTCCCGTTTCGCGCCGTACCAGTCGATGACCCGGACCACCTGGTCCATGACTTCGGGGCCGATGCCGTCGCCGGGCAGGATCAAGATCGACGGATTGGACATGGGCGAAACTCCTTTGATTGCTTGAGGTTTCGCCTACTCACCACCGTCCGCAGGGTCAAGGGTCAGGTCGGCCCAAACAAGCCGGTGGCGGCTGGCTGTGGCGACCGAGTCGGCAAAGGGATCGTCCGGTGCGGGCCACAACACGCCGCTGTCGATGGCGGTCCAGTGGGTCGAGGGCAAAACATAGCTGACGCGCAGGTCGCCGGGCACGGGATCGGTCCAGTCCACGGTGTCGGTGCCAAACTGTCCCCGCGGGGACACATCGCTAAGCCGTTGATCTTGCAGAAGGTCAATGATCGCACTGTGCAAACCGCTGCCGTCCCGGGGGTCAAGGTTTGCATCCCCGGCAATCACAAACGCACCCGGCGGTGCGGTGCCAACGGTGCCGTCCAGAACGTGCTGCCACAGCCGGACCTCGTCGTGATTGCGCTTGCCGTTCCGATCTTCGGGCCCGTCAAAGACCGGCGGGCTGGCATGGAAGGTCATCAGGTGAAACGGACCGTCCGGCGTGGTGATGGACACGATCCAGTGCCCGGTCGTGGACAGGCGCTGAGCGGCTTGCGCCTCTTTGGATGGGAAGGGGGCCCCGTTCACCTCGGGCAGACGCGCGTCCGGCACATCGACCCACAGTAGGTCGGACAGGTCCTGGACGTTGGCGGCATCAATCGGCAGGCGCGACAGGATCGCCATACCGCCCTGACCGGAAAAGTAACCAAAGCCCTGGGCGTCGCGCGGTCCGCCAAGCCGTCCGTCACCATCCATATCCAGTCCGGTGGGACGGCCGGTGTTGGGACGCAGCGCAAAATGGTGTGGGTACCCCGCAGCGTCGGCAAGGCGGCTGAGCGCTTCTCCGGTCAGGTCGTAGTCGATGCCCTGGAGCGCCAGAACGTCGGCATCCGCCCGCGCGATGACGTCGAGCACGGCAGTGATCTGGTCATCGTCACCTCGCACGAGGTCACGCAGGAAAAGACCGGGGCCCTTGCGTTGGAGTTCCGTGTTGTAGGTGGCGATGCGCAATGTGTCCGCCTGTGCCACGGCCCCGCACAGCAGGGCCGCAAGCGTCGTGATCAGGCCGGCAACATGTCCGGATCCGCGTTGGCATAGGCGCGCTTGCGCTGGTCCTTGATCATCTCTGCGATCCGCTGCATCGCGATGCCGCGCATGATCATGCTGGCGGGAAGAAAGGCCCATGCGCTCATCGTCCAGATCAGGGTTTGCGGGTTCTCAAGCGTGATCGGGTTTAGCAGGTCCGCTGCCATCTTGACCACCGCCGGAATGAGGAAGGGCAGAAGGAAGCCAAGGGCGATGTTGATGCGCGCGTCACGGTTGAGGCGGTACAGGACATCGCCGCCCGCCGTGGGGTCGAACAAGGGCAGGTTGACCCAGACGTTGAACGACCCGTTGCGCGACGGCCAGCCCAGAACGCGAACGAGGAACAGGAACATCGCCATGCCGATCAGCGAGATGAGGTAGGCAATACCGGCCGCTGTGCGCACCGATTGCACCACACTGTCATGTGCGTCGGGCGGCAGCATCAGCACCACAAGGCGCACCGGGCTGTAGGGAAAGTCGATGCTGCTGCCGATGATCGTGCCGACAGAGGTCAGCGCATTGGTCAGCAGGGTGGGGTCCGTCTTGCCACGACAAATGATGCTAAGCAGCAGAACGGTGGCCAGAAGGGCGGCAAAGCGCAGGCGGTTGAACGGGGCGGCATCGCGGAACTCGACAATGCTGGGGCTTTGCGCATTGTATTCGATGAACGTCAGAAAGGCTGCAAGAAGCGCAATCAAAACAGTGGCTTGCGATGAATCAATGGACACCCCGGGCACCACAAGTGCGGGCGTGGCAATCATCAAAGCCACCAAAAAACCGCGCAATGCGGCTCCAGACAATCGTGCAATCACGTTTCTCGATCCCTTCAAACTGGCCAGCCGCGATACGTTGCCGCGTGCTTGTTCCAACTTGATCCCACCGGGTCAGGCGGGTGCCTCATTCTGGCCACATTTGTGCCTTGATTGACCCGGTCTCTCAAGCCTTGTGGTTAATGAAACGTAATCCATTGGGCATTTTGAGGGTCGGTGTGGTGCGTTTGTGCATCATTTCTGAGGCGGGATTTTGGCAGGGCGCAAGATGTTGTGTTTGCGCCCTGCGGCAGGCATAGCGATGCACCACCGCTATGCCATATCTTGGTTAATGGTGGCTTAGACCCACGGACGCGCCTGTGCCGCCTGCGCCTCGTAGCTGTCGATGCTGTCGACCTTTTCCATGGTCAGGCCGATATCGTCGAGCCCTTCCATCAGGCAGTGCTTCTTGAACGCGTCCACCTCGAAGCTGAAGCTTTCGCCGTCCGACGTCGTCACCGTCTGGTTTTCCAGATCGACGGTCATGCGGGCATTGGCGCCTTTTTCGGCGTCTTTCATCAGCACGTCGACCGCGTCGGCAGGCAGCGCGATGGGCAGGATGCCGTTCTTGAAGCAGTTGTTGTAGAAAATGTCGGCAAATGAAGAGGATATGACGCAGCGGATGCCGAAATCCTTGATCGCCCAAGGCGCGTGTTCGCGGGACGATCCGCAGCCGAAATTGTCACCGGCCACGAGGATTTCCGCATTGCGGTATTGCGGCTGGTTCAGCACGAAGTCCGATATTTCGTTGCCCTGCCGGTCAAACCGCATCTCGTCAAACAGGTTCGCACCAAGGCCCGAGCGCTTGATGGTTTTCAGGAACTGCTTGGGGATGATCATATCGGTGTCGATATTCACCAGCGGCATGGGCGCCGCGATCCCTGTAAGTGTTTCGAATTTGTCCATTTATCTTGTCCTTTTCCCGCGGGATGGTGCGCCCATAGGGCACACCTTACGCGCCGGGTGTAGGGTGCGCATTCACTGCGCACCTATGGCGTTACATCAATTCCCGTACGTCCGTCAGCTTGCCGGTGATTGCGGCCGCCGCTGCCATGCCGGGCGACACGAGGTGCGTGCGGCCCTTGTAACCCTGCCGCCCCTCGAAGTTCCGGTTGGAGGTGGAGGCGCAGCGCTCGTCCTCGGCCAACTGGTCGGGGTTCATCGCCAGGCACATGGAACAGCCCGCAAGGCGCCATTCGAAACCGGCCTCCTTGAAGATGTCGGCAAGGCCTTCTTCCTCGGCCTGCGCGCGCACAAGGCCCGAGCCGGGGACGACCATGGCGCGTTTGACCTTGATCTTCTTGCCCTTGAGGATTTCGGCGGCGGCACGCAGGTCCTCGATGCGGCCATTGGTACAGGAGCCGATGAAAACGGTGTCGATTTCGATGTCGGTCAGCGGCGTGCCGGGCGTCAGGCCCATATAGTCGAGCGAGCGTTGGGCCGCGCCGACCTTGCCGCCTTCGAAATCATCCGCAGCCGGCACAGTGGCCGTGATCGGCAGCACGTCCTCGGGCGAAGTGCCCCATGTGACGACAGGCGCGATGTCTTCGCCCTTGATCGTGATGACCTTGTCCCAATGGGCGTCGTCATCG
The DNA here is from genome assembly GCF_947503465.1 of uncultured Tateyamaria sp. Lineage (NCBI taxonomy): Bacteria > Pseudomonadati > Pseudomonadota > Alphaproteobacteria > Rhodobacterales > Roseobacteraceae > Tateyamaria > uncultured Tateyamaria sp. The sequence goes on along the minus strand of NZ_CANNDN010000003.1, from coordinate 122,741 downwards.
GAGTAGAGCGTTTTCCACCACGCAAGGGCGGCCTCGAACTGCGCGCCCTTGGGGGCATGGGGCCGGCCCTTGACGTAGTCAAAGGTCTTTTCGTCCGGCGCGATCAGGCCAGCGCGTGCCCCGCCCTCGATCGCCATGTTGCAGACGGTCATGCGCCCTTCCATCGACAGGTCCCGGATCGCTTCGCCGCAATACTCGATGACATAGCCGGTGCCGCCCGCGGTGCCGGTCTCGCCAATGACGGACAGGGTGATGTCCTTGGCCGTCACGCCGGGGCGCAGCTTGCCCGTGATCTCGACCTTCATGTTCCTGGATTTCTTCTGGATCAGCGTTTGGGTCGCCAGCACGTGTTCCACCTCGGACGTGCCGATGCCGTGGGCCAGCGCGCCGAAGGCGCCGTGGGTGGCGGTGTGGCTGTCACCGCAGACGACGGTCATGCCGGGCAGGGTCCAGCCCTGTTCGGGGCCGACGATGTGCACGATGCCCTGACGCACGTCTGATACGGGATAGTAGTGAATGCCGAAGTCGCGCGCGTTCTTGTCAAGGGCGGCGACCTGGATGGCCGAATCCTCGGTCATGTTCTTGGGGTCTTCGCGCCCTGCGGTCGTCGGCACGTTGTGGTCCGGCACGGCGATGGTCTTGTCCGGTGCGCGGACGGGGCGGTTTGCCATGCGCAACCCTTCAAAGGCTTGCGGGCTGGTCACTTCGTGGACCAGGTGGCGGTCGATATAGAGCAGGCAGGTGCCATCGTCGGCCTCGTGCGCGACATGCGCATCCCAGATTTTGTCATAAAGCGTCTTGGGGGACATTTTGGTCCTCTCCCTTAAAGATACGAATTTTCAGATGGATGGCGGGCGGCCAGCCTTATAGGCGCGCCAGCACCGTGTGCGTCGCCCCGAAAAAGCGTTCGCGCAGGCGTGCGCGGTCATCCATGTCGAACAGGCGTGTCATGTCTGCCAGATAACGGGATTCCATGCGCCGATCAAGCGAGGTGCGATTGATCGTGCTGCGTGTGCGTTGCATGCTGTCCGGAACGAGGAGACAGGATGGCCAATCACACCGACGGCACCGGCAACGAGATTGCGGATGCGCTGAACTCGGCTGCCGAGGCGGCAGCGCTGGGCGAAACGCAGGACGGCGAAACACTGCTTGAGGTCGGCACATCCCTGGGTGTGTTGCTGCTGGAACATGCGCAGACATTCCTGTCCTCGTTGCTTCGGCCCTGGGTCGCCTACCAGATCGGCATCGCGCTGCTGGCTTTTGTCGGGGCGATGTTGCTGCGTCGTGTGCTGGGGCCACGCATCCGCGAATGGATGGGCACGCGCGAAGGCTGGCCCAAATGGCGCATGCGCGTGCTGGTGGTGGTGCACCAGCGCTTGCGCGCCATTTTCTTTGTCGTCCTGATGTGGATGGTCGTTCTGGTCATGCAAGAGATCACGTGGCCGTCCCGATCGTACATTCTTGACCTGATTGCGACGCTGGCGACCGCATGGCTGTTGGTGGCGTTTGCCACCCGGCTGATCCGGTCGATCTTTTTGCGGCGGATGGTGCGGTACGGGGCGTGGATCTATGTCACGCTGTATGTCCTGGGCGTCGTGGACGAGGCGGCGCAAATCCTGGATGCCGCGGCCTTCAGCATTGGCGATGTGCGCATATCGCTGCTGCTGATCGTTCAGGGCATCGTCATCATCGGCGTCCTGTTGGCGCTGGCCCGGTTTATCACCGTCACAACCTCCAGCCGGGTCCAGTCGAACGAGGATATCTCGCCCTCGATGCGGGTGCTGATCGTCAAGGTCGTGCAGATCGTGTTCTACGCCATCGCGTTCTATGCGGGCGTGCGGGCGCTGGGGATCGACCTGACGGGGCTGGCGGTGCTGTCGGGGGCCATCGGCGTGGGCCTTGGCTTTGGTCTGCAAAAGGTGGTGTCGAACTTGGTGTCCGGTGTCATCATCCTGCTGGACAAGTCCATCAAGCCCGGCGACGTGATCAGCCTGGGCGACACGTTCGGGTGGATCCAGACGCTGGGCGCGCGCTATGCGTCCGTGGTGACGCGGGACGGGCGCGAATACCTGATCCCGAACGAGGATCTGATCACCGGGCAGGTGGTGAACTGGTCCCACTCCAACGATTTCGTGCGGCTCGATATCTATTTCGGCACGTCCTACGGCTGCGATCCGCACAAGGTGCGCAAGCTGTCCATCGAGGCCGCCAAGGGGGTCGAACGGGTGCTGTCCTCGCGCCCGCCCGTGTGCCACATCGTGGGCTTCGGCGACAGTTCCGTCGACTATATTCTGCGCTTCTGGATCACGGACCCGACCGGCGGGCTAACCAATATCCGGGGCAATGTGTATCTGGCCTTGTGGGATGCGTTCAAAGAGAACAACATTTCCATTCCGTTCCCGCAGCGCGAGGTGCGGATGTTGGGGGAGGACGACGGATCATGATCCAGATTGCAGAGAACGTGTGGCAGATCCCGGTGATGCCGCGCCAGTCGGTGAACTGCTACCTGATGGGTGATGTGCTGGTGGATGCGGGCGTGAAACGGTCAGGTCCCAAACTGCTGCGCGCGCTGCAGGGCAAGGCGGTGTCGGGCCACGCGCTGACCCATGCCCATCCGGATCATCAGGGGGCCACGGCGGATGTGTGCAAGGCACTGAACCTGCCGCTGATGTGTCACGCAGAGGAGCGGGAGGCGGCGGAGACGGGCCATGTCCTGGGCTCGTTTCCGAACCCGGGGTCGCTGATGGCGCGGATGCAGCAGCGCTTCTTTGCCGGTGCGGGGCATCCGGTGGCACGCGTGCTGGCCGAAGGCGACCAGGTCGGCGGGTTCGAGGTGATCGAGACGCCGGGGCACACGCGCGGCCACATCTCGTTCTGGCGGGCATCGGACGGGGTGCTCATTGCGGGCGATGCCGTGGTGGGCATGAACCTGCTGACAACCCGGCCGCAGCTTGGCCTGCCCCTGGGGATCGCGACCTGGGACATGGAGGTGGCAAGGCAGTCCATCGCCAAACTTGCCGCGCTGTCCCCGAGAAAGGTGGCGTTCGGACATGGGCCTGCCGTCGACGGCGCGGCTTTGGCCGCATTCGCCGACAGCCTGGGCTAAGCCGCGCCCCCGGGTGGGCTGCGGAACGCGACGGCCTGCATTTGCGTTGCCTTGCCAGACAAGGAGAGCCGCCATGCCCTACGATCTGACCCTGCGCGAGATCACCCCACTGACCCATGATACGCACCGCTACGTCTTTGACCGCCCCAAGGACCTGAATTTCGAACCCGGACAGGCGGCGGACCTGTACCTGACCCAGGACGGCTGGCGGGACGAGGGGCGCCCCTTTACCTTCACGTCGCTGCCTAAGGACGATCATCTGGAGTTCGTGATCAAGAGCTATCCCGACCATGACGGCGTGACGGCCCGCCTGCCGACCCAGGCGCCCGGCACCGCCTTTTGCCTCGACGATGTGCGCGGCGCAATTTCCGATCAGGGCCCGGGTGTCTTTCTGGCGGCAGGCGCCGGGATCACGCCCTTTACTCCGATTTTGCGGGCGCGGGCGCAGGCGGGCTCGGTTACGGGCTGTCACCTGATCTTTTCCAACACGCGTGCGGCTGACATCATCCTGCGCGGCGAATGGGCGGTGATGGAGGGTTTGCGCGTCGATCACGTGCTGGCAGAGGAAGACGCGCCCGGCCTGCATCACGGCCAGGTCGACGCGACATTCCTGCGCGAACAGGTGCAGGATTTCGACACGACGTTCTATGTCTGCGGCCCGCCCGGCTATGTGGATGCCATGCGCGACGCGCTGCGGGCGAGCGGTGTGGACGACAGCGCCATGGTCATCGAAGACGGATGGTGAGGCCTTTCATTGAAATGTCACGCGCGCGTTGTTACCATAACCCTATCCCAGCGCCGGGGACCCGTGGACGGCGTGCTGACCAAGGAGGACAATGTCCTGTCATTCTCTGCTGACGCGGTTCAAGCCGCTGATGGAGCCGCGGCTGTGATGGCCGCCCCTCAAACGCAAGCCACAAGCGAAGCGATCCTTGAGGCTGTGCTGTCTTCTCTCAACGACGACAAGGCCGAAGATGTCGTGCAGATCGATCTGCGCGGCAAGACCGCCATGGGTGATTACATGGTGATCTGTTCGGGCCGCTCGTCCCGCCAGGTGGCGGCCATCTCGGAAAAGCTGGTGGAGCGCCTGAAGGCGACCTTCGGCATTCCGACACGGACCGAGGGCAAGGACACCGGGGATTGGGTGCTGATCGACACGGGCGATGTGATCGTCCACGTGTTCCGCCCCGAGGTCCGCGAATTTTACCAGTTGGAGAAGATGTGGCAGCCCGGCGCTGCGGCAGCCAACTGATCACGCCCGACAGATGCGTGTGCATATCTGTGCCGTGGGCCGCCTGCGTGGTGGCCCCGAGAGCGATTTGGTCAGCGACTATGTGACCCGCTTTGACCGCACGGGCCGGGCCCTTGGCCTGGGCCCCCTGATCCTGACAGAGGTGGACGACCGCAAGGGCGGCGGGATGGCGGCAGAGGCCGACCTGCTGCGCCGCGCGCTGCCCAGGGGTGCGGTGGTCTGTTGTCTGGACGAACGCGGCAGGGTCGAGACCTCGCCTGCCTTTGCCAAGCGGTTGAGCGGATGGCGCGACAATGGCCGCGGTGACGTGGCCTTTGTCATCGGCGGGGCCGACGGGATTGACCCGGGCCTGCGGGCCGAGGCGGATTACCAGCTGTCCTTCGGGTCCATGGTGTGGCCGCACATGCTGGTGCGGGTCATGCTGACCGAACAGCTGTATCGCGCCGCATCCATTCTGGCCGGGTCGCCCTATCATCGGCTGTGACCCGAAGGACGCCTTGCGGCGACGCGATTCATTTTTGTGAATGAGGGACGCTGTCCCTCAAACTCCCTGTCGTATTTCCGGTCGGAAGAAGGCGCGGTCAGCTGCCGGGCAGGTCGACGATCGTGGTCCCTGCATTCCAGCCTGCCGGCAGATCGCGGGCCTGGACCTGCACCTGTGTGGTGCCTGCCGGAATGACCACCCCGTCCAGGCTGCGGGTGAAGGGCTGTTCCGTCTCGTGCGGATGGAACAGGACCCGCATGCCCAGTTCGTTGCCCTCCATATCCAGCACGCGCCAGCCATCGGCATAGTGGTCCCAGCCGGTGTCGGGATGGCGAATGGTCACCGAAAAGCGATAGGTGTCGGTGCCGGTTCTGGTGACGGACACGTTTTCGATCACCGGGTCTTCGGCAAGTGCGGGGGCCGCGATCAGCAGCGCAAGGGCAATGAGGCGTTTCATGGCGTCAGGGTAAGGTGCCCGTGCGCGCCTGTCATGTCACGTGTCCGTGCCCAGCAGGATGGTACGCGAGTTCGAGGCGAATTCACGCCGCCAGATCACGGCCAATGTGAAGATCGTCGCCCCGATCAGGCTGATCGGCCCTGCCAGCCAGGCCACGCAGGCCAGCGCGAAATAGACCGAGCGCAGTCCCCGGTTGAACGAACGCGCCGCGGTGATGTTGACCTCTGCCGCCTGGGCCGCGCGCGGATTGCAATCGGGATGCGTGGTGTCATTGGGCACAGCCGCCATCACCACCGCCGCATAGCCGAACAGCCGGTTGGCCCAGACGAATTTCAGGAAGGCATTGGTCAGAAACAGCGCGACGATCAGCATCTTCGCCTCCCACACGAAGGTGGGCGCATCCATCAGGACCAGGTCATTGGCGATTCCGGTCAGCCGTTCTGCATTCCCGATCAGGGCCAGGGTGCCGCCGATCGCGATCATCGCGGTCGAGGCAAAGAACGCCGTGCCCTGCCGCAGGCTGGCCACGATCTGGGCGTCGAAGATGCGCGGTTCGCGCGTGATCATCTGCTGCATCCACTGGCGCCGGAAGCCCGCCATGATCTGGGACGTCGACGGGTGTCTGGCGGCGGGATGTTCGATCCGCCATCCGATCAGCAGCCACCCCAGCACGACCATCGCCAGGGCTCCGAAATCCAGAGGTGTGAAAAGCGTGATGCGGTCGAGCCAGGTCATGGCTGCGGTCTTACACCGCAGAGAACAGGATTGCATCCCGCAGAAATTGGTCATATTATTTTACCAATTGTCGGAGGATGTCCCATGGAAATGCCTGTCCCTGATTCTGATGTGCTGGCCCGCAAGACACGTGTTGTCGAGCGGTTGCGCGGGGTGCTGCCCGGGACCGCCGTCATTGATGATCCCGCCGAAACGCGCGCATATGAATGCGATGCGCTGACCGCGTATCGGTGTCCGCCCATGGTTGCCGTGCTGCCCGGGACCACGGCAGAGGTGTCTGCCGTTCTGCGCATCTGCCACGAGGAAGGCGTGCCAGTGGTGCCGCGCGGGTCGGGCACGTCACTGGCGGGCGGGGCCCTGCCCACCGCGGACTGCGTCATCCTGGGCGTGGCGCGCATGAATGATGTGATCGAGACGGACTATGACAACCGCATCATCCGGGTGCAGACCGGCCGCACCAACCTGAGCGTCACGGGTGCGGTGGAGGCGGACGGGTTTTTCTATGCGCCTGACCCGTCCAGCCAGCTGGCCTGTGCCATTGCGGGCAATATCGCGATGAATTCAGGTGGCGCGCATTGCCTGAAATACGGTGTGACCACCAACAACCTGATGGGCGTCACCCTTGTGCAGATGGACGGCACAGTGGTCGAGATTGGCGGCGCGCACCTGGATTCCGGTGGGTTGGATTTGCTGGGCGTCATCTGCGGGTCCGAAGGGCAGTTGGGGGTCGTGACCGAGGCGACCCTGCGCATTCTGCACAAGCCCGAGGGCGCGCGGCCCGTGCTCATGGGCTTTGACAGTGCCGAGGTGGCGGGGGCCTGCGTGGCCGACATCATCAAGGCGGGTGTGCTGCCCGTGGCCATCGAGTTCATGGACAGGATGCTGATCGAGGTGTGCGAGGATTTCGCCAGGGCCGACTACCCGATGTGCGGCGCGCTGCTGATTGTCGAGGTCGAAGGGTCCGATCCGGAAATCGACGCGCAACTGGCCCTGATCACGGCGATTGCCGGACGGCACAACCCCGTAGCCCTGCGCGAAAGCGCCTCGACCGAGGAAAGCGCCCGCATCTGGGCCGGGCGCAAGGCGGCGTTTTCGGCCATCGGGCGCGTCAGTGACTACATGTGCCTTGATGGCACCATTCCGGTGTCGGAATTGCCGTATGTGCTGCGCCGCATTGGTGAGATGTCGGAAAAATACGGTCTGCCCGTGGGCAACGTGTTCCATGCGGGCGACGGGAACATGCACCCGCTGATTTGCTATGACGCGAACAAGCCCGGTGACCTGGAGCTGTGCGAGGCGTTCGGGGCCGAGGTCTTGAAATTGTGCGTCGAGGTGGGTGGCTGCCTGACCGGAGAGCACGGCGTGGGCATCGAGAAGCGCGATTTGATGACGTATCAATATGCGCCTGCTGATCTGGAGGCGCAGATGGCCGTAAAGGACGTGTTTGACGCGAAGTGGTTGTTGAACCCGGCCAAGGTTTTTCCCTTGGCGGTGTCAGAGCAGTGGCGTGGCGCGCAGATGGCGGCGGAGTAGGGGGCCAGCCCCCTCGGCCTGTGGCCTCACCCCCGGAGTTTATAGGGCAAGATGAAGATGAGCATTTTGACGACGGAAGACGCGGTGGCCGAGGCGGTGGCCTCAGCCAAGGGGCCATTGGCCATACGCGGCGGCGGAACGCGGTCGGTGGGACGCCCTGTGGTGGGCGAGGTGCTGGATGTGTCGGGCCTGTCGGGCGTGACGCTGTATGAACCCGGTGCGCTGACCATCGTGGCGCAGGCGGGCACGCCGGTGGCCCGGATCGAGGCGACGCTGGCCGCCGAGAACCAGCGGCTGGCCTTCGAGCCGTATGATCTGACCGGGCTGCTGGGCACGTCGGGGGCATCCACCATTGGCGGTGTGGTTGCGACCAATGCCAGCGGGCCGCGCCGCATCATGGTGGGCGCGGCCCGGGACTTTGCGCTGGGCGTGCGCATGGTGGATGGGGCCGGACAGGTCATCAAGAACGGGGGGCGGGTGATGAAAAACGTCACCGGCTATGACCTGGTCAAGCTGATGTGCGGGTCCTGGGGCACCTTGGGTGTGTTGACAGAGGTGAGCCTGAAAGTGCTGCCGTCGGTCGAGGCGGAGACGACGCTGGCCATCGACGGATTGGACGCCGCACGCGCCGTGGCCGCGATGAGCCGGGCGCTTGGGTCCCCGTTCGAGGTGTCGGGCGCGGCCTGGACCGGTGGGCAGGTCTGGTTGCGTCTCGAGGGTTTTGACGCGTCGGTCACGTACCGCGCGGGACAGTTGCAGGCCCTGTTGTCCGGATTTGGCGATGTGACAGAGATATCGGCCGATTGGACATCTGTCCGGGATGCCCGGCCGCTGCATGCGGCCGCCGGTGTCTGGCGCATTTCCGTAAAACCGGGGGATGGACCGGCCGTGGTGGCGCTGGCGCCGGACGATGGTGTGACGATGATGGATTGGGGTGGTGGCCTGGTCTGGGTCGGTCAAATGTCCGGTGACATCGCGGCAACGCACACCGCATTGCAGTCCAAGGTGGCACAGCTGGGCGGCCACGCGACCCTGATCAAAGGCCCCGACGCGGTGCGCGCATCCGTGCCCGTCTTTCAACCCGAAGCACCGGGGGTCGCCACGCTGACCGCGGGCTTGCGTCACCGCTTTGATCCGCAGGGTATCCTGAACCCCGGCTTGATGGCCGCGTGATGGTTACGATCCTGTTCACCATGGCCTTTGTCATCGGCCCCGCGCTGTTCTTTGCACTGGACCGGGTGGCGGAACGGCATTGGCCGCTTGCCTTTGCCGCATCGGTGCTGGTGATGATCAGTTTCCTGTTGCGCAGCGGGGCGAACCTGACCCTGGCCTTTGATGCGACGCGGACCTTCCTGAGCGTTGCCAGCATCTGGATCGCCTGGGTCCTGGTGATGGTGCTGGCCGCCGGCGCCTTGCGCCGCGCCTACCCCTCGATCCGCGCACGGCGTCTGATCCGTGTCGCGGGTGCCATGGGCACAACGGTGCCCTGGTTCGGCTTTGCCGCAGCTCAGATGATGGCGAGATAACATGCAAACGACGTTTACCCCCGAACAGCTGACCGACCCGCAAACCCATCGGTCAAACGAGATCCTGCGCAATTGCGTGCATTGCGGGTTCTGCACCGCGACCTGTCCCACCTATCAGGTGCTGGGCGATGAATTGGACAGCCCGCGCGGCCGCATCTACCTGATCAAGGACATGCTCGAGAATGACCGCGACCCCGACGAGAAGGTGGTCAAGCATATCGACCGCTGCCTGTCGTGTCTGGCCTGCATGACGACCTGCCCGTCCGGCGTGCACTACATGCACCTGGTCGATCACGCGCGCGAATACATTGAAAACCGGTACAGGCGCCCTGTCATGGATCGGGCGTTGCGCTGGATTCTGGCGCGCATCCTGCCCTATCCCATGCGCTTCCGCGTGGCGCTGCTGGGGGCCAGGATTGGCCGCCCCTTTGCCCGTCTGATGCCCGATGCCCGCCTGCGCGCCATGCTGGAAATGGCCCCCGATCACATCCCGCCCGTCAGCCGCAATGACGATCCGCAAAGCTTTGCGCCGGTGGCGGAACGGAAAATGCGCGTCGCCCTGATGACGGGGTGTGCGCAGAAGGCGCTGAACACCGATATCAATGACGCCACCATTCGGTTGCTCACCCGGTTGGGATGCGAAGTGGTCGTGGCCGAAGGTGCGGGGTGCTGCGGCGCGCTGACCCACCACATGGGCAAGGCACGCGAAAGCCACGCGACGGCCGCCAGGAACATCACGGCCTGGGCGGCCGAGATGGACGGCGATGGCCTGGACGCGATTGTCATCAACACCAGCGGTTGCGGCACGACGGTCAAGGATTACGGGCACATGTTCCGCACCCATGCGCTGGCCGTGGACGCAGCCCGCGTTGCGGGGATCGCGATGGATGTCAGCGAGGTGCTGATGAAGCTGGATCTGCCCGAGGGTAAGGCGCAGGACATGACCATCGCCTATCACGCGGCCTGTTCCCTGCAGCACGGCCAGCAGATCAAGACCTATCCCAAGGACCTGCTGAAACGGGCGGGGTACAAGGTTGTGGAGCCTGCGGACAGCCATCTGTGTTGCGGATCGGCCGGCACCTACAACCTGATGCAGCCCGAGATTTCCAAGCAGTTGAAAGAGCGCAAGGTGCGCACGCTGGAGGCCAAGACCCCCGACATCATCGCGGCGGGCAATATCGGCTGCATGATGCAGATCGGGTCGGCCGCAGGGGTGCCCGTGGTGCATACGGTTGAACTGCTTGATTGGGCCACCGGCGGGCCACGTCCCCCGGCGCTGGACCGTCATCCGAATGATGTGCCGATTTTGCGATAAATTGCGTCCATGCCCTAATTTTGCCCCCATTCGATCCTAGACCGGGCAAACCCCTGGGATCGGAGAGTGATGAGTATGCGCCGATGGATGGCCCTTTCTGTGTTGGCCGTGGTGATAACGACAACCGCAGTGGCACAAGATGCGCAACTGCGCAGGCTTGACTCCGGCGCGGATGCTGCGGGCTGGGAAGCCGTTGGACGGCTGAACATCGGTGGCACCGGTTTTTGCACCGGCGCACTGATCGCCCCGAACCTGGTGCTGACAGCGGGCCATTGCCTGTATGACAAGACCACCGGCGACCGGATCGACCACACGCAGGTCGAATTCCTGGCGGGGTGGCGCAATGGCCGGGCATCGGCCTATCGCAATGTGCGGCGCGCCGTCGTGCACCCCGACTATACCTATGTGGGCCATGTCGGGTCCGAAGGCGTGCGCAATGACCTGGCACTGCTGGAACTGGAACACCCGATCCGCGACGGCAAGATCATACCCTTCGAGACCGCCGCACGACCGCGCCGTGGCGCCGAGGTGGGCGTGGTAAGCTATGGAACCGGGCGGTCCGAAGCACCGTCATTGCAAGAACTGTGCCGGGTGCTGGCCCAACAGGACGGGCTCTTGGTGACATCCTGTTCCGTCGAATTCGGAAGTTCGGGCGCACCCATCTTCATCATCGACAAGGGGCAGGCACAGATCGTGTCGGTCGTCTCCGCCAAGGCCGAGGTCGAGGGCAAGGCCGTGTCGCTGGGCACCTCGCTTGGGGCGCCGCTGGCACGGCTGCAAGCCGAACTGGTGGCGCAGCGCGATGATGTCAGCCCCCGTATCTCGGGTGGCACCCGCAGGGACACGGGTGCCAAGTTTGTGAAACCATGAGGGCGCTGGCGCTGATCCTGGCCCTTGTGACGGCCCCCGTTGCGCAGGCGCAGACAACGCAATTGCGCACGCTGGATACCGATTATTCCGCGGCAAGCTGGAAGGCCGTCGGGCGCATCGAATTTGGCGGCGGACGCGCGTTCTGTTCGGGCACCCTGATCGCGCGCGATCTGGTCCTGACCGCGGCACACTGCCTGTACAAGCCAAACACGACCGAGCTGTGGGCCACCGACACGATCCGCTTCAGGGCCGGATTTCGCGATGGCGAGGCCGCAGCCACCCGTCGCGCATCGGAGGCCGCCGCCCATGACCGCTTTGATGCCGCGGGCCCGCTCACGGCAAGAAACGCGTCATATGACGTGGGGCTGATCCGGCTGGCCGAACCCGTTTCGACCTTCGAGGTCCCGCCCTTCTACGTGCACGAGGGGGCGATCCCGCGCGGCCCCGTCAGCGTCGTCAGCTATGGGCGCGGGCGCGAAAACGCGCAGTCGCGGCAAAAGGAATGCCAACTGCTGGACCGGGTCAACGACGCCATGCTGTTTGACTGTGATGTGACGTTTGGTTCGTCCGGCGCACCGGTCTTTACTCACCAAAACGGGCGTGGTCAGATCGTGTCCGTGATTTCCGGCATGGTCGAGGTCAAGGGCAGCAAGCGCGCCCTGGGCATGGTGCTGCCCCAGCGTGTCACCGAAGTGAAGCGCCAGTTGCGCATGCAGGTGGCCCCGCCCGTGGCACAGGCCCGGCGCATCACAGTGGGCGGCGGCGCACGCACCGGTACAGGCGCGAAATTCGTACGTCCCTGACGTATCAAATCCCCCGGAATCAAAGGGTTGACCGGCATTGCCCATTGGCAACGTCCCGGCCTGCCCGACGGGTCTTGAACCACGCCAGATCCTTCCCAATATAGGGGTATCGGATGCCCGAACGGGGTCCGACCATAGCAACCATGCGGGCCTGTCCGGATCGGAAGGTCTGCCGTTAATCGCTCTGAATGAGGATGAACATGCGTACATACGACTTTGCACCGCTTTACCGCGCAACCGTTGGCTTTGACCAGATTGCGGACCTGATGGACCGGGTCCTTGCGACGGACAGCAACACAAACAGCTACCCCCCCTACAACATCGAAAAGACCGACGAGGATGCCTACCGCATCTCGATCGCGGTTGCCGGGTTCTCGGACGCCGACCTGGGCGTCGAGGTCAAGGAAAAGTCCCTGATCGTGACCGCCAGGAAAGCGGATGAGCAGGACCGGACGTACCTTCACCGTGGCATCGCCACCCGCGCCTTTGAACGCCGGTTCCATCTGGCGGACCACGTCGTGGTGACTGGGGCCTCCCATGTGGACGGCATGCTGCATATCGACCTGGTCAAGGAAGTGCCCGAGGCGCTCAAACCCCGCCGGATCGAAATTGCCAGCCAAAAGGCGATTGAAACGGATGTGGTCGACGCCAAGGCCGTGAACTAAGGCTGACATCTTCCCTGTCGGAGGGACCCGGGACGCGCGTGTGTCCCGGGTTTCTTGTGCTCAGGTGTCGTGGTCGGGATGCTGGTGCGACACCACGGATGCGTTCCACGCCTCGTCCGCCGCCTTCAGATCTTCGGATTTTTCGGGCAAGTCAGCCAGCCGGGCAAAGCACGCGCGCCGGTATGTGGTGTTGATTTGCACCTCGGGCGCAGCAGCGTCGGGATTGTCCAGCGCACCAATCGCGATTTCCAGTCCGCCGTCGAATTCATAGGTCAGCGGCGTGCCACAGTCCTTGCAGAACCCGCGCCAGTTGGTGTCCGAGCTGTGGAACACGGACCGCGCCCCGCGCGTCCAGACGACATCCGACGGCTCAACCTCGACCAATGCCGCAAAGAGTTGGCCAAAGGCCTTCTGGCACATCCGGCAATGGCAGATCGACGCCGTTCCAAGTTTGGATATCGCAAAGCGCACAGCGCCGCACTGGCACCCGCCCGTGAACGTCTGATCAGACATGACATACCTCCGCATCCCGCCTATCATTGCGCCAGCACGCCTTTATGCGCTGGCCGCCAGCGCCAGACCATCGGCCACAGTCGTGAACACCTCGGAAAAGGAATGCCGCGCCTGCGGGAACGCGTCGTTCATCGTGTCCGTAACCATCGACATCAGGCTCGAGCCCCCAACATAGATGACCTGATCAATCCCGCCTGCGGCAATCCCCGCCATCTCCAACGTCTCGGATATGCCCGCCTGCAATGCATTGGCATGGGGATCAAGAATGCCCCGCAACGCGCCCGCAGGCAGCGCAGCGGACAATCCGGGGGACACCTGGTCCAGCCTGATCACAGCATCCGTGCGCCCCGAATTGGCGTCGATCTTGCCCTGTTCGACCGCAAAGGCGACATCGTGCCCAAGTTCGTTTTCCAGCACCGTGTCCAGCCGCCGCATCTTGTCCGGTTCCGCGGCCAGTTGCGCCATGTCGCGCGCCATCCGCCGGGTCTTGGCCGTGTAGAGGAACGGTATCTTTTCCCAGGTCGCCAGATCGTTGAATATGGCCTTGGGCGCAGGCAGGGTGCCCGGCCCGATGGCGTTTCGGATCAGGGTGCCCGCGCCGAAATGCGGCATCACGCGGTCAATGCTGATGGACCGGTCAAAGTCCGTGCCGCCAATCCGCACGCCGTGATTGGCCAGGATGGTGACGCCGTCATTGCCGGTGCGAAAGACCGAAAAATCTGATGTGCCGCCGCCGATATCCACGATCAGGCCGGTTGCGCCCGGATGATCCAGTGCACCGCTTGCAAGGGCCGCCGCTTCGGGCTCCGGCAGAAAGGACACGTCCCTGAACCCCGCTGCCAGATAGCAATCGCGCAAATCCGCCTCGGCCTGTGCCTCGCGCGCGTCGCCCGCACCGTGAAACACCACGGGCCGTCCCGACAGCGCATGGTCGAACGGGTGCCCCGCCTCTGCCTCCGCGCGCCGCTTCACCTCGGCCAGAAAGCGCCCGATGATATCGACAAAACTCATCCGCGTGTTCAAGAGCTGACGCTTTTCATGCATGATCGACGTGCCCAGCACGCGTTTCAGCGCCCGCATGAACCGCCCCTCGATCCCGTCCAGCAGCGCCGCGTGCGCCGGATGACCCATCAGCATCTCGCGCGCGTCGTAATCAAAGAACACGGCTGTCGGCAGCGTCACTTGCCCCGGCGCCATGGTCACCAGATGTGGCGCACCCTCGCGCACATAGCCTGCGGCCGAATTCGACGTCCCGAAATCAATCCCCAAGGTCGCCATGACGCGCCGCCCCGCTCCTTCATCTTGCCAAGTAAACTCCCCCCGGAGGGCCGATACGAAACAAAAAACGCCGCCCGATTTCTCAGGCGGCGTTCGCAAAGTAAACCGAAAAGTGGACGGATCAGTTCGCCAGGTCGAAGGAATAGAACATCGTCTCGCCCGAATGGTCATCGACCCCGTCATTGTCGGTCGAAATCCATGCGGTGCCGTCGGCAGTGATCGCCAGCCCCTCGACCTTGTCCAGCACATAGCCGCCGGTCGATGTCAGGTCGGGGATCAGGTCGCGCACCTCTTCCTTGGACACCACGGGCAGATCACCACCCAGGGGGGCGGGCTGCATCTCGGCCAGCGGCACGCGATAGACCTTCTTGGTCACGGCCTCGATTCCGTGCTGGTTGTCCCGCTCCACGATATAGACGTGATCGCCATGGGCCACGATCTCGGACAGGCCAACCCACCCCTTGGCGGGTTCGGCCTTGGGATAGTGCACGGCCCCCCATTCCTCGGTCTCGATGTTGTAGGAGACGAGCTTGACGTGGTTCTCGGGGTCGTCCTTCCACTCGCGCTGCACGGCCATCCACAGGGTGTCGCCGATCTTGGTGATGCCTTCGAAGCCAAAGCGGCGTTCGACCGCCATCAACTCAGGCGGCAGGCCGATCTCTTCGTCGATATTGCCATCCGCCTCGACCTTGTAGATCGCGTGGGGGATGACGCGATCCGTGCGGCCCTCGCTGGCGATCCAGAACGCATCACCATCCAGGGCAATGCCTTCCATGTCCAGCTTCTGGGCCGGGCGACCGGCGCGGGTCACGTCGATGGCCTCGACGATGCGGGCCGGGGTTTGGGACGGGTCGATCTTGAAGATGCGCGGCTGGTAGCCGTAAAAGCTGTCGGACACGGCAAAGATCATGCCGTCCGCGTCCGCGACCATGCCGGAAATGGCCCCCCAGCCTGTCAGTTCATCCATGCCTTCGGACGTCAGGTGCGGATAGACGGCGTCGCCTTCGGCATATTCAAACAGCATGACATGGGCCCGTGCGGCCCCGTCTTCCAATCCGTCCACCTCGTTGGCCGAGACCAGCAGGTTGCGGTCGGGGATGGTCACGTATCCTTCCGGCCCGATGCCCGATGGCAGCAATTGTTTCAGGACGGGTGCGGCCGGGTCGGTGACATCATAGACACCGACGACCGAGCCGCGCTCGGAGCCCACAAACACGAAGGGCGTGCCGTCAAAGGTCGCAGCCGTGACGCTTTCGGGTTCCACACCTTTGCTGTCGGACCGTTTATCGGGGTAGTGGCCGATCTGGATCAGCGCATGTTCGAAGGTCACACCGCTTTCATACACAACGGTGCCGTTCTTGTTGAAGATCGTCCAGCCGCGGCTGCCGCCTTCATAGTCGCCTTCGTTTGCTGTGGCGAAATGCTGGTCGTCGATCCACGTCACCGCATCGGGTTCACGCAGGCGCCCGGGTTGGCTTTCGGTAAAGATCAGCGCCCCGCGTTCGTCCGTGGCGTCGATGTTATCAAGGTCCACGGACCCGGCAGAAAAGGCCGAGATAACGGTGCCACCCTGATCAATCACCACCATGTGGTTGTTTTCCTGCAGCGTCACGACCGTCTCGCCCAGGCTGTTGATCGACACATATTCCGGTTCGGGATCGCTGGGGGCCACGTCAGCCACACCGGCAAGGTCCACATATTTCAGCGAACCGCAGTCCAGATTGCCGTCGACCATATTCACCAACACGACACCGCCGCCGGGCAGTTGCGGCAAAAGGCCGTCATTCAGATCCTCGTCCCGTTCGTTTTCGATCGCCACGGCGACAAACGACCCGTCGGGGGCCTTGGCCACGCTGTCGGGCTGACCCGGCAAATCGCATGTGTCCAATTCTGTCCCCGAGGGAACAGCCAGCGCCATCAATTGCCCCGACGGTTCGGTGAACGAAGCGGACGTGTTGATTCCAACCACGGCGGTAGAGCCGATGACGGCCACGGAGGTCGGCTCGCCCCCAAGGACGATATTGCCCAGCGGGGCGGGGTTGGCGGGGTCGGTGATGTCGACAAGGCCCAGGGCTTCGAGCGGGCTGTCGGTATAGACAAGGGTCATGCCGTCGGCTGTCGCATCGATGATTTCGGGCGAACTTTCGCGGCTGATGTCTTCGCCCGCGGCCATGTTGGTCACGACCGGGAAGGAGGCGATACGATTGAAATTCTTGGTCGCATGGCCGTCTGCGGCAGCGGCACCCGCGGTCAGGGCCAGCGCCGAGGTCATGCACAGGAAAGGTTTGGTCATCAGTCACTCCATCGGGATGAAATCCCTGATGCAGTGACCGCGCGCCGCGACGTTGGTGTAACAGTCAGGTGTCAGTTTTGTAAAATCAGACCTGTGGCGTATGGCCGTCCAGCACGGTGCGGAACCAGCCGGTGTCGATATTGCCGCCGCACAGGATGACACCCACCTTCCTGCCTGCCATCTGGTCACGTTCCTGCATCAGGCCGGCCAGCGGCGCGGCCCCGGCCCCTTCGGCCACGTTGTGCGTGGCGGTAAAGTAGAGGCGGATGGCGTCGGCCACTGCGTCGTCGCTGACCGCGATGATCCGTTCCGCACCTCTGGAATAGATGTCGAACGCGTCCTGTACCGGCACCCGCACGGCCATGCCGTCCGCGAATGTGGCGGCAGAGTTCGTCTCGATCAGCCGCCCCGCCTCGACCGACAGTTTGGCGGTCTGCGCACGGTCCGACACAACGCCCACAACCCTGGTTTTCAGCCCCAGCGCATCGCGGGCCAGTATCGTCCCGCAAATCCCCGATCCACAGCCGATGGGCACATACACGGTGTCGAGGTCGGGTTGCGCGGTGAACAGTTCGAACGCGTAGGTCGCCACGCCGCGCACGAGTTCCGGGTGATAGGGCGGGACGATGAACAGCCCTTCGACCTCCGCGACGCGAAAGGCTTCTTCGCGCGCGGTGTCGAAATCGTCGCCATGTTCGATCAGTTCGGCACCAAAGGCCGTCATCGCCGCGTTCTTTTCCACCGAATTGCCGCGCGGCACATAGACCTTGGCCGTCAGTCCGGCGTTTGTCGCGGCCCAGGCCTGCCCCTGCCCGTGGTTGCCGCGCGTGGCGGTGCAGATGCCCGGCACATTCGGGTGCGTGCGCACCAGCCAGTCCATGAAGGTCAGCGCGCCCCGCACCTTGAAGGCGCCGGTCGGCGTGTGATTTTCATGCTTGACCCACACTTCCGCCCCGGCGGCGGCGCTGAGCAGTGGCCAATGGTGCTGGGGAGTGGGTGCCATGCGGGCATGGACAAAGGCGGCGGCGGTCTCAAGATCGGAACGGGTCAGCATCATGGGCGCATCTGACCCCGATCACCCCTCGGCGTCCAGCCCCTTGCCCTCGAACCAGTCCATGACGCGCACGGCCCAGCCCTGCGGCGCGCCATGTCCGCCCTTGTGCAGCATCAGCCGGATGTCACCGGCGGTGCAATCGGTCCAATGGCGGAACCACAGGTCGCCCTCGAAACTGTTGCGTTCGGGTTGGCGGGCATTGCAGCCATTGGTTTCGCGCAGGATTTTCAGCGAGGCCCAGACATCGCCCTGCACGACGGCACCATTGGCGAAAGACCTGCCTTCCAGCGGCACGGTGCGGTCGTTCCAGCCGTGGGTGTGGAAAAGGCGCACAGGCGCGGCGCAGTCCGTGGGCAGATCATCCCAGAACGCGCCGGCAAGCGGGGCATAGGCATCGGCAAAACCCGGCGATTGGCAGGCCATGTCCCAGACAAAGGAGCCGCCGCGCGAGAACCCGGCAAGCAACACGGTGCCCCCGTCAAGCCCGGTGCGGGCCCGCACGTCTTCCATCACCTCGGGCAGAAAGCCAAAGTCCTGGCGGTCATACTCCAGTCCCTTGCCGCGCACGGACCAATCCCGATTGAAGCGGCGGGTGGGCTGGTCGCCATCCGGCGCGACAAAGATGTACCCGCGGGCCAGCGCCTCGCGGGCGAGGCCGGAATTCAGCATGCCCTGACCCCGCCCGCCGCCCCCGTGCAGGTGCATGACGATGCCCTTGGGGGCCATTTCGGGTGTTGCCATGTGGTAGGCGCCGGACGGCAGTGCACAGGCATCGTCGCGCCCACCGCAGGCCAGTGCGGGCAGGGACATCAGGCAGACGGCAAGGCAGCTGGCAATCAGGCGGATCATGGGGGCACTCCGAAGCAGGGACAGCCAAAGCAGACTGCATCCCACGCCCTATCGCAAGTCACGAGCGCGTCACATTGGCCCGACCCAAGATGCCAGTTGCAGGAACAGGCGTATGGCCCGATAAAAGAGCGCAAGGGGCGCACGGGCACACAGACGATGCGCGGGACCATGTGGGGATGGATATGAAACGGACTGTTTTTGTGATTGGCGCGGCCGCGTTTGCCTTGGCCGCTTGTGACGAGACGACGCAATCAGGCGCGGGCGGGCCGTTTATCAACCCGCTGCCGGACCGGATCGTGTCGCTGGCCGATCCCAGGCAAGACCTGAACGCGGTCAAGGTCGACCCGGAGGACGGGTGCCTTGTCTATCGCCACACCGGTCCGGTCGAGACGACATTCCTGCCCCTGCGCACGCGCGACGGGCGGCCCATCTGCACCTCGGTCGAGGCGCAGGAGCCAGCCCCCGCCACATGATCAGCTGGCAGCGGTGACGCTGTCTTCGGTTGGGTACAACACCGCCGTCGATCCCGGCGTGACGTTTGGGTAAAGCTGGTTGATATGCGCCATGATCATGCGCACGCAGCCCGAACTGGCCCGCCCGCCGATGGACCGGGGATGCGGTGTGCCGTGAATGCGCAGATACGTGTCGCGGTTGCCCACGAAAAGATACAGCGCGCGCGACCCGAGCGGGTTTGTCGGCCCCCCGTTCATGCCATCGGCATGCTGTGCAAAAGAGTCCGGATCGCGTTCGATCATGGCCGCCGTCGGTGTCCATGTCGGCCATTTGGCCTTGCGCTTGATGGTGTAGGTCCCCGGTTCGTAGAGGTTGCCGCGCGCAATCGCCGCGCCATAGCGCATGGCGGTTCCGTCGTCCTGGATGTGGTACAGGTACCGCGCCACGGCATCGACATGGATGTCGCCCGGCGTCAGCCCGTCATTGGCCTGCACACGCTGCGGCAGGAACCGCCGATGCACACCCCAGGGGTTGGATGTGGCCAGATCGAAATTGGCCGGGGTGACCTGCGCGTCCCACCGCGCCCACTTGGATTGATCCGAGACGGGCCGTGCCAGGGCCGGCCCCGCAATCGGCGCCGAAAACAGGGCCGCTGAGGTGATAACGAAATGTCGTCTGGTCAACATGTAATGTGATCCTTCGCACTGGAATGGGACATATGTACGTCAATGTCGGGCCTGTGGGCAAATGGGCCAGCCGGACAAGTCACGGCTGTGTGACCGCCTGACCTCAGATGCTCATGCAGATGTATTTCATTTCCAGGAATTCCTCGATCCCGTGATGCGATCCCTCGCGGCCAAGCCCGGATTGCTTGACCCCGCCAAAGGGCGCCACCTCGGTCGAGATGATCCCGGTGTTGACGCCGACCATGCCGTATTCCAGCTCTTCCGCGACCTTGTAAACGCGGCTGAGGTCCTTGGCGTAGAAATACGCCGCCAACCCGAAGATGGTGTCGTTGGCCATGGCGATCACGTCGTCCACGTCCTCGAACCTGAAAAGCGGTGCGAGGGGGCCAAAGGTCTCTTCGTGCGCCACTTTCATGTCCTGGGTGACGCCGGTGACGATGGTGGGTTCCAGAAAGGTGCCGCCCAATGCGTGGGTCTTGCCGCCGGTCAGGATGGTGCCGCCATTGTCGACGACGTCGTTCAAGTGGGACTGCACCTTGTCCACGGCCTTGTCCGTGATCAGGGGGCCGGTGGTGACACCATCCTCCAGGCCATCGCCCACTTTCAGCGCCTCGACCGCGGTTTTCAGTTTCGCGGCAAAGGCGTCATAGACACCGGTCTGCACATAGATGCGGTTGGCACAGACGCAGGTCTGGCCTGCATTGCGGAACTTGCAGATCATCGCGCCTTCGACGGCGGCATCCAGATCGGCGTCGTCAAAGACGATGAAGGGCGCGTTGCCGCCCAGTTCCATCGAACATTTCATCACCTGATCCGATGCCTGGCGCAGCAGGATGCGTCCGACTTCGGTGCTGCCGGTGAAGGTCAGCTTGCGCACGACAGGGTTCTCGCAGAACTCCTTGCCCGTGTCGGACGCGTTCGAGGTGGTGACGACCTGGAACAGGCCCGCCGGGATCCCGGCCCGGTCCGCCAGCACGGCCATGGCAATGGCCGACAGGGGCGTCAGTTCGGCCGGGCGCGCGACAAAGGCACATCCGGCGGCCAGGGCCGGGGCCGCCTTGCGGGCGATCATGGCGTTGGGGAAATTCCAAGGTGTGATCGACGCGGCCACGCCGATGGGTTGCTTGATGACCGTGATCCGCTTGTCGCGCTGATGTCCCGGGATCGTTTCGCCATAGATCCGCTTGGCCTCTTCGGCAAAGAATTCGACAAAGGATGCGCCATAGCCGATCTCGCCCTTGGCCTCGGCCAGGGGTTTGCCCTGTTCGGCGGTCAGGATGATGCCCAGGTCGTCCTGGTGCCGCATCATCAGGTCGAACCATGTGCGCAGGACGGCGGCGCGTTCCTTGCCGGTCCACCTGGCCCATTCCCTTTGTGCGGCCTGCGCGCCTGCGATGGCGTCGGCGACCTGTGCCCGGCTCAGGTCCGCGACCTGCGCAATCACGTCCCCGCGCGCGGGGTTGGTCACGTCGAACGTGCCTTCGTCGCCGTCGACCCATGCGCCATTCACATAGGCACGGGTTTCCAGCAGGGACGGATCATCGAGCATGGATTTGAGGTCAGTGGTCTGGTCAAGCATGGGGCATCCTTTCGGGTCTGGCGCATGTGAAACAACACGGGGTAGGCTTGTCCAGTTCCAAAGTGGGGGTGAACATGAAGCCAGACATGGACGACGCCTATGCCAATGGTGCGTATATCGAAGGGGCGGCAGACTATCCGCCGCGCTGGGCCGCCGAGGCCGAGGCATTTCGTACCTCCCTTGGTGCGCGGGCCCGTCTGGGGCTGAGCTATGGCCCATCCGAGCGGATGGCGCTGGATCATTTCATGCCCGAGGGCGAGGCCAGGGGCACGCTGATCTTCGTGCATGGTGGGTATTGGTTGAAGTTCGACCGGTCCTGCTGGTCGCATCTGGCGGCGGGCGCCTTGGCGCGGGGATGGTGCGTTGCCATGCCGTCCTATGACCTGTGCCCACATGTCCGCATTGCCGGTATCACCCAGCAGATTGCCCAAGCCGTGATGGCCGTTGCCGACGGCAGCATGGGGCCGATCAGTCTGGCGGGGCATTCCGCGGGCGGTCACCTCGTGTCACGGATGCTGGCGCCCGGCATGTTGCCTGCGTCGGTGACATCCCGGTTGACGCATGTTCTGCCGATCTCGCCCGTGTCGGACCTGGAACCGCTGTTGCAGACGGCCATGAATGCCGATTTCGGTATGGACACGGCGATGGCCCGTGCCGAAAGCCCGGTGCATCAGCCCAAGCCGGGCACACCCGTGACGGTCTGGGTGGGGGCCGACGAGCGGCCGGTGTTCCTGGACCAGGCGCGGTGGTTGGCCGAGGCCTGGGATGTCGACCCTGTCGTGACACAGGGTGCGCATCATTTCGATGTGATCGACGCCCTGACCGATCCGCACGGCGACATGATCCGACGCTTGACGACGGCGTTGTGACGCGCCAGATGTGATCCGGCTGCGGGCGATGGCGTCGCCCGCGTTTCCAGCCCAACCCGTCCTGAACGCCGGGACCTTTCTGCAAAGGAGGGTCAAGGATGACCGCTCGCCCCGATTTCTACCGCTTCCACAACGGCGAAAAGGCCGTCTTGCCATTCGATGCCGCCGAATACGACGCCCGCCTGACCGAATTGCGCGCGCGGATGGATGCGCAGGGCGCCACCGCCGCCGTATTCACATCAATGCACAACGTCGCGTATTATTCGGGCTTTCTGTACTGTGCTTTCGGTCGCCCCTATGCCTGCGTGGTAACGGACGACGCGTGCGTGACCATCAGCGCAGGCATTGATGCAGGCCAACCGTGGCGGCGCTGTCATGGCGACAACATCACCTATACGGACTGGCAGCGCGACAACTTCTGGCGGGCCGTGCGCGAGGTGACGGGCGAGGGGGCCGTGATCGGGGTCGAGAGCGACCACCTGACCCTGTTGCAGCAGGCCAAGATGGAAGATTTCCTCAAACCCGTTGCCACGGTCGACCTGTATGAGACCACCATGATCCAGCGGATGCACAAGTCCGAGGCCGAGATCGCCCTGATCCGTCATGGCGCACAGGTGGCCGATATCGGCGGGTATGCCATCCGCGATGCGATCAAGGCAGGTGCGCGTGAGATCGACGTCGCCATGGCGGGGCGTGACGCGATGGAACTGGAGATCGCCAAACGCTTTCCCGATGCCGAATACCGCGACACCTGGGTCTGGTTCCAATCCGGGATCAACACCGATGGTGCGCACAACCCGGTCACCGGGCGGGTGCTTGAGCGGGGTGATATCCTGTCGCTGAACACTTTTCCGATGATTTCGGGCTACTACACGGCGCTGGAACGCACCTTGTTCGTGGAAACGGTGGACAAGGCCAGCCTGACACTGTGGGAACATAACGTGGCGGCACATGAGTTGGGTATGTCGCTGCTGAAACCGGGCGCCACATGCGCCGATGTGACCGAAGGCGTAAACGCCTATTTCCGCGAACACGACCTGCTGCAATACCGCAGCTTCGGATACGGCCATTCCTTTGGCGTTCTTTCGCATTACTACGGGCGCGAGGCCGGGCTGGAACTGCGCGAAGACATCGACACGGTGCTTGAGCCCGGCATGGTCATCTCGATGGAACCGATGTTGACCATCCCCGACGGGCAACCGGGTGCCGGCGGGTACCGTGAGCACGATATCCTGGTGATCACCGAAGACGGGAATGAAAATATCACCGGCTTTCCCTACGGCCCGGAGCACAATGTCATCGGCTGATTTAAACTATGACATATCCGGTTGAGTTCATTGCCAGAATTACAACCTTGGTTTGCGTCGTGTCGCAGAATCGCCCTATGATCACTGCGAACGGTGCGCGTTCAACTAACGGGATTGCCCATGCTGGCCGATCGCCATCCTTTTCAGGACGAACGTCTTGATATTCTTCATTCATACGACGTGTTGGACACGCCGTATGAAGAGGATTTCGATGATATTGTCGGCCTTGTCGCCAGCATTTGCGAGGTGCCCATTGCGCTGATCAGCCTGGTTGACGGGCACCGGCAATGGTTCAAGGCGGTCAAGGGGCTGGACGTCGGCGAAACACCGCTTGAATCGTCGATCTGTGCCCATGCCATCCTGGAAAAGGAACTGGTCGAGATCCGGGACACCCACGCCGATCCGCGCATGGACGGCAATCCGCTTTGCGTGGATGACCCGGGCTTGCGGTTTTACGCCGGGGCGGTGCTGATGGGGGTCGAAGGGCTGCCCCTGGGTACGCTGTGTGTTTTGGACTACACGCCCCGAACCCTGACAGACACGCAACGCCAGACCCTGCGGGTGCTTGCCGGTCAGGTGATGGCCCGGCTTGAACTGCGCCGCACGTTAAAACGTCAGGCCGTCCTGCACAGCGAAGCCGATCACAGGATCAAGAATTCGCTGCAAATGCTGTCTTCGCTGACCCGGTTTCAAAGCCGTATATCCGAACTGGACGAAACGCGAGAGGCGTTGGATGCCGTGGGCCAGCGGATTGAAACCATGGGGCGGTTGCACGAGGTGCTTCAGGCGGGCCATGTGCAAACCCATGTCGATCTGGATGATTACCTGATCCGCATCGTGGATTTCCTGTCTGAACAGGCGCCGGAACATGTGGTGATTGATACCGCGCTGTCCCGCATCAGCATGACGCCGTCGCGGGCGGCCTCGATCGGGATTGTCCTGAATGAATGGGTGACAAACGCCTACAAGCATGCGTTTCCGGATGGTCGGGCTGGCGTCATCAAGGTGACGGTCACGGATCTTGGTGCCGGGACCGCGCAGTTGGAGGTGGGCGACAACGGCCGTGGCACAACCGCAGACGCGACATGCCGCCGATCCGGGCTGGGTACCCAGATCACCGAGGCGGTGGCCCAGGCGCTGGACGGAACCCTGACGGCAGATGCCAACGCCTTTGGTACGCGCCACCGGTTGCTTTTCGCCATCTGAGCGCCTTTCCTTGCCGCATCCTTTTTGCAACTATTCGCCTGAATATCGGCCTTGCCCGATGTAAACGCGTGTTACATTGCCTATATTGGCATCAACGCATTGAATAGAAGGGGAATTTCATGGCCGATTTTGCAAGCCAAGTGGCAGAATCTCAATCCCAGGTGGCCGAGGCACAAAGCAAGATCTCGGAACTGACCAGCCGGATCGAGGCTGCGCGGGCCAAGATGAAATCGGGTGATGACATTTCGATGGACATCGAAAACGCGACACTTGAGGACGTGCATGCGCATACAGACGTGATGAACGCCAATATCGCGGAACTGATCATGGGGCTTGATGACGTGACGGCCGCGTTCTCGAAGGACTTTGACGAGATGCGGTCCAAGACGGGTTGGGAAAGCTTTGTCGGCATTTTTGCCAAGGCCAAGTCGGAATCCATGCGTCAGGAACGGGTGCGGTCGGCATCCATTGACGACAAGTTGCAGGATCTGATTTCGAAATCCGACGTGATCGTGCAGTTGCTGCAAGGCCAGTTGACCATGCTGGAAGACCAGAAAACCAAGGTCGAGGCCAACCTGACCGAAACGCTGGATGAGCGTGAATTCACGGTACAGGAATTGTCGGCCCTGCAAGCCGACATCCAGGCGATGGACCCGCAGATCATCACATTGGAAAACAAGATCGCGTCCGAGACAGACGCCGCCAAGCGCACGGCGCTTGAGACGGAACTGGCCGACATGAACTCGAAATACAACGAGATGGTGCAGGAAGAGCAGGTCAAGCTTGCAAAATCGCAGACGCTTGAGCGCTATATCGAGAAGGGCAAGACCTGGGTGGACAGCCTGCAAAACCAGGCCGCGACCCAGATGGTGCTGATCAACAAGCTGCAAACAGACACCAAGCAGCGCGTGGTGCTCTATGACGCGCTGACCAAGTCGTTGAAGACGGCGCAGCAGCAGGACGTCGCCCACCGCATCAACGAGATCGGGGTCAAGACGGACCAGGAGGCGCAAACGGCCATGGCCGGGATCGGTGCGGCGACCAACGCGCGCATGGCCGACATGCTGGAAGCCCACGAGGACCAGATGGTTTTTGCCCGCGACGTGCTGGAGCAGAAGGCGAAGGCGGATGAACGGTTCGCCCGGCGGTTCGCGCAGATCGTCGAGAAGCATGACAGCAATGCGTATGGTGGGTGAACTGAGTGCTGCAGTCGCGACGGCCACCACCACTCCGCATTGAAAGCGTGAACGAACTTTCACCTGGATTCCGTCCTCGCTGGGTGAGGACGCGAAAGTGGGCATTGATTGCTTCGCTTGGTTTTCAGTTGGCCTTTGTTTTCTTTCTGAATGGACACATGCCTTTATTGGCCGCTACCAGCCTTTCTCTCGCGTGTCTCTCTGGTTGGTATTGGGTGCACCCTAAGTACTACTCCGCTCTTGTGGGAATGCTTCTGCGACGTTTTCCTGAACTGGCGCTCAAACATGCGAAGCTGGAAAGCTGGTTGGAGTTTGATCTCGATTGGGATGAACGGCGGCAATGACTAAAACTGAAGAAACTCGTGAGCCCGGCGGCACCGCCGGGCAGCCCCCGACCGCCCCCTCGGGCGGGGGCTACACCCCCACCCGCGGTCGGGGGATGCCCTCTGTCTTTGGGGCGCAATCGGTTTGAGCATGACCAAACCCGAAACCTCCGGCCTCACTGACCTTTTCGCCTCGCGCCGTTACTTCAAGAAGTTCGAGACGATCACCGGGCACCTGGCCCGTGTCGCGGGCGTGATGGAGGCCGAGGGCGATTTGAACCGCGACGAGGTCAAGATCCTCACCCGCTACATTGCCGAGCTGACCTTTACCTTCCGCGCCTTGGGCCAGAAGTATCTGCTTGTGGGCCGTGACACGGGCCGGTTCTTTGGCTCGCTTGCCATCGACAAGCGCTACAGCGGGTTTCCGGCGGCTGAGGAACTTCTCACCATGGCGTCGGACGCGCTGCAGGCCGACCGGCATCTGGACCGGATCGAACCCGCCGACGCGCTGAAAAAGCAGATGGTCGAGGTGATTATCGGCGACCGGCAGGTGCCCACAAAGCTGCAATTCGCCCTGTCCCAGCGGCTTTATTACGAGGACCTGATGCGTGGCCAACTGTTCTGGCCCCGCAACGATCCGCAGATCGTCTGGACCGGGAACCTGAGCGACGACCGCCGCAGCTTTCGCATCCACTGGGCCGTCTATGATACCGAACTGAACCTGCCCGTCATCTACATGATGGAGGTTGAGGATACCGGCCGCACCGCGCTGCCCAAGGACCCGCGCCGCTGGCCCGAAGCGCAAGCACATCTGATGGCGCAATCGCTGGGCAAGCTGAAGCTGGTGACCATCGCCAAGGGGTTTGACGAGGATTTTGACGATCTGCACCCCAAACGGCTGCGCCGGTTTTATGCGGGACCGATGTATTCGTCGGCGTTCACCGCGCAATCCGGGCCCATTCTGGATGTGCTGAAAACCGCCCGCGCGCCGGAGGGGCAGGATTGGGCGCTGGTCTGGACCGAAGAGGATCTACGCTCTGAACGCGTGATCGAGGAACGGTCTGGCTGGTTTTCGTCCGTCGAACGCGAGGTGTTCGCGCTTGATCCGTTCTCGGGCCGTGGTGCGGACCTTGGGGCCACGCGGATGGAGCGCAGCATCGTGTTGCCGCAACGCGCGTTTCAGGCGCTGGAAGAGATGAACCCACCCGGCTTTGGATCGGTGCGCAAATACGTGGTCAGCCCGGCTGGCCGTGTGTTGCGGTACTGAGGGGGGGTGACATGATGGCAGATCGGCCCTCCGGGGGGAGTTTATTTTGCAAAGTGAAGAGAGCAGGTCAGTGATATGAGCCAGACGTCGGACCAAATGGAACTGCGCGAGGCCGAGATTACGGCGCATTACCCCATGGCGCTTGCCATGTTGCAAGGCTTTGACCACGCCCCGCGGATCGGGAAGGGGAAGGATGCGCCGCAGCAGGAGCGGTCCTCGGGTATCGGGACGCGCCGCCGGTTTCGCACCACCACGCCCGGGCTTGTCACCCGGCGCACCGTGCCCACCGGGGCCGTGCAGGTGATGGCGACCATTGAAGGGGCCGACGATGATGACGCGCTGATGTCACCGGTGCAAGCCACCGTTCTGAATGCATTGCGCCGCGCGATCTCAATCGCGCTGGCCGTGGCGGAAAATTACGCCTCTGTCTCGGGCCTTGGTGATCTGAAGCGCGCGAACCTTGAAGGGGCGCTGCCCACCGCGCGCAAGACCGAATTTGCCGAACTGCTCGCTGCTGAGGCGCTGATCACCCTTTATGTCTTTGGCAATGCGGTGGCCTATCTTTTGTCGGCGCACCAGACCGAGGTGACGGTCGAGGTGGGTGAGGTCGAAGAAGTGTTGACGGATAACGGCCAGACCGCCCTGCACGGCGCATTGTGGGAGTTGGATCTGGACATCGCCACACACGCCCCGGACGATGCGCATCTGGTGGCCACCATCACCGCCTTTGCCGAGGCGCTCATGGAGAAGGTGGCCTTGCGCGCCGGGTCTGCCCCGCGCCTTGCCCCGTTCCAAAGCGCCAGTTGGCATGTGGAGGCGGATGATTTCACCGTTCAGGGGTTTACGCCTGCGTCCCGCGCCAAGACGCAAACCCTGACCATGACCTTCAAGAAACCGCATGAGGTCGTGGGCAACCACATCGCCAAGTACCAGGCGATGAAGCTGGCCAAGATGCTGATGGCCTATGATTTCGATAGGCGGCTGAATCCCTTTGCCGAACTGGGCGGCTTCATCTTTACCTTCATGGGGGACGGGGCGCCGGGGACGGGCAAGACGACGCTGATCCAGATGATGGCGGGTCTGATCAACGAGTATTGCAGCGTTGCGGGTTATGCCTTTCGCTACCAGAACCTGAGCACCGACAACATCGACAGCTATCAGGGCAAGTCGGGCCAGAACGCCAAGGCGTTCATCAACAACGTGATCGACCCGAACGTGATCGGGTTCGGCACCATCGATGACATTGACCAGCTTGCGGGCAAGCGGGGGGATCGGCAGTCTTCGGCGGGGCAGTTGGAGATCACGGCGGTGCTGATGGAAAGCTTTGCCGGGGCCAACACGGTTGTGCGCGGCAATTGCACGTTTGGCATGTTCTCGAACTACCCCGAGAATGTGGATGACGCGTTGCGCCAGCGGGCAGGTGCACGGTTTCTGGTGGACGGCCCGCAGACGCGGGAGGATTACATCGACATCCTGGCCCTGCTGATGGGCAAGAACCACGACATCCCCATGGGCGCGCATGAATTGTTCTCGGCCCAGGAGATCAAGAAGGCTGTCGCCGCCAGCTTTGATGCGCATTCCCGGCCCCATGAACCGGGGTTGATGGAGGTGTTCGACCGGGTGCATTCGGAAGTTGGCGCGTTGGATACCATCGCCAAGCTGGGCACCTATCTGAAAGGCATCCAGCAGGCGGATGAGCGGTTCACCGGCCGCGCGATCAAGAACATCACGGATGCGGTGAAAGTGCGGGCGATGGATTTCGAATTGCCCGACGAATGGATGGAGAACCCGGAACTGTTCCTGTTCAAGAGCTATGACGAGAAGAAGGCGATGATCGAGGAACTGCGCGTGCCGATCACCGTGGACATGGTGGTGCAGGAGATCAACCGCTATGCCGACAGCGAGTTCCGGTATGCGGACAAATCGGATGAAGTGGCGATCGAGGCGATGGTGCGCGACTTTGCGCGACAAGAAGAGGCGAAGAAGCGGTATTTGGGAGGGAAGGGGTGATGATGTCCAGTCTTGCAACCTTCTTGGCGATCCTGATTGTTCCGTTCTGGGCGCCGACACTCGTGAAGCCTGGGAAGTCTCTTATGCGCAACGCAGCGTTGCGTTTCGGGGTCGGTGCCTTGGCTACCGCTGCCGCTTTGCTGCCAGTACAACTCGCATTCTTTCCGTTGGGTCCGCTACGGCTGTTGCCGATGGATCTTGGGTTCTTGTGGCTTGGGGCCGCACCGTTCTGGGTGCCGTTTCTGGCCGTCCGGATTTTCCAGCTTGGTTTTGCAGACAGAGCGAAAAACACCATGAGGGCGCACGTATGAGTATCGTCAGCTGGGCAGCGCCTAATCGCGGGTGGGCTCACGTCACAGCAGTTCAGGGTGAGGCGGGTGAGTTACACAGTTCACCTGTTCGGTGCGTAACACCAACGCGCTCTCCCTGGGGGGCGCCCTCACGCGCATCTTTGATGCGCTTCCGGGTAATGGACTGGCGCGGCCCGGTGGTGCCGGGCACCTATAGGTCGAATAATGCACCTGTTTTGGAGGACGGCGTTTGATACTCTGGATCACAACCGCCGCCGCCCTCATCCTAGGCACCCTTCTCCCCCTCCGCTGGGGTGTCTTCGGCTTCCTCGCCGCCGCCGCCCTCCTGTTCCTTACCCAAGCAACCATCCACACCCTGATGGGCTTCGAAGGCACGCCGCTCTCTGAAACCATGCTGCTCTTCAACAACTCGTGGCCCGCCTATATCGGCTATAACGTCCAGATCACGTTCCGCGCCTTTGCCCTTCCGCTTCTGGCGCTTGCCGTGCCGTTGATCTTCCGCCTCGGCAGGGCCGTGCCTTGATCGTCACGGGTATCATCGCGATGGGCCTTGTCGTGGCTGCGGCCTGGATACTTCCGCCCCATATCAGGCGGTCATTGCCGTTGCCGGACTTCTTGTTCGGGATGGTGTGCACCAGTGCGATCATCGGCATTGCGGCTGTCCTTGTCTTCGCCATTCAGGCGATGGGCCTGCCGCTGCCTATCCTGGGCCCCAGTGGCGAGGCCGGGTTTGCCAATGCGCTTTTGTCGCTGTCGATGCCCAGCGTTGGCGTTCTGGTCGTGCGGCTGGCCCAACTCAGAAGGGACCGGCCATGATCCGCCTGATCCAACGCGGCCTGATGTTCGGCAACCTTTTCCACGTGGCCTCGCCCGCGCTGGTCGAACGCTATAACCGTGCGCTCGAACACCTGACGGGCAAGCGCACGGCGCTTACCGATTTCTACATCGACATCTCCGGCTACTCGCCCGAGGTGGGCAACGAGCTGGGCGATCCGCTTTACCTGAACCACAACGGGGTCAACCGGCAGTTCATCCTGCTGTCGACAGAACAGCGCAGATGCCCGCTGCTGGATGCGAAATTCTCGACCTCGCACGGTATTCTGAAACGGTTCATCGCCGAAAACGAAGCGGCCCTTTTTGCGCTGACCGCGCGGGATGCCGTTGCGGGCGAACTGGTCAACAGTGTCTACGACATCAGCCATCCCGCGCGGCTGTTTGATCTGCGCGCCATCACGGTTGAGGCGGATACCACCCGCGGTACCGTGCGCAATGCCGCCAAGCTGGCCGAGAAGGTGGATACGTTCCTGAGGGGTGATGACGCCTGGTTCGATGACGTCCTGATCGCAGAGATGATCCAGCTTGCGGGGCAAACCGGGGACGTGACGCGCAACCCCGTGACCCTGAAACCATTGCGCGTAGACAAGGGTAACTTTTGGACCGCCCATTTCGGGGGGCTTTATATTTTCCAGACGCTTGACCATCCGGCGACCATTGCCGCGACGGACAAACCCGACGACCTTCCGACCAAGTACATATTTGATCTGGGTGAACGAAACCGCATCGCCAAGTTTCTGGAGTACAACGACCTCGTCGAACCGGTGGTCAAGGCGCGCGGCATCGACGGGGCGGCGATCCTGCGGCAGAAGATGGACTTTATCCTGGTTTCCGCGGTGACCGAGGCGGGCGTGGATCTGGTCGGCACAACCCGGCGCGACATGCGGATGCTGGCCCGGCACCATGCGCACCTGCTGCCGGGCGAATTCCACACGTTGGCCGAACTGGTCAACTGGGCCGAGCACGGGGGCAAGTGGCCCCGGATCAGTTCCGAACATCCCGCCTATTTTTACACGTTGCGTGCGGCCGACACGCCCGATGCCGACCTTGTCAACATGCTGCTGGCCCAGCTGTGCCCGCGTGACGCGCGCCAGCTTTTTATCTGTCACAAACAGGCGTTCTACGCCGCCTACGCCACCTGGCCCGAAGCGAAAAAGGAATATGTCGCGCAGTATCTCGAAGCCGAGTACAAGGCCGACAAGGTGGGCGCGCGGCAAGCGCTGTTCGGGCATGACGCCCCAATGGACCCTGATCCCAAACCCCGTGACCTGATTGCGCGCGTGGGTCCCTGGGGCGCGGTAAGGAGGTAGGGATATGGCGGTTGCCAGACTGTTTCTGATCGCCTTCGTGGTGTTGACGGTGATCTACATCTCGCTGTCGTTCTATTCGCGCGCGCGGGCGCGCGACCGGTTGGAAGCCGAATGGGATGCGGGCGACAAACCCGGCCCGCGCGAGGCCTATGTCAAGCACGGGCTTGCCGATTATGACGGGTCGCTGCGGCGCAAGCTGATCCTTGGGGTCTATATCGTGCCCATGGCCCTTGTGTGCCTGATCATCTATCTTGTGAATTTCGCCTGAAAGGGGCCGTCATGCGTTACATCGGTTGGATCATCCTGATCACTTTCTGGGTCGCGGTCGGCGCGGCCCTGCACTATACGCTGCCGCAGCGCGACATCGTGCGGATCGTGAACACTTACGAAGAACGGCAGGAGCTGGGGGACTGGACACGCATGTTCTGGTCGCGGCCCGACACCCAGTCCGATGGGCTGATCAACCGGGATGTGCAGTTTATCCAGACCGTGCGCGCGAACGGCAAACCCATGGTTTACCGGAACGAGGACACAGGCTGGAGCTGGCCGCCCTATTTCAAGTTCGACACGTCGAACCTGTATACCGAGGCGGCGGATTCCGTGTCGACCCGCGCCGCGCCGGAATGGTACGTGATCACGCATTACGGCTGGCGGAACGAATTCCTGACGATTTTCCCCAACGCAATTTCCATCCGCCAGGTCGAGGGGCCGGATGCATCCAAGGGCATCCCGTGGGTCAACATCCTGATCCTTGGGACACTGGCGGCCATTGTCTACGCGATCTGGGTGCGCTGGCGCAGGTTCCGCCGGGCCCGCATCGACCCCAGGCTGGAAGAGATGCAGGACAGCTGGGAAGCTGCGGGTGACGCCGTGTCAGAACGACGTGGGCGCATCCGGCGCTGGCTTGCCACGTGGAAATCGAAATAGGGCGGAGGACACCGCCGCCGTACGATGGACGCAGGCACAGCGGGTGGTCTCAAGGCGGATCCTGATCCGCCGTGGCCGCATCACGGCAAGGCGTCGGTGCGCCAGAGCCTGACGCGCAACCCGCCATGGGCGATGCCGGGCCCTTCGGGCAAGAACGGCAGACCGGTGGCCTTTGCCAGCGATGCCTCGCTCGTGACGATGCCCACACGCCAGCCCGAGAACCGCTTGGCCAGCACCTGTCCCAGGCGGCCATAGACGGGATAGAGCGCCTTCTTGTTGCCGATGCGCGCACCGTAAGGCGGGTTGACGATCACCAGACCGGGGGGACCTTCGGGCGGCGTGATGTCCCCGGCATTGCCCTGCTGAAAGCGTACAAGGTCTTGGACACCCGCCCGCGCGGCGTTGGCCTGGGCCATGGCAATCACACCCTGATCCCGGTCCGAGCCTGTAAGGCGCACCTTTGGTGCACTTCGCCGTTCGGTTGTGCGCCGCTCGGCGAGCCCGCCGGGATCAAACCCCTCGAACTGTTCGAACGCGAAGTTGCGCGCCCGCCCTGCCTGCAACCCCGCAGCCAGTTCCGCCGCTTCGATCACAAACGTCCCCGACCCGCACATGGGGTCAAAGACCGGCTGAGTCCCGTCAAACCCGCAGTGTCGCAGGAACAGGGCGGCAAGGGTTTCGCGCATGGGGGCTTTGCCGACCGCTTCCTTGTGGCCCCGCTTGTGCAGCGGCTCTCCTGACGTGTCGACGCTTATCGTCACGCGATTGTCGTCGATGCGCACCTTCAGTGTCACAGGTGCATCCGCCGCGACGGGAATGCCCGCGCTTTCCACCAAGGCCGCTTCGATCCGTTTGGTCGCGGCACCGGCGTGATAGATCTTGGACTTGCGCGAGGTGGCGACCTCGACCCGCACCGGTACGTCCGTGCGCAGGACATCGGTCCACGCAAACTTGCGCGCCCGCTTGTCCAGCTGTGCAAGATGAAAGGCCATGAAGGACCCCATGCGCCACAGCACCCGCGTGGCCCCGCGCAATTCCAGGTTGGCGCGCCAGACTTCGGGCCAACCGCCACGCAGGCTGACGCCGCCAGCGGTCACCTCTGCCACGTCAAAGCCGAACTGCCGCGCTTCATCGGCGAGCGATTGTTCCATGCCCGGCAGGGTGATGGCAAAAATAGGGGCGTCGGGATCGGATGTCATGGCAGGGTCCATAGAGCGGAACGCGCCACGGCGCGACCACAAAGCCCATCAATCAGCAAAGAGGTAGTCGACCGATGCAATCTCGCGCGCCTTTTCCGGAGGCACGCTCAGAAACCTCGACAGCGCGTCCGCATTTGCGTCCAGGTCGGCGACTTCCTCGATCCGGTGCAGATGCTCGAAATCCGCATCCCTGATGCGGTCGGATTCAAATGTCATGTCGTTGCGGATCGTGGGCAGCAGGCGTTCCAGCGTTTCCTGGCTGGTTTGTTCACCTGCCAGGCCGACGCGCATGGCGTGCCCGATCAGGTACTCATCCGAGAACGCGCATTGGATTTCCAACATCCGGGTAACCGACCGGTCGCCGGCAAAATCCTGCAACAGGTCCAGGTTGCCGGGGTCCATGCACACGATCAGGCGGTCGGTGTCGAAATAGTCAAACAACATGCGCATCAGGGCCCGGCGGTGGCGCGTGCGCTTTTCCAGCGTCGTCTGGATGCCGCCCAGATCGGGCAGGGGCGTGTGTTCTTCGTTGAACAGGTATTCGATGGCGGGCACGTTGGTCATTACCCGGATGCGTTCCAGCAGGCGCTTGGCCACATGCCACTTCTTGCAGATGATGATCAGCAGCTCGCGATTGCGCCCCAGCGTGCTTTCGGTTTCCCAGAACCGGGTTGCAAAACGACGCCCGATGCGGCCCCGCCCGGTCAGGAACTTGAACAGGCTGGCGCCTTCGTTGGAAATCTGGAACGACACGTTCTCGGCCGCATAAAGCAGGCCCAGACGGCGTTTCAGGTCGTTCGCCTCCGCGCTGATCTTGCGGGCGAACAGGAAATCCTGGCTGAGCAACAGGTCATAGTGATCATCGTAAAACGTGACCGGCATGCCGTAGTCGGTGAACATCAGGAACGTGAGGGTCCGGGTGCGGATTTCTTCTTCGGGCACGACGTGGCGCACGATCGTCTGAAAAAACGTCTCGTCCGGGATCCACGTGGTGCGGAAAAAGCGCATCACGTCCTTGCGCTGGCGGGTGAAATCCAGAACCCATTCGATGGTGCGGCGGCGCAGGCACCACCATTGGCTGCCGATCTGCACCTGGATATCGGCAGGAATTTCGCGTTTGAAACCAAAGCGTTGCTGTAGGTGGTAGCTGGTGTAGAACCGCCATTTCTGCGTGCGTTCGTTAAAGAAATGGCGGTAGATCAACCGCTCTTCCTTCATGCCCGTCTTGATCCAGTCGCTTTCGAAATAGTCGAAGCTTTCAATGAAATCGGCGTCATTGTCGTCAAGGAACCGATGCGTGTACTCGGCCGACTTGATTGCCATGCAATCGCCGGACAACATGTAGAAATGGGTGGCCCGTGGAAACGCGTCGACTGCGCTTTCCACTGCGTAGAGGGTGGCTTGCACCAGGCTCCATTCGCCCCAGCCACACCGGATGCGCCGATGGGCAAAGGTGACGTTCGGATTGTCCTTCAACGCCTTGCGGATCTGGGCAAAGTGGGTTGCATTTGCACGCGCGTCGAAATGGATGGACATGTAGTCGCCCGCAGCCGTCAACCGTTCCGCCTGCTTGATGATGGCATCCGGATCCTTGTGACACAGCAGGATGTAGGCGATTTTTGCCATTCAGGAAACTTTACTGCCTCTTAGCGTATGATTGTTTACGGTGATAAAGCTAAGGAGAGATTGAATAAACAGGATTTCTTTGCTTTTTTGCGCCACAAGGCGAACGACAAGGTTCGCAACTAGTGAAAAGGGCGAGTGGTATGGGGTTCCCCGGCACCTGGATGACGGAAAGTGAAAGCGTGGTGTATCGCGTGGTGCCCAAGTGTGCCTGCTCGACCATCGGGCAAATCATGTTCTACTCGGATCATGGCACGTTCTTTGATGGCGATATCCATGATGCCCAGGGGGGCATGCACAAATGGGCGCTTGAGGCGAGCCAGCCGATCATCACCGACACTGTAAAGACGCACGGGTCCTATTCCTTTACCTGCGTCCGCAACCCGTACACCCGCATCCTGTCGTCCTTCTTTGACAAGATCTGTGGCATCCAGCGCAACGGCAAACGGTATCGCGGCAACCTGGTGCCGCTGCTGATCCAGAAATACGGGATCGAAGTGGGCGGCGACGACGGCAAGCAGGACTTTGACCAGATCAAGTCGTTCCGCCGCTTCCTGCTGTTTGCCCGTGACACCATCCGCTGGCGTCGCCCGATGGAGCCTGACATTCACTGGTCCGCCATGTCTGGCCATGTGTCCACCTTCATCGTGAACGGCGGCCGCTATGACAAGATCATCTGGACCGAGAAATTCAACGAAGGCATGGAAGCCGTGATGCAGGCGGTCGAAACGCCCCACGCTGTTGATATCGCAGGCATCCCGCGCTTCAACGAAAGCGAAGGGCACGGCCCCAAACGCGCCCACCCGGTCGAGGACTACTTTGACGACCTGTCGATGCACCTGGTCTATGAAATCTACAAACGCGATTTCGAAGTGTTCAAATACGACTTCGAAGACCCGTCAAACAAGATGCCGATCGGAGAGATCGATCTGGACGAGGTGCATAAGAAGCTGGGTGACTGAGGCGGCTATTGCCCCAACACAACTGGGTCTGGCCGACCCATCCGGCACAGATCACATATGCGCACGGCTTCGGTGATCCCCATCAACGCCAATTCTCGGAAACTCGGCAGAGCAAAAGCGTCCGCTGCGCCGTAGTTCACGGAATAGCCAAGGTCTTCGAACGATCCAAGTGTCAGGCGGCTGAGCGGGCGCACATCACCGGACAAAAACCCGGTCATCAACTCATTGCCGAACACCAACTCACGCCAGTGGCCTTCCCGCGTGCCCGGCCCACCGGTATTGGCCACGGGCACAGCCGCGCCGCCGGACGGATCAAGTGCTGCAAACTCCCGTGCCGCCGATGGGCCCACAAAACGCGGGTCCATCGTGCCCGCGCCCGCAATCAACCCGTTGCGCTCCCAAAGCGTGCCAAAGCCCAGCACATGGGCCATCTCGTGCAGAACGACGTCCTCAAATCTGTTTGCGGATTCCAGCGCCTGAGCATCTGCCTGATCAAACTCCATGATACCGGCGACGGGCAGGCCCGTATCCGGCCGCAGAATGGACGGCCCGGCCTGCCCAAGCACCCCATTTGCGCCGTCCAAGGGGCGCACGGACACGTCAATACGCACCCCGGCAACGGTCTGACCCTCAAGCTGGACCGGGGGGAAGGCCGTTTGCACGACCCCGTCCCAGCGCCTTGCCGCACGTTCGAAGACGGCCCGCCGGGTCGTCGGCACATCTCCTTCAAATCTCAACCCGATCATCGTTCTGCTCCGGTCTTGTTTGCCATGACCACAATGTCGGAACGGAAAATCTCTATGCCAGAGCAGAGCGGTTGTGCGGCACCTGACAGCCGAAACAGGGGCGCGCCACCAGCCAAATCCCGCCATGGCACCGGCAGCGTGCAAGTGGCTAGGCGCCGTCGTCCTCTGGGCCGTTCCAGTATTCCCAGGCGACCGCCCAGGTGACCACAAAGAACAGTCCGAACCAGGCAAAGTCGCAAAACCGTTATACAGAACCCACACCTGGTCAGACGCGTTGCGCCAGACCACTTCGTTGGCTGCGGCGCGCAGCAGCGTGACGGCGATCCACGCAAGGTTCATGATCAGCCACCCCTGAGCCGTCAGCTGCAGCTTGTAACCCAGCGTCCGTTCGACCAGGCTGGGCTTGAAAAACAGGCCGACGCCCAAGATGACGGCAAAGGCCAGCGATCCGACGGTCGTGCTGATCTTGACGAAGGTGGTATCGTTGAAGAAGAACCCCACCGTCACCAGGACGGCCGTCAGGGCAAAGATCGAGATGGCCAGCCACGGCAGGCTTTTGTCCCACCGCCACCGCACTGCAATTGCGACGACCGTCGCACATGCAGCACATGCGGAGCCAAGGA
Source organism: uncultured Tateyamaria sp. (assembly GCF_947503465.1). Classification (NCBI taxonomy): domain Bacteria; kingdom Pseudomonadati; phylum Pseudomonadota; class Alphaproteobacteria; order Rhodobacterales; family Roseobacteraceae; genus Tateyamaria; species uncultured Tateyamaria sp. Next base: position 84,577 of record NZ_CANNDN010000003.1, on the reverse strand, counting down.
AAATGCCCCCCAGCGCATCGCCCAGCACAAAGGCGACGCCGGGCGCGAATTCCACAATCAGGCGTTTGTCCAAGGTACCATGCTTTCACATTGCTTGATCACACGTGACACCGGGCTGCCGCGGGCGGCGCCTGCAGATCGGGGCGGTCAGTCCGACGCTGAAACGTGCAAAACCGATTTAAGGTCGCGCGGCTGCCATGGAATACGCGCGGCGACACTATTGTGCGGATACGGGACGTTTTCGCAGCCAATCGCGCGACAGATCGGCGGGCGCGGCTACTTCATCACCGCCGCAATCCGGGCCGCAATCGCTGCGCTGCCCTTGGGTGATGGGTGTATCCGGTCCACGTCGTGAAAACTGCGGTCGCCGTTTGGCACGAGATCGGCCACCGACACAAAGGTGACACCGTCATCTCGCGCCGCCATGCGCATCAACCGCGCCTCGTAGGCGTCGCCCCACGCGCGGCAGTGATCGATCATGGACGGCACACCCGGTGTTCGCAGATATCCGACATAGATCACCCTGGCCCCGTCCCCCCGCACGCGCCGCACCGCATCCGCCACAGTGCCGCTGCGACCATCTTCGGAAATCAGCCGGTCCAGCTGTGCCTCACATTTGCGGCAGCCGCACCCCAGCCACAGGTCATTGCCGCCGCCGTTCATGACTGCCCAGTCCCATGTTCCCGGCACATATTGCGCCCCGATCCGCAGGCCCAGGCTGCCACTGACAGGCAAGACATAGTGGTAGCGTGCCCCCGATACGGACCGGTCCACCACGGCGGTGCCCAGGCGTTGTTCCAGCACATCGGCCACCGACCGGTTCGAGGCCGCGTTCCACGCCAGCATGCTGTCGCCGGTTGCAATGATCCGGGCGCTGCCGGAGGACGGAACCGGCTCTGTACATGCCAGAAGGCCAAGGCATGCCACCAAGATCATCCAAACACGCATGTCCAAACTCCTGAATCGCCCCCGCGCGGACAGTACCTGCGCATTTGCCAAGATTCCATGAACCACGCAGCCCTCTTGCCTGCCCACCGTCAACCGCCTACATCCACCCACCATGGCCCAAGGTAAATCAGACCCCAACTACAAGGTGGCCGCCGAAAACCGGCGCGCGCGCTTTGACTACGCGATCGAGGATGACCTTGAATGCGGCATCGTGCTGGAAGGGTCCGAGGTCAAGTCCCTGCGCGCGGGCGGCGCCAACATCGCCGAAAGCTATGCGCATGTGGACAATGGCGAATTGTGGCTGATCAACAGCTACATCGCGCCCTACGATCAGGCCAAGTCCTTTAAACATGACGAACGCCGCCCCCGCAAATTGCTGGTCTCGCGCAAGGAATTGGCGAACCTGTGGAATGCGACCCAGCGCAAGGGCATGACGCTGGTGCCCATCGTCCTCTATTTCAACCACAAGGGCATGGCGAAGCTGAAGATCGGCATCGCCAAGGGCAAAAAGCTGCACGACAAGCGCGATACATCCGCAAAACGCGACTGGAACCGCCAGAAACAGCGCCTTCTCAAGGAACGCGGCTGACATCAGCCGGTGGGAAATGCCTGCGGTCTTTCCCCTGCACCTCCGTATGGTCGGCGGGCTAGGGTCGTGTCGCCGGTACCGGACGGGGGCAGGGCCGGCCAGTGATACGCCCCTGTGGATGGGAAGCTATGGAACTTATCATTGGTCTGTTGTCCGGCGCGGTTGGCGGCAACGTTGCGGGCAGCCTGCTCAAAAACCTCAACCAAGGCGTCTTGATCAACTCGCTCAGCGGGATTGTCGGTGGCGGGCTGGGCGGCACGGTCCTGTCCATGATCGGCGCGCATGCAGGGGGTGGCATGGATCTGGCCGGTATTCTCAGCCAGGTCTTGGGTGGCGGCATCGGCGGCGGGGCGGTTCTGGCCATCGTGGGCCTGCTGCGCAAGCAACTGGGCAAGTAAGACTGATCTTGCACGGGCGTCCCTCTGGCGTTAGGCAAAGGCGTTTTTGCAGACCCAAGGGACTCACCCATGTCAGACGATCCCAGAACACTTGTATCGACGGACTGGCTGGCCGCGCATCTCAAGGATCCGGACCTGCGGGTGCTGGACGCGTCCTGGTACCTGCCCGAGCTTGGGCGGAATGCGCGCGAAGAATTCGATGCGGCCCACATTCCCGGCGCGCGGTTCTTCGATATCGACGACATCAGCGACGCACGGTCGGACCTGCCGCACATGGCGCCTCCACCGGAAAAGTTCATGTCCCGCATGCGGGCCATGGGTGTGGGTGACGGACACCAGGTCGTGGTCTATGACGGGGCCGGTCTGCTCAGTGCGGCCCGCGTGTGGTGGCTCTTTCGCTTGATGGGGCACCGCGATGTGGCTGTACTGGACGGTGGCTTGCCCAAGTGGCAGGCCGACGGGCACCCGGTTGAAGACATGCCACCGATCATCAAGGACCGGCACCTGACGGCCCGGTTCCAGAACCATCTGGTCCGCGATGTCACACAAGTCAGCCAGGCGTCCAAGCTCGGTTCGATCCAGGTGGTCGATGCGCGGGCCGCCGGACGGTTCAAGGGCGAAGCGCCCGAACCGCGCGAAGGCATGCGTCCGGGCCACATCCCGGGCGCGCGCAACGTGCCCTACGACACGCTGCTCAATGCCGACAAGACGATGAAGACACCTGACGAAACCCGCGCCGTCTTCGAAGCGGCAGGCGTCGACCTCGCCAAACCCATCATCACCAGCTGCGGGTCGGGCATCACCGCCGCGATCCTCGCGCTGGCCCTGGACCGCATGGGCCATGACCAATGGTCCCTTTACGACGGCAGCTGGGCCGAATGGGGCATGTCGCCCATGGTCCCTGTCGCAACCGGAGACGCCTGATGTTCGACCATCTTCAAGCCCAGAAACCCGACGGCATCCTGATGCTGATGCAGATGTATCGCGACGATCCGCGCGACAGCAAAGTCGACCTGGGCGTTGGCGTCTACAAGGATGCATCGGGCAACACACCGATCATGCGGGCCATCAAGACGGCCGAAGAACAGCTTTGGCACGCAGAGACGACCAAGACCTATGTGGGCCTTGCCGGTGCGCCGGATTTCAACGATGCGATGGTCAAGCTGGTGCTGGCGGACGCGGTGCCGCGTGCCGCCGTCAACTCGGTCGCGACACCCGGTGGCACCGGGGCCGTGCGCCAGGCCTTTGAACTGGCCAAAATGGCCAGTCCCGGCGGGCGCGTGTTCGTGTCGAACCCGACATGGCCCAACCACGTGTCGATCCTCGACTATCTGGGCATGGAAAAGGTCATGTACCGGTATTTTGATGATGAAACCCGGGGCGTCGATTTCGACGGCATGATCGCTGATCTGAAACAGGCCCGGAAGGGTGACCTGATCCTGCTGCATGGCTGCTGCCACAATCCGACGGGCGCCAACCTGACGGATCCGCAATGGGACGAGGTGATCAAGGTACTGCACGACACCGGGGCCACGCCCATGATCGACATTGCGTACCAGGGATTCGGCGACGGGCTCGACGCGGATGCGTCAGGCACACGCAAGGTTGCCGCAGCCGTCCCCGAATGCCTGATCGCGGCCAGCTGCTCGAAAAACTTCGGCATCTACCGCGAACGCACCGGCATCCTGATGCTCGTGGCGGGCGGCACGGACAAGACGATTGCCCAAGGCACGCTCAACTTCCTCAACCGCCAGAATTACAGCTTTCCGCCCGATCACGGCGCGCGGCTGGTGACGATGATCCTGAACGACGACGCCCTGCGTGCCGACTGGCAGGCGGAACTGGAAGAGATGCGCACGGGCATGCTGGGTTTGCGCGAACAGCTTGCCAGGGAACTGGAGCAGCGCTCCGGCTCCAACCGCTTCGGCTTTCTGGCGCAGCACCGCGGGATGTTCTCGCGCCTTGGTGCCGCACCCGACGCGGTCGTGAAGATGCGCGACGACAGCGGCATCTACATGGTCGGCGACAGCCGCATGAACATTGCGGGCCTCAACGCTCAGACCATCCCGGTGCTGGCAGACGCCATTGTCAAAGCGGGCGTCTGACCCTTCATTGTTCTCCAAATATGCAAGAGCCCGGTCGCATCCAGCGCCGGGCTTTTGTCGTTGGGACCCGAAAAAAAGACCGGGCGCGAACGCCCGGCCAGTCGGTTCTCTCGTCTGAGGGGAAGGAACCTCAGCCTTTTGAGAAATCCGGATAGGCTTCCATGCCCAGTTCCGACATGTCGAGACCAGTGATCTCTGCTTCCTCGCTGACACGGATACCCATGACGGCCTTGAGGATGAACCACAGGATCAGCGACGCGACGAAGGTGAACACGCCGTAGGCGATGATGCCGGTTATCTGCGCGCCGATGGTGGCCGAACCCGAGAAGGCCACGGCAATCGTGCCCCAGATGCCTGCGAACAGGTGAACCGGGATCGCACCAACCACGTCGTCGATCTTCAGCTTGTCCAGCAGCGGCACGGTGAAGACCACGATCACGCCACCTACGGCACCGACCAGCAGCGCACCGAACAGCGACGGGGCCAGAGGTTCGGCGGTGATGGACACCAGGCCCGCCAGCGCGCCGTTCAACACCATGGTGAGGTCGGGCTTGCGGTACAGGATCTGGGTCAGGATCAGCGCGGTCACGGCACCCGCAGCGGCCGCCATGTTGGTGTTGGCAAAGATGCGGCCCACGTCTGTGATGTCGCCCACGGTACCAGCCGCCAGCTGCGACCCACCGTTGAAGCCGAACCAACCCAGCCACAGGATGAACGTACCCAGTGTTGCAAGGGCCAGGTTCGAACCGGGCATCGGCACGGTCCGGCCATCCTTGTACTTGCCAATCCGCGGACCCAGCACGATGGCACCAGCCAACGCGGCCCAGCCACCGACCGAGTGCACGATGGTCGAGCCGGCAAAGTCGGAAAAGCCCAACGTGTCGAGCCAGCCACCGCCCCATTTCCACGAACCGGTAATCGGGTACAGGATGCCGGTCAGAACGACGACAAAGATCAGGAAGGGCCACAGCTTGATCCGTTCCGCCAGCGCGCCGGACACGATGGAAGCGGTCGCGGCCACGAACATCAACTGGAAGAAGAAGTCGGACGCGACAGAGGCATAATCCAGCGACGCGTCAGCAGCGGCCAGACCTACCGGCTCAAGCACGGTGGGGACAAAGTTCGGGGCGAAGTAGCCGTTGAATTCGCCCGGATACATGAGGTTGAAGCCAACCAGCCAGTACATGATCGCCGCGATGGAAAAGAGCGCGATGTTTTTGGTCAACTGCATCGCCACGTTCTTGGACCGCACCAGGCCCGCTTCCAGCATGGCAAAGCCGGCGGCCATCCAGAACACCAGAAAGCCGCCCACAAGGAACAGCAGCGTGGTCATGATGTAGGGGCCGATCTCGTCAAAGCCCGGGGCGGCGTCTTGCGCCAATGCCAGCGTCGGCAAGGCTGTCAGGCCTGCACCAACAACAAGAGATTTCGTGAGTTTCATTGTTCCGTTTTTCCCTAGGTTGGAGCGCTCAGATAGCGTCTTCGTTCGTTTCGCCGGTGCGGACGCGCACGGCCTGTTGGACGTCCAGGACAAAGATCTTGCCGTCCCCGATCTTGCCCGTCTGGGCCGTTTTCGTGATGGTCTCGACGATCTGGTCGGCCATTGAGGCGGCAACCACGATCTCGATCTTGACCTTGGGCACGAAATTCACCGCGTATTCCGCGCCGCGATAGATTTCAGTATGGCCCGATTGCGAACCGAAGCCCTTGATTTCCGTGACCATCATGCCGCGCACACCGGCCTCGGTCAGCGCTTCGCGAACCTCCTCCAGCTTGAACGGCTTGATCGTTGCAATGATGAGTTTCACCACATGTCCCCTTACGTTGGCAGGTTGTCCTGCAATACGTGTGGGAAAAGAGTGCAAACGAATGGGGCGGCCAACGTCCGACCCGCAATTCCTGCCACCGATGTCGCGGCCTGTGCATAAAAAATGCGCAAATCGGTATATGTGCGTAAAAAATAGACGAATCAGAATCCGCCGCCGCGACACTGCGGGGCGTGGCAAAAGGGATCAAACCGGATAAGCTGGCGCAAACAAAAGGCCGGGCAGGGGTCGACAATGAGTGATTCAAGAAAGGGCAAGCGCCCCTTGGTGGCCGATCGTCGCTACCCGAAGAAGGCGGCCAGGCCCGCCACGCGCAAAAAGACCGTCAAACGCCGCAAGGCTCCGGCGAAAAAGCCGTCGCGCAACATATTCGTGCGCCTGGTCCGCTGGGTGGTGCGGCTGGTCTGGTGGATCACCTGGCGCGTCGGCCTGACGGTGACGGCGGCCATTGCGCTGGCGGTCGGCTATTTCTGGACAACCCTGCCCGATGTGAACGAATTGCTCGACGGGCGGGCCCGGGGTTCGGTCACATTGCTGGACCGCGAAGGCGCCCGCTTTGCCTGGCGCGGGGACCAGTTTGGCGGTGCCGTGATGGCGGGGACCGTGTCCCCCGGCCTCAAGAACGCCGTGATCGCCACCGAAGACAAACGGTTCTACCGGCATTTCGGCGTCAGCCCGCGTGGCGTCGCCAGTGCGGTGCGCATCAACATGCGCGAAGGGCGCGGACCGTTGCAGGGGCATGGCGGCTCGACCATCACGCAGCAGACCGCCAAGCTGCTGTGCCTTGGCGTCGAATACGATCCGCGGGACTGGGAGTCCGAAGCCGCCTATGTCGCGGACTGCCGCCGTGGCTCGCTGCAGCGCAAGGCCAAGGAAGCCATCTATGCCATGGCGATGGAGGCCAAGTATTCCAAGGACGAAATCCTTTCGATCTACCTGAACCGGGCCTATATGGGCGCAGGCGCCTACGGGGCCGAGGCGGCGGCACAGCGCTATTTCGGCAAGCCTGCCGCGACGCTGACCCCGGCCGAAGGCGCGATGATCGCTGGGCTGTTGACCGCGCCGTCCCGGCTGGCGCCGACATCCGATCTGCAACGTTCGCAGGATCGCGCGGCGACCGTCCTGCGCCTGATGGGCGAACAGGGATTCCTGTCCAGCGCCGAAGTGGCCCAGTGGCAGCAAGACCCGGCAACCCTGTCCCCCGCGGCCCGGCGCAAGGCGGGCGGCTACTTTGCCGATTGGGTCATGTCGACCGGCCCCGAGTTTTTCACCCGCAACACAACCGAAGACGTGATCATCCGCACCACGCTGGACCAGCGCCTGCAACGCGCGGCCGAAGAGGCACTGCAACAGGTGTTCGAAACCAAGGTGCGCGAAGGGTCCAAGGCGCAGGCCGCCATCGTGGTGATGAGCGCGGATGGCGCTGTCCGGGCCATGGTGGGTGGGCGCGAAACGCGCGTCGCCGGCGTGTTCAACCGCGCGATCCAGGCGGAACGGCAAACCGGCTCGGCCTTTAAACCCTTTGTCTACGCGGCAGCACTGGAACTGGGCTATTCCCCGCTCGACACGGTCGAGGACGCACCGATGACGATCGACATCCCCGGGTCTGGGCCGTGGTCACCGCGCAATTACACCAACACCTATTCGGGCCGGGTGACGCTGACGCAGGCGCTGGCCCAGTCGCTGAACATCCCGGCGGTCAAAGTGTCCGAAAGCGTGGGGCGCGAACTGGTGCGCCGCGTGGCCACCGACTTTGGCATCGACAACGAAATGGCCGACGGGCCGGCGCTGGCGCTGGGTGCATCCGAAAGCACGCTCCTGGACATGACCGGGGCCTATGCCGGCATCCTGAACGGTGGCTCGTCGGTGACGCCCTATGGCCTTGTTGACCTGCGTCTGCAAGGCGACAGCGAACCGCTGATGGGCACCGGTGGCGGCATTGGCGAACGGGTGATCCGGGACGAGGCCGCCGCCCAGCTGATCTGGATGATGGAACAGGTTGTCAGCCAGGGGACCGGCGCCCGGGCGCAGTTCGAAGGGCGTGAAATCGCGGGCAAGACCGGCACGACACAAGCCGCGCGGGACGCGTGGTTTGTGGGGTTTACCGCGGATTACGTGGCCGGGGTGTGGATGGGTTATGATGACAACACGCCCCTGACAGGCGTGACCGGCGGCGGGCTGCCGGCCGAGATCTGGCGCGAAACCATGATCCGGGTGCACGAGGGCGTCCCGGCGCGTCCGCTTCCCATGCAGGCGCCTGTGGGCGCATCACGGCCTGATCCGGCACCATCGCAACAGCGCGACATTCCCCGCACGACCGAAGGGCTGATTGAAATGCTGGTGCGGGACATCCTGGGCGGCGGCAGCGGCCCGACCCGTCCGAATGACCGCATCCCCGGGGAAAGCCGCTAGGGCGCTCAGCCCAGACCGCGCAGTTGCGAAATCATCGTGTCGATGTCGCCGCCATTGCGGTCGATCAGCGCGCCGATCTCTGTCCGTTCGGTCAGCAGCAGGTTCACACCTTCGATGAACATGTTGAAGAACAGATCGCGCCCCGACCGGTTGGACACATGGAAGGTCACGGCAAAGGGCGACTCGCCCCGCAGGAAGGCCGTGGTTTCCACTTCGAACCAGTTCTTGACCTTGCGCACGCCCTTGACCTCAAGCCGCCCACCGATGAACTCGCGGAACCGGCGGCCATATTTCCGGGCGATGTAGCCCTGGAACGCATCGGAAAACGCACGCTTCTGCGCGTTGCTGGCACGTCGCCCGTCAACTCCCATCGCGTAGGCCGCGATATAGGACGTGTCGCTGTAGCGGGCAAAGATACGCTCGAAATCGCGGAACATCGCGCTTTCGCTCCTGCCCGAAGCGATGACGCCGTTGATGTCACCCACAAGCGCATTGATCAGCCGCTCGGCCCCCGCTTCGTCCAGCGCAAAGGCGGGCAGGGCGGGCAGCATGGCGGCGGCACTTGCTGCGGCGATGAAATGGCGGCGGTACATGGTCATGATCAGAACCCCTCGGTATCCAAGGCAAACGGGTCAATGTCAGCGGCTGCACCTGTGTCACCCAACTCGAAGCGGCGGTTCTGCAACCAGATCAGGCGCGCCTGTGCATAGCTGTCGGCGCTTTCATATAGGATGGAATCGACAGTGTCGGAAAACCGCCCGCGGCGCGATAGGCCGGAAGCCGCCGCCGCGACGGTGCCGTAATACCGCTCGGGACTGTCCACCACATAGCTGAGCGGATTGGTGAACAGGTCCACCACCATCCCTGTGGCCCTGCGGGATGTCGACGGGCCCAGAACGGGCAACTCCAGATACGCACCTTCACCCACGCCCCAAACAAACAATGTCTCGCCAAAGTCGGTGTCGTGCTGCGGCAGCCGGAAATCGGTGGCGACGTCAAACAGGCCAAAGATGCCCAGCACCGAATTGGTGACAAAGCGCACGGTGGAAATGCCTGCACCTTGCAGATCGCCCTGCAACAGGCTGTTCACCACCACGGACGGTTCGCCCAGATTGCGGGCAAAGTTGCCGACGCTGTCCTCGATCTCGTCCGGCAGCACGCTGGAGTAGCCGATGGCCGCCGGCCGCACGATCGCGCGGTCCAGCCCCCGGTTGAAGGCATGCACGCGACGGTTCTGCGTCTCGTAGGGGTCATTTATGCCATCAGGCTGCACACCTGCCGGGCCCGACGCAGCACATGCGGCAACCGATCCGACGGCAAACAAAAGAACGACAGCGCGCCGAACGCGACAAAAAAGAGACAATGCAAATCCCCACTGGATATTCTTGGTACGTAATTAATGCGGTAATTCTAAATGCCCATAGCGCCGCAGGTGGAACCTTGTACATGTGGCACTTGCGCGACAGGCAAAATACGCCATCGTGGGAAAAACACAAACTGAGCAGAAAACAAGCGAAGTCATGCCGATGCAAAACGAACTCACACAGCGCGGATTGGCCGAACTGCGTGCCGTGCGCCGTCACAGCCGGGGACTGTATTGGGCCGTGGGCCTGTTCAGCCTGTTTGCGAATCTGCTGATGCTGACCGGGCCGATGTACATGCTTCAGGTCTATGACCGCGTTTTGGGCAGCCGCAGCGAAGAGACGCTGATCGCCCTGTCGCTGCTGGTGGTCTTTCTTTACGGCATCATGGGCATTCTCGACTTTACGCGGGGCCGGATCATGGCGCGCGTCGGGGCCCGGTTCCAGTCCGAACTCGACCGCCGGGTGTTCGATGCGGTGGTGCGCAAATCGGCCGTGGCGCCCGATCTGAAAACACAAACCGGTCTGGCCGACCTTGAGGCCGTCCAAAGGTTCATGACCTCGCCTGTGCTGATGGCGTTTTTCGACCTGCCGTGGACGCCGATCTTTATAGCCGCGATCTTCATATTTCACCCGTGGTTGGGTGTGCTGGCGCTGGTTGGCGGCGGCACGCTGATCCTGATTGCTCTGGCCAACCAGCTGTTGTCGCGTCTGCCGCAACAGCGCGCCGGTCAGGCCGGTCAGGTGGCGGCGTCCATGTCCGATCAATTGCGGATCGAGGCCGAGATGGTGCAGGCCATGGGGATGCGCGGCGCAGCTTTTGATCGCTGGCAGCGGGCACGCGGCACGGCACTTGATGAACAGATCAAGGCAACGGATGTGGGTGGCGGGTTTACGTCGCTGACCAAGACGCTCCGCCTGTTTTTGCAAAGCGCGATGCTGGGCGTCGGCGCCTACCTTGTTCTTCAGAACCAGATGACACCGGGCGCGATGATCGCGGGATCGATCCTTTTGGGCCGCGCGCTGGCGCCCGTCGAACTGATGCTGACGCAATGGCCCGTCGCGCAGCGGGCGAGTAAGGGGTGGTCGGCGCTGGCGGATCTGCTGGGTGCCGTCGCCCCGGACACCACGCGCACCGAACTGCCCAAACCAAAGGCCCGGCTTGTCGCCAAGAGCCTGACGGTCGTGCCGCCGGGGGAAAAGGCGGCCGCGTTGCGCAGCCTCAATTTCGATCTTCCGCCGGGCCATGCAATGGGTGTGATCGGCCCCTCGGGGGCGGGCAAGTCCACGCTGGCGCGATGCCTGACCGGGGTCTGGCGACCTGCGGGCGGGTCCATCCGCCTGGATTCGGCGGCATTGGACCAATACGCCGCGGATGTGCTGGGCCAGCACATCGGATACCTGCCGCAACGTGTGCAGTTGTTTGACGGCACGATCGCTGAAAACATCGCTCGCCTGTCGATGGCACCGGATGATCAAAAGGTCGTGGCGGCCGCGCAAAAGGCCGACGCCCACAAGATGATCCTCGAATTGCCCGACGGCTACGACACCCGGATCACCGCCGGGCAACAACGCCTCTCCGGGGGCCAGGTCCAGCGCATCGGCCTTGCCCGCGCGCTTTACGACGATCCGGTTATCCTGGTGCTGGATGAACCGAACTCGAACCTCGACAACGAAGGCACGCAGGCGCTGAACCAGGCCATTCGCAGCGCCAAGGCCGATGGCCGGTCGGTCATCATCATGGCGCACCGGCCCGCCGCCATCCAGGAATGCGACCTGCTGCTGGTCATTGATGGCGGCGCACGCACGGCGTTCGGACCCAAGGATGAGGTGCTGAAATCCATGGTCAAGAACCACGAACAGATCCAACGGGCCCCCGCCAACGCAGGAGGTGTGACATGAGCGACAAACGCTGGTCCGCAAAAACGCCGCTTGTCCTTGGCTTCTTTGGGCTTTTTGGCCTTCTGGGGGGGCTTGTCGCCTGGGCCACCCTGACGGAAATCTCCGGCGCCGTGATCGCCTCGGGCCGGATCGAGGTCGACCAGAACCGGCAGATCGTCCAGCACTCGACAGGGGGCATCGTTTCCAAGATCGAGGTGAAGGAGGGCGACAGCGTGCAGGCAGGCGACCTGCTGATCCAGCTGGATGTCAAACAGATGCAGTCCAGCCTCGCCATCGTCGAAGGGCAGCTTTACGAGTTCATGGCCCGGCGCGGCAGGCTCGAGGCCGAACGGGACGAAAAGGAAGAGATCACCTTTGACCCCGCGCTTCTGGCCGTGGCCGACACGTGGCCGGATGTGCGGGAACTGATCACGGGTCAGGAAAACCTGTTCCACGCCCGGCGCGAATCCATCGCCAGCCAGGCCGAACAATTGGCCGAACGCGCCGCGCAAACGCGCAACCAGATCAAGGGGATCGAGGCGCAGGAACGCTCAATGGCGCGCCAGCTTGAATTGATCGAACAGGAGCTTGAAGCTCAGGAAAGCCTGTTTGAAAGGGGCCTTGTGCCCGCCTCGGGCGTGCTGGCCCTGCAACGGCAACAGGCCTCGCTGGATGGGCAGATCGGCGAACTTGCCGCGTCCAAGGCCCAGTCCCAACAGCGCATCACCGAAATTGAAATCGAGGTGCTCCGCCTCACCTCGGGGCGGCGCGAAGAGGCGATCACGCGCTTGCGCGACCTGCGGACGCGCGAACTGGAATTGATCGAACAGCGCCAGGCCCTGCTAACAGATATCGAACGGATGGAAATCCGCGCCCCCGTGTCGGGCATCGTTTACAACATGCGGGTCCAGACCATGCGCTCGGTCGTGCGCGCCGCCGATCCGGTGCTGTTCCTGATCCCGCAGGACCGCCCCCTTGTGATCGCCGCGCGCGTCGATCCGATCCATATCGACCAGATCGTGACAGGGCAGTCGGTGAACCTGCGGTTTTCGGCGTTGGATCAGCGCACGACACCCGAATTGGTGGGCGAGGTGGCGCTAGTCTCGGCCGACGCGTTCGAGGATGAAAACATCGGTGCCAGCTTCTACCGGGCCGAAATTGTCCTGAACCCCGGTGAGATCGACAAGCTGAACGAGGGCCAGGTCCTGGTCCCCGGCATGCCGGTCGAGGCGTTCATTCGTACCGCCGACCGCTCGCCGCTGGCCTACCTGGTCAAGCCGGTTGCCGACTACTTCAACCGCGCGTTCCGCGAATCCTGACATCGGCCCTTTTCAGGCGCGCGCGGGCGGTCTAGCGTCCGCGCAAACCGTTCAAAGGAGAACCCGATGTCCATCGAAGCCCGCCTGTCCGAGCTTGGCGTGACCCTGCCCGACGCCCCAGCCCCCGCCGCCAACTACGTGCCCTTCGTGCAAGTGGGCGACATCGTCTATGTCTCGGGCCAGATTTCCAACGGGCCGGATGGCCTGATCACCGGCAAGCTGGGCGCGGACATGGAGGTCGAGGACGGGGCCGCAGCCGCCAAAACCTGCGCCATCAGTCTTCTCGCGCAGGTCAAGGCCGCCTGTGGCGGGGACATCGACCGCCTTGCAAGGGTGATCAAATTGACGGGCTTTGTGAACTCGACGGCTGACTTCACGAACCAACCCCAAGTGATCAACGGCGCCTCGGACTTCCTTGTCGAAGCGTTGGGCGACGCGGGGCGGCACAGCCGCTCTGCGGTGTCGGCCGCCGCCTTGCCGCTGGGCGTCGCAGTCGAGATCGAAGGCATCTTCCAGATCAAATGACCCCGCGTCTGCCCGCCGCCTTCCTTGGCGCACCGCTCGCGCACCGGGCGTTGCACGACGTGACCGATGGTCGCCCCGAAAACAGCCGCGCCGCCATCCGCGCCGCGATCAGCCAGGGCTACGGGATCGAGATCGACGTGCAACTCAGCGCCGACAATCAGGCGATGGTGTTCCACGACTACGCGCTTGACCGGCTGGCCGATGGTACGGGTCCGGTGCGCGTTGTCCCCGCGGGGACACTTTCCGAAACGCCGCTCAAGGGCGGGGACGAAGGCATCCCGACCCTGCCTGAAATCCTGCACCTCGTCGCGGGCCAGGTCCCCCTGCTGATCGAGATCAAGGACCAGGACGGGGCCATGGGCGAGGGGATCGGCCCGCTGGAACAGGCCACGGCGGACGCGCTGGCGGGCTACACAGGCCCCGTGGCGCTCATGTCCTTCAACCCGCACAGCGTGGCGCGCATGGCGGAACTCTGCCCCGGCATCCCGCGCGGCATCGTCACCAGTTCCTATGCCGCAAGCGACTGGCCACTGAACGAAAGCTCCCGCGACCACCTGCGCGGCATCCCCGATTTTGACCGGGTCGGCGCATCGTTTATCAGCCACGAGGTCGCAGACCTGTCGCGCCCCCGCGTGGCGGAGCTGAAAGCCCAGGGCGCAAACATCCTCTGCTGGACTGTCCGGTCGCCACAGCAAGAGGCACAGGCGCGCGAGATTGCGCAAAATATCACCTTCGAAGGCTACCGCGCGCCCCATCCCGGTTGAACCTTGGCCCGCGCGACACACATTCTGGAACGATGAGCAGAAAAGGCCTCAGGTGTCCGAGCAAGAAATAGAAATTCGTGTGGTGCCAAGCCTTTCCGAGATCCCGGAGGCCGAATGGGATGCCTGCGCCTGTCCCGAGGCAGCAGCGGGCGGCAGGCCAAATGACCCCTTCACAACGCACCGGTTCCTGAAGGCGCTGGAAGACAGCAATTCGGTCGGGCCCGGCACCGGCTGGCAGCCGCAATACTTGCAGGCCGTGGCAGGTGGGCGGACCATCGGGTTCGCGCCGATGTACGCCAAGAACCACAGCCAGGGCGAATACATCTTTGATCACAACTGGGCGCACGCATTCGAGCGGGCCGGGGGCCGTTACTATCCCAAACTGCAGATCGCGGTGCCGCACACGCCTGCAACCGGGCGCAGGTTCCTGACGCATCCCGACTTTCCCGAACTGGGGATGCGCGGCCTGATGTCAGGCGCGGTACAACTGGGCGAAACCAACAACCTCAGTTCCCTGCATGTGACCTTCTGCACCGAAGCGGAGCGCGACTTTGGCGCGGCTCTGGGCCTGATGCCGCGCGCCACGCAACAATTCCATTGGCTGAACGACGGATACGGCACGTTCGACGATTTCCTTGCAACCCTCTCCAGCCGCAAGCGCAAGAACATCCGCAAGGAACGCCGTCAGGCGCAGGAGTTCGGCGGCGACATCCACGTGCTGACGGGCGATGACCTGCGGCCCGAACACTGGGACGCGTTCTGGCACTTCTACCAGGACACCGGGGCGCGCAAATGGGGCACACCCTACCTCACTCGCCGCTTCTTCGACATCGCGCACGAGACGCTGGCCGATGACATGGCGCTGGTGCTGGCGGAACGGGACGGGCGCTATGTGGCCGGTGCGCTGAACTTTTTCGGCGCACAGGCGTTATATGGCCGGTACTGGGGCTGTACGGAACACCATCCCTGCCTGCATTTCGAGCTGTGCTATTATCAGGCCATCGACATCGCGATCCGGCACGGGCTGGCGCGGGTCGAGGCCGGGGCACAGGGCGAACACAAGCTGGCGCGGGGCTATCTGCCGACACAGACCCACAGCCTGCACTGGATCGGGGACCCCGGCTTTGCCGATGCTGTCGCCCGCTACCTCGAAGCCGAGCGTGAGGCGGTGGAAGAGGAGATTGAAATTCTCACGGACTACGGGCCTTTCAAGAAGGTCCAGATCGAGGAACAGGAATGACCGAAAAGCTGAGCGATGAGACGCGGGGCACCCTGCTGGATCCGCTGCTGGCCACCGGATGGGCCGTGACCGACGGGCGCGACGCCATCCACAAGACGTTTGAATTCGCCGATTTCGTAGAGGCGTTCGCGTGGATGACACGCGCCGCCATCTGGGCCGAAAAATGGGACCACCACCCCGAATGGTTCAATGTCTACAAGCGGGTCGAGGTGACGCTGACAACACATGACGTGGGCGGCCTCAGCACGCTGGATGTGAAATTGGCCCGCAAATTGGACAGTCTGGCGGGCTAGATCATGGATTACATCAACGACCTGCTTGCCACCGAAGTGTGGCAAGGCAAAACGCTTGGCGACTACCTGTCGCTGGAATTCCTGGCCTCGATCGTGGGCTCTGTGCTGGCTGCGATCACGATCCTGATCGTTGGCTGGATCATTGCCGCGTGGCTGGGCCGCCGCGTCACGCGGATCGGGCTGCGCAGCAAACATCTGGACGACACGCTGTTCAACTTCCTGGGCTCGATCCTGCGCTACGTGGTGCTGGGGTTCACGTTCCTGATCGTGCTGAACACATTCGGGGTGCAGACGACGTCCGTCGTGGCCGCGGTGGGTGCGGCGGGCCTCGCCATCGGCCTGGCCTTGCAAGGGACACTGTCCAACGTGGCGGCAGGTGTGATGCTGATCCTGTTCCGTCCCCTCAAGATCGGGGATTTCGTGGATGTGGCGGGCAAGATGGGGACGGTCAAGGATGTGACGCTGAACTTCACCGAATTGGCCGATCTGGGCAACGTGCAGGTGATCATCCCCAATTCCGAAGTGTGGGGCAACGTGATCACCAACTACTCCGTCTATCCCGCCCGCCGGGCCGAATGGACCTTTGGCGTGGGCTATGGCGTGAACCTCAAACAGGCAGAGGATGTCATCCGTCACACGATCATGGCGGACGAGCGGTCCAGGTCGGACCCAGAGCCGTTCATTCAGGTGAACAACCTTGGCGACAGTTCGGTCGATTTCCTGGTGCGGGTCTGGTGCGACAGCGCGGTCTACTTCCAGTACCAGGCCGACATGAAGCGCAAGGTGAAGGAAGCCCTGGATGCGGCCGGGGTCGACATCCCGTTTCCCACCCGGACGATTGTCCAGGCCGCAGAGTGATCCAATTGAAAAAGGCCCCCGGATCGGGGGCCTTTTGCGTCATCCTGACATGGCGCGGATCACATCGCCTCAAGCAGCGCCTCACCGCCTGACACGTCACAAACGCCGGGGTTTTCCTCTTCCTGCAATACGGTCACGGTGCCGTCCTCGACCACCATCGCATAACGCTTGGACCGGTTGATCAGACCCGCGGGCGGCGCGGTGAAATCGCGACCCATCGCCTTGGTGAACGCCGCCTCGGCATCGCCCAGAAAGGTGATGCCCGCGGCCTCGGCCCCGGTGCTTTCGCCCCAGGCTTTCATCACGAAGGGGTCGTTCACGCTGATGCAGATGATCTCGTCCACGCCCTTGGCATCGAACTGGTCCTTGGTCCGGACAAAGCTGGGCACGTGGGCGGTGCTGCACACGCCCGTATAGGCGCCGGGCAGGGCAAAGATCACGACCTTGCGGCCCTTGGTCTTCTCGCTCAGCTGCACCTGTGCGGGCCCTTCGTCCCCCAGATAGACCAGCGATGCGTCGGGCAGGGTGTCACCTACGGAAATAGCCATGGAATGTGCCTTTCTTGGAATTGCGTCTGTGTTCCCCTGCGATATAGGCTGCACAACGGCAAAGGGCGAGGGCAAAGGTGATGGGCAATAGCCATGTGGTGGTGATCGGCGCAGGGCAGGCGGGGTCGTCCTGCGTGGCCAAGCTGTGCAATGGGGGCTTTGACGGGCAGATCACCCTGATCGGGTCCGAACCGGCGCTGCCCTACCAACGCCCGCCCCTGTCCAAGGCCTATCTGCTGGGGGATATGCCGCTGGACCGGATGTTCCTGCGGCCCGACAGCTTTTATGCCGAGAACAATATCACCGTACGCACCGGCGAAGAGGTCACTGCCATCGACATCTCTGCCCGGACGGTGGCGGTGGGCGACGACACGCTCGACTACACCGACCTGGTGTTGACCACGGGCTCGTTCCCCCGTCGCTTGCCTGCCTCCATCGGCGGGGATCTGGACGGCGTATTCACGGTCCGCGACCTTGCCGATGTCGATGCCATGGCGCCATGGTGCGCGTCCGGCAAAACGGCGCTGATCGTCGGCGGCGGCTATATCGGGCTCGAGGCGGCGGCGGTCTGCTGCAAGCTGGGTCTGAACGTGGTGCTGGTCGAAATGGCCGACCGCATCCTGCAACGGGTCGCAGCGCCAGAAACAAGCGCCTATTTCCGCGATCTGCACACCTCTCACGGGGTCGATCTGCGCGAAGGCGTCGGGCTGACCCGCCTGACCGGTGACGGCACGGTTTCGGGTGCGGATCTGACGGACGGCACCACGTTGGCCGTGGACCTTGTGATCGTGGGCGTCGGCATCACCCCCGCGACCGCCCTGGCAGAGGCGGCGGGCATCACCATTGACAACGGCATCGCGACGGATGCGCAGGGGCGTACCTCTTGCCCCCATGTCTGGGCCGCGGGCGATTGCGCGTCCTTTCCGTACAAGGGCCAGCGCATCCGCCTCGAATCCGTGCCGAACGCGATTGACCAGGCGGAATGCGTGGCCGAAAACATCATGGGGGCGGCAAAGGATTACGCGGCGCGGCCCTGGTTCTGGTCCGACCAATTCGACGTCAAACTGCAAATCGCGGGGCTGAACACAGGCTACGACCGCGTGGTCACACGCGACGGCGGTGCCGCCAAGTCCTTCTGGTATTACGCAGGCGACACGTTGCTGGCCGTGGACGCCGCCAACGACCCGCGCGCCTACATGATCGGGAAGCGCCTGATCGAAGCGGGCAAGACAGCGGACCCGGACGTCGTGGCGGACCCCGCGGGCGACCTGAAGGCCATGCTCAGGTGAGGATCATCGCGGGCCGCTGGCGGGGCGTGCGGCTTGCCACTGTGGGCAAGGGTGACCCGGGCGCGCATCTGCGCCCCACGCCGGACCGGGTGCGCGAAAGCATGTTTTCCATGCTCACCCACCGCGATGTGATTGAGGGCGCAAAGGTGCTGGACCTTTTTGCAGGCACCGGCGCGCTGGGGTTCGAGGCGCTGTCGCGCGGCGCGGCCCAGGCCACTTTCGTGGAAAATGGGCGCGTCGGGCAAACGCTGATTGCTGAGAACATCAAGAAGCTGGACGCGGGCGCGCAGGCCAGGCTGCTGCGTATGGATGCAACCAGGCCGGGGGCGTCGGACAGGGGGCCCTTCGATCTTGTCTTTCTTGATCCGCCCTATGGCAAGGGCATGGGGACGAAGGCACTGCTTGCGATCCGCCCGTGGTGTACGGGTGATGCGTTGATCATCTGGGAAGAAGACGCACCCATGGACGCGCCCGCAGGCTACGCGCTGCTGGATCACCGTCGGTACGGCAGCACGCATGTCACATTGCTCGAGGTTGCGTAGGGTGCGCAGTCCCTGCGCACCGCTCACCCATATGTCGGATGAAACCTGCCACCGGGCGACAGGGTAAAGATCTCGCACCCGTCCTCTGTCACGCCAACCGAATGCTCGAACTGCGCCGACAGCGACTTGTCGCGGGTCACGGCGGTCCAGTCATCGGCCAGGGTCTTGGTTTCGGCACGGCCCAGGTTCACCATCGGCTCGATGGTGAAGAACATGCCCGGCTCCAGCACTGCGCCGGTGCCGGGGCGGCCATAATGCAGAACGTTGGGCGGCGCATGGAACACCCGGCCCAGGCCGTGACCGCAGAAATCACGCACGACCGACATGCGATGCGCCTCGACAAAGCTCTGGATGGCGTGGCCGATGTCACCAAAGGTGTTGCCGGGTTTCACCGCCTCGATCCCGCGCATCAGACTGTCATGGGTGATCTCGATCAGACGTTCCGCCTTGCGGGGCAGCTTGCCCGCCACGAACATGCGGGACGTGTCGCCAAACCAGCCATCCACGATCACGGTCACGTCGATGTTCAGGATATCGCCGTCCTTGAGCACCTTGTCGCCAGGGATGCCATGGCACACCACGTGGTTCACGCTGATACAGCTGGCGTGCTTGTAGCCCTTGTAGCCGATGGTGGCCGATGTGGCTCCTGCGGCCTCGACCATGTCGGTGATGACTTTGTCGATGGCACCGGTGGTCTGGCCGGGAAACACATGATCCGACATCGCGTCCAGAATCTCGGCCGCAAGCTGACCTGCCGCGCGCATGCCGGCAAAGTCGGAAGGGTCATAGATGCGGATGCCATCCTTGGTCAGACGGCCGCGGGGTTCGTGGTCCAAAGCGCGCTCCATTGGCGTTGAGGCCTATAATATACTGCACTGCGGCAAAAAGGGCTAGTGGGTCAAAGAACCACGGCCAGGGGGGCACCAACCTGCACGCCCCGAGGACATATATGGGTGCCAAGACACAGGGTTTCCACCCCGGTCCCCGTCGCGGCCGCATAGGCGGCGGCGTAGGCGGGGTCGATATCGGCAGCCAGGGTGAAACGGTCGCAATCGGTGCGTTGCACCAGGTACAGCATCAGGGCCCGGTGCCCGGCCTGCGCCATGCGCGCCAGTTCCGCGAGGTGTTTTGCCCCGCGCGCGGTGACGCTGTCGGGGAACTCGGCCAGTCCCACCTGGCGCGACAGGGTCACCGATTTCACCTCGACATACGCGTCCGGCAGGCCGTTGCCCTGCAACAGAAAATCAATTCGGCTGCTCGCGCCGTATTTCTGTTCGGGTCGCACGGTGGCGTAGCGTTCAAACCCGGGTACGGCACCGGCCTCGAAGGCCGCGCGCAGCGCCTTGTTGGGCACGGATGTATCGACACCCGTAAAATGCCCGTCCGCATGTTCCACCAGCCGCCAACCGAATTTCAGCTTCTTCTTCGGATCGTCATTCGGCTCCAGCCAGATGCGCATTCCCGGTTCTGCCAGCCCCATCATGGACCCCGGGTTGGCGCAATGCGCCACCACCTCGCGCCCGTCTTCCAGCCTGCAATCGGCAAGGAACCGTTTGTAACGGCGGATCAGCGTGGCAGGGACAAGTTCGGTTTGAAAGCGCATGGGCGCAGCCCTATACCGTCACGGACCGCACACGCAAGGAGGCGCCAGATGCCCAACCCCACCGCCGCCATGCTGGTGATCGGAGACGAGATCCTCTCGGGCCGCACCCGCGACGCCAACATGCACCATCTGGCCGGGCAATTGACCGATCACGGCATCGATCTCAAGGAGGTGCGCGTGGTCAGCGACGACCCCGCCGCCATCATCGCGGCGGTTCAGGCGCTGTCGGAAGCCTACGATACCGTCGTGACCTCGGGCGGCATCGGCCCCACCCATGACGACATCACCGCAGACTGTATCGCGGCGGCCTTCGACACGCCCATCGACATCCGCGACGACGCCCGCGCGCTGCTCGAAGCGCACTACGCCAGATCCGGGCTCGAACTGAACGCCGCACGGCTTCGTATGGCGCGCATTCCCGACGGCGCGACGCTGATCGACAACCCCGTCTCGACCGCGCCCGGCTTCACCCTCGGGAACGTGCATGTAATGGCCGGTGTGCCTTCGGTGTTTCAGGCCATGGTGGCCTCCGTTCTGCCCACGCTCACCGGGGGGGCGCCGCTGATCTCCAAGACGCTGCGCATCGACCGGGGCGAAGGCGACATCGCAGGCCCCTTGGGCGACCTCGCCACCGCGCACCCAGACCTCAGCATCGGCTGCTACCCCTTCCAGAAAGACGGCCGTTACGGCGCCAATGTCGTCATCCGTGGCACGGACGAGGCCGAGGTGGACGCGGCGATGGGCGTGCTGGCGGCCCAAGTCCTCGAATGATCACCCCCGCCGCCTTCTACGCGGCCATTGACGGCACATGGCCTGCCGCCGCCACGGCGCGCGTTGGGACATGGACCATCCGGGACGGACAAGGCGGCGGCAAACGGGTCTCGGCCGCGACGGCGGACGGGTCGGGCGGCGACATTGCCCAGGCCGAAGACGCCATGCGGGCCATCGGCCAGCCCCCGCTTTTCATGGTCCGCCAGGGCGAAGACGCGCTCGACCACCTGCTCGACCAAAACGGCTACACCATCGTCGACCCGACCAATGGCTATATCGCGCCTGTCGACACACTTACCGACATTCCCATCCCCCGCGTCACGGCCTTCGCGATCTGGGAACCGCTGGCGATCATGGACGACATCTGGGCCAAGGGCGGCATCGGCCCCGCGCGGATTGCTACCATGCACCGGGCAAGAACCAAGACGGCGATCCTTGCCCGGCACAAGGACAAACCCGCAGGCACCGGTTTTGCCGCGATCCACAAAGGCATCGCCATGGTCCACGCGGTCGAGGTGCTGCCGCACCAACGCCGCCAGGGCGTGGCCGGTTGGATCATGCGGCGCGCGGCGTTCTGGGCCGTTGAAAACGGGGCCACCCACATCGCTGTGCTGACCACGGCGGCAAACGGTCCGGCCAACGCGCTCTATCAGGGCTTGGGGTTTGAACAGGTCTGCGGCTATCATTACCGCACCGCTCAGGAGACGACATGACAGATCAGCCCACCGCCCTCGACCTGCCCATGGTCGACCCATTGCCCGAGGCCACGCAAAAGTACTTTGACGTGTGCGAGAACAAGCTGGGCATGATCCCGAACGTGCTGAAAGCGCACGCGTTCGATATCGACAAGCTCAACGCGTTCACCGCGCTTTACAATGACCTGATGCTGGCCGACAGCGGCCTGACCAAGCTGGAACGCGAGATGGTGGCGGTGGTCGTCAGTGCCACGAACCGCTGCTACTATTGCCTCACGGCACATGGGGCCGCGGTCCGGCAATTGTCGGGCAACCCGGCGCTGGGCGAACAATTGGTGATGAACTGGCGGGTGGCCGATGTCACGCCGCGTCAAAAGGCCATGCTGGCCTTTGCCGAGGCGGTCACGCTCAAATCCGCACAAATCATGGAAGGCGACCGGCAGGCCCTGCGCGATCACGGGTTAAGTGACCGAGACATCTGGGACCTGATCAACGTGGCCGCCTTTTTCAACATGTCGAACCGGGTGGCCAGCGCCACGGCAATGCAGCCGAACCCCGACTATCACGGGCAGGCCCGCTAGGCATGCGCCTGAGGCTCGCGGCCCTTTTCTGTGCTCTGGCAGGGCCGACACTGGCGCTGCAACTCGAACTGCCATCGAACGCACGGCAGACGGCGGCACGGGACAGCGTGCTTGACCGGGCCGAAGTGCCCATAGCGGCCTTTGCGGATGGCGCGGTTGCGGCCCAGACCATTGACGGCCCGGTCAAACGTCGCAGTTACCGCGTGCCGTCGCCGGGCCTTACGCCGTTGCAAATCCTGGCCCCGTTGCGGGACCAGGTGATTGATGCGGGCTATGACCTGTTGCTGGATTGCGATGCGGATGCCTGCGGCGGCTTTGATTTTCGCTTTGCCATCGACGTTCTTCCTGCGCCCAACATGTATGTGAATGTCCGGTCCTACCATTTCATCAGCGCGCGGCACGCCGACACGGGCGATGCGGTCTGGCTGCTGACCAGCACCGCGCCGGACGCGGGGTATCTGCAGGTGGTGCAGGTCGGTTCCGGGCAGGGTGGCGGCCTGACACTGGACCCGCCCGACCCCACGGCAACCGCGCCTCTGCCATCCGCCGTGGCGCCGACAGAACCGGCCACGGATCTGGGCCAACGGCTTCTTGCCACCGGATCGGTCATCCTGCGCAGCCTCGATTTCGCGGTGGGCACCACCAATCTGGGCGACGGCCCGGCCCCGGAACTGGAACAGATCGCCCAACTGATGACTGACCGCCCAGACCTGCGTATCGCGGTGGTGGGGCATACGGACACCGTGGGCGGGTTGGACGCCAACATCGCCGTCTCGCGCGCCCGCGCCAGCGCGGTGCGGGACCGTCTGGTAGAGCGGTACAACGTCGCGCCCGACCGGGTCGAGGCAGGCGGCATGGGTTATCTGTCGCCGGTCGCCAGCAACTTGACGGCAGAAGGCCGCGAGATGAACCGCCGGGTTGAGGTGATCGTGGTGGGCGAAAGCGGGTAACGCGGACAACTGCGTTGTGGCGTCGTGCGAAGCTTTGTCGTATCTGCGCGCCCGCCCATATCCGGACAGCTTGAACAAACTGTTCTTCAACGCCGATTTGTCGAATGCGCGTCCAAGTCTCAGGACCCGGCACCTCGACGGCGTACGCTTGAGGTGACGGACCGGTCGTCTGCGGCCACTTCAAGTTTTCTGCCAAGGGCAACTGCCATGCGTGTCATTGCAACAAAGGTGTCACGTGACTGTCGTTTTGGCGTTTCATTCGCCCGAAATCATTCGAATGAATTTCATAATGGGGGAATCACCATGAAACTTCGTTCCATTCTTGCCGGGGCAGCGCTGGCAATCACCGCTGCTGTTGCAGCACATGCTGAAACTTGGAAACTGGCCGTCACAGATGTCGAAGGCATGGAGCGCCTTCAGCTTGAGTGGGGTCCTTTCAAGGAAGCCCTTGAGGCGGCAACCGGCGACACGTTTGAATTCTATGCCGTGAACTCGCGCACCGCAGCCGCCGAAGCCCTGCGCGGAGAGACCGTTGACTTCGTGGTCTCCGGCCCTGCGGAATATGTCGTCATCAACAAGCTGACCAACGCCACGCCCATCGTGGGCCTTGGCCGCCCGGATTACCACTGTGCCATCGTTGTGCGCGCCGACAGCGGCATCAACACGGTCGCGGACCTCAAGGGCAAGAAGGTCGCCTTTGGTGACATCGGCTCCACCTCCAACATGCTCTGCCCGATGCAGGTCTTGGCGGATTACGGCCTCGACCCGGTGAACGATATCGAGAAGACCCACACCAGCCGCAACATTGCGCATGAAGCGCTGAAAAACGGTGACGTGGACGCGCTTGGCTCGAATGCAGGCAGCTGGTTGAACGTGCGCAACAAGGAAACCGACCTGCCCTATGGTTTCTTCAAAATGCTCGCCCGGTCCGGCGATCTGCCAAACGACATGATCATGGTTGGCGCGCATGTCCCGGCCGAGGCCGCAGCATCTGTCCAGCAGGCCATCATCGCCAACAAGGACAGCATCATCGCGGGCATCACGGCCCATGAAGAGAACGACAAATATGTCGGCATGGACCTAGTCGAAATCGAAGACAGCGCTTACGACTATGTCCGGTCGATGTATTCGAATGCAGGTTACCCACAGTTCGACAACTTCATCGGTGACTAAGTCCGACGTGCAAACGCTGGTCGCACCTGCGCGGCCGGATGGGACCGGGGCAGATGTATCTGCCCCGGTTTTGCCTGTTGATCTGCGCGTCACCGGGCTTGCCAAAAGCTTTGCCGGAACGCCGATTTTCAAGGATGTCTCGTTTGGTCTGTCGCGCGGAGAGGCCGTGGCCATCGTGGGCGCGAACGGGACAGGGAAATCCACGCTTCTGCGCTGTCTGATGGGCTTGATCCCTGCGGATGCGGGGTCGATTGATGTGCTGGGTACAGATGTGCGCACTGCCGCAAATGCCGGTCTGCGGGCCATGCGCGCGCACATGGGGCTGGTCAGCCAAAAGCACAACCTGGTGCCGCGCCTGTCGGTTCTGTCCAACGTGGTGCAGGGGCTGTTGGGGCAAAAGCCGGGGCTGCGCCATTGGAGCCAGAGTTTGGCCCCTGCACCCTCACGCGAGGCGGCCTTGGCGGCCTTGGAAAAGGTCGGGCTGGCCCATCTTGCATCACGCCGCGCCGACCGCTTGTCGGGCGGACAATCGCAGCGCGTCGCCATCGCGCGCGCGCTCGTCGGGCAGCCCAAGATCCTGATCGCGGACGAGCCGACGGCCTCGCTTGACCCGGCGGCGGGCCAAGACGTCATGGACCTGTTCTTTGCCCTCGCGCGCCAAGAGGGGGTCACAGTGATCTTCATCTCGCACAACATCGATCATGCCCTGCAATACGGGGACCGCGTTCTTGGCCTTGCACAGGGCGGCATGCCGCTGGATGCGCGGGCCGACAGCCTCAGCGCCGAAGAATTGCGAGGGCTTTATGATTGACACGTCCCTAGCCACGGCCCTTCCCGCCCGATACGAGCGCCCATCAGCGCTGGCGTTCCTGGGATACGCCGCCGCTGTCGTGATCATACTGTGGTCCTTTGCCGGGGCGGGGTTTTCCATTGACAAGGTGATCTCTTCACCGCCGCGCTTTGCCGATTTTATTGATCGTGCCTTTCCGCCCAATCTTGAACCCAAGGTGCTGGCGCGGCTTGGCTGGAAGATGCTCGAAACCTTGCAGATCGCCCTTGCGGGCGCGGTCATCGGGATCCTTCTGTCGGTGCCGGTGGCACTTTTGGCCGCGCGCGGGTTGATCGCGCCGACCTGGATCAATCAGATCGTGCGGACGGCACTTGGCTTTGTCCGGGCCGTGCCTGATATCGCCTGGGCCTTGGTCTTTGTCGTTGCTGTTGGTCTGGGGCCCTTTGCGGGCATGCTGGCCATTGCCATCGACACGGTCGGGTTTTGTGGCCGGTTCTTTGCCGATGACATGGAAGCCGCGGACAAGGGCCCGTCCGAAAGCCTGACCGCGACGGGGGCACGCAAGCTGGACGTGGTCGCCTGCGCCACCATCCCGGCGGCCATGCCCGCCTTTATCTCGACCTCGCTTTTTGCGACGGAAAAGGCCGTGCGCTCGTCGACCATCCTGGGCCTTGTGGGTGCCGGGGGCATCGGGATCGAGTTGAAGGTGGGCTTTGACCTCTTTGACTATCCCACGGCCATGACCGTCATCCTGATGATTGCCGTTGTGGTCATCTCAATCGAATACCTTTCGGGCTGGGCCCGGACCAGGATCATCGGAGAACAGCGTTGAAGACGGACACGGCAGACCAGCATTGGAACGATCAGTGGGCCAATATCGAGGCAGGCAGCAAGTGGCTGGCGCCCGAGCCGGATGTAAAGCGGTGGGCGCAAACGTTGGAACAGGGTGCTGCCATTCTGGACCTTGGCGCAGGCGTGGGGCGACATGCGCTGTCATTGCAAGCCGCTGGTTTTGCCGTGACTGCGCTGGACGCGGCCCCCGACGGTCTGGCGGAAATTGACAAGCACCAAGCCGGCGTCAAGACCCGGTTGGGGCGGATGGATGACTTGCCGTTCGAGGATGGCGCTTTTGATCATGTGCTCAGCTGGAACGTGATTTATCATGGCGATGAAACGGTGCTGCTCAACACGATCAGCGAAGTGCGGCGTGTGCTGAAACCCGGTGGCACGTTCCTGCTGACGATGTTGTCCAAGCGCCGCCTTTGGGTCGACCGCGAAAAGCTGAATGGTCCACGAGAGATTTCCCGCAACACCTGGGTGTTCGACGAAGACATGACAGACAAGCGCCACCCGCATTACTATTGTGGTGCGGTGGAAATGCTTGCCCTGTTCCAGGGGTTCGAGGTGATGTGGATGGAAGACCGCGAACATGAAAGGCCCGGTTCGTGGCACTGGCACCTCATCCTGGAGCGTCAGGCATGATCCAGACGTTTGTGGGGGCGGAGGTCTATCTGCCTGGCGGGATCGAGGACGTCACGGTCACGGTTGATGGCGAAACCATTGTCGAGATCGGCGGCCCCGTGCAGGGCAAAGAGACATGCGCGCGCGGCAAGATCCTCGCGCCTGCGCTGATCGACGTGCATGGCGACGCATTTGAACGCCAGGTGATGCCGCGCCCGGGCGTGTTCTTTCCGATGGAAACCGCCGTTCTGGAAACCGACCGTCAGCTTGCGGCCAACGGGATCGCGACGACCTATCATTCGATCACGCTCAGCTACGAGCCGGGTTTGCGCAGCGTCGCGCGGGGACGCGAAATGATGCAGGCCATTCTTGATCTGGCCCCGCGTTTGACGGTCGAAAACCGCTTTCAGCTGCGCTGGGAAACCTTTGCTTTCGAGGCGCTCGATACGCTTGACTGGGCCATGGGCGCGCCGCTGACGCCGTCGCTCGCGTTCAACGATCATCTATCGATGGCGATGCGCAGCGCCGATACCGCGATCCAGGAACGGCCCTTTGAACACAGCCCCGCGTTCAAGGCCATGGACCCGTCTGATGCGGCCCTGTTCGAGGCGCGGTATCGCAAGCATACTGAACGCTCGGGGCTTGACTATGACGCGCACAAGGCGCTGGTGCACAAGGTCTGGGACAGGCGCCCCGACGTGGTCCAGACGATGAAGATCGTCGCCGAAAAGGCGCGCGCCAAGGGCATTCCAATGCTCAGTCATGACGACACACAGGCCGAAACGCGCCGCTTTTACCGCGGGATCGGGGCCACCAGTTCTGAGTTCCCGATGACGATGGGTCCGGTTGAACAGGCGCGCGCAGATGGCGACATGATCATCTTCGGTGCGCCAAATGCGGTGCGGGGCGGCAGCCACATCGGATCGCTCGGCGCAGGCGACATGGTCGAGGCTGGCCTGTGCGATGCATTGGCGTCTGATTACTTCTACCCGGCCATGCTGGCCGCGATCGACCGTCTGGACCGCGAAAGGCGCGCTGATCGGCTGGCCCTGTGGTCGCTGGTCTCAACTGGCCCGGCGCGCGCGATGGGGTTGACCGACCGGGGTGAAATCGCCACCGGCAAACGCGCTGATCTGGTGCTGGTCGATTGGCCCAAGGGGCAGACACCCGCCATCCAGGGCACCTGGGTCGGGGGCCGCTGCGCCTATCGCGGGAGACCGCTCGCGGCATGAGGTTCAAAGCGAACGATCATCCCGCCACAGGCCCCGGGGTCAACAGGTCCGTGGCGGCTGATGGCGCTTTGTGCGGTTGTTGCATTCCGCGCCTATCTCAGGATCGACGACCCAAGGAGAGACCCCGCCCATGACCCTGCTCAGGATTGGTGCCTGCCTCGCACCGCATGAGATCGCGGAGCATCGCGATTGGCTTTTTGACGCAGACCGGGATATCGAGTTGCAGGGCTTCAGCTCCTACACGGATCTGACCACCGAGTTCGAAGATCGGATCGCCGCTGCAAAGACAGCACTCAAAGGGTTCGGGGGTCGCCTTGGACTGCATGGCCCCTTTGAAGGGCTCGACATGGACAACAAGGACGCGCAGGTCCGGCCCATCATCACCGCGCGATACCTCAAGGCGCTGGACGCCGCCGACCGGTTGGGCGCGCGGCAAATGGTGCTGCATTCGCCCTATACCCGCTGGTACGCGTGGAACCGGCTGAACAAACCAAATTACTGGGAAAGCAAACTGGCCCGTATCCATGATGTGATGATGCCGGTGGTCAAGGCGGCGGAAACGGCAGGGATCACATTGGTGATCGAGAATATCTTTGACGTGGATCCGGCAACCCGCCGGGCCATGGTCGACAGTTTTGACAGCGACGCAATCGCCTTGTCGATCGACACCGGCCACGCCCATCTTGCCCGCCGCATGTCCGGCGCGCCGCCGGTGGACTACTTTGTCCGGGACGCAGGTGATCAGTTGCAACACGTGCACCTGCAAGACCTTGATGGCCATGCAGACCGCCACTGGGCCCCGGGCGAAGGCGAAATACACTGGGCGGAAGTGTTCCGTGCCGTGTCAGACTGCAGGTCCGAACCGCATCTGGTGCTGGAACTGCGGCGCAAGTCGGACATCCCGAAAGGGTTTGCCTATCTCAAGGGGCTCGGCCTGGTCGCGTGAAAACGGTCACGTCAATTGAAGCGCGCGAAAGGTGCCATGATCCGACCCTGGCATCGCCGTTGCAAACGCCACAGACCTCGCTGACCCCGAACGGGCGGGCGTGATTGGGCTGCCCCGTTTCGTCGTTCCGGCAACGGTTTGGCCCGAATGGACGGCGTGCGTCGGGTGCGGCACAATAGGCGCTCAGGCACCGCACGCGCGGCGTAACAAGCCGCATCTTGGATCACCGATACTTTTCGATGAACGCGTCAATCTCCAGCGCGCGAATGTCAGGCAGGGCAGCCTTGTAGGTGTCATAACTCCAATCCCAAACGGCGATCTCTTGCAAAGCCTCGGCCTGTGCGGGCGTGAAGCGGCGCTTGATCATGCGCGCGGGAACGCCGCCCACAACCGTGTATGGCGCCACATCCTTGGTCACAACTGCGCCGGCGCCAATCACAGCGCCGGTCCCGATCGTGACCCCTGCGGTGACGGTAACCCCGTGGCCGATCCAGACATCATGGCCGATCGTGACCCAATCGGCCTTGCGCCATTCGAAAAAGTCGTAGTCATCGCGTCCCAGCCCGTAAGCTTCGGCACGATAGACCGAATGGTGCTGCACCGCACGCCATGTCGGGTGATTGCCCGGGTTGATGCGGGTGGAATTGGCGATGGAGCACATCTTGCCAATCGTCGTCCACACCACATGACAATCCTTGGTGATGTAAGACCAGTCCCCCATGGACCCGTGCCTGAGCATCGTGCCCTTGCCGACCTCGGTCCACATGCCAAGCTCGAAATCGTCGACAATCGCGCCTTCGTGGACTGTGGGAGCCCTTGAAAGAGCGTTCTTTGATCCTGCCCCAGCCATCAATGCGCGCCTTCCCATTTGCCGATGACCCGCGTGCGGATCAGTCCCGACAGGTAGTCGATCAGATAAACCATCGCGATGATCAGAAAGATGATCGTCCAGGCCTGATCCCAAAAATATCCACTCATCCGGTCGCTCAGCATAAAGCCGATGCCGCCCGCCCCGACGATCCCGAGAATGGTGCCCGAACGCACGTTGGATTCAAAGTTGTAAAGTAGCACCGAAAGATGCACGGGCAGCACTTGGGGCATGATCGCGTAGCGGATCGATTGCAGGCGCGATCCGCCCGACGCGACGACCCCTTCGACCGGGCGCCGCGATGTGTTTTCGAGGGCTTCTGAAAACAGCTTGGAAAACGTCCCGATTTCCGAGACCGCGATGGCCAGAATACCGGCAAGGGGCCCCAAGCCAAAGGCGCGGATGAAAATCAGTGCGAGGATCAGCGTTTCAAAGGCGCGGATCACGTCATAGACCCGGCGCGAACCCTGGCGCAGCCAGAAAATCCGATTGATGTTCTTGGCCCCCAAAAACGACAGCGGAAAGGCCACGAGCGCCCCCAGCAGCGTTCCCATGAAGGCCATGGCGATGGTTTCGCCCAAGGCCGTGAACACCTCCAGCCATTCTTCCCACGTCTCCCACAGATGCGGCGGAAACATGAAGGACGCGATGCGCCCCAACCGTTGCAAGCCAACCCAGATACGCTCGGGTGAAAAGTTGAAATCGTAAAGGCACCAGGCGAACAGACCCGCGAACCCGACCCACAGCGCAATCTTGCGCGCCCGCACGGCCCCTTTGTCACGAAAGGCGCGGGGGTGTGCCGCCATTGCCTGCTGGATTTGCGCCTCTGTGGGGGTCATGTGGCTGGCCCTTTCTCAAGACCGATGATGCGGTGGCGAAGCTTTTCCGAGCCGTAGTCGATGGCCATCACGGTGACGAAGATGATCAGGAACAGCGCCGACAGGTCCGTGTATTCCTGCAGGGAAAGCGCCTCGCGGAATTCCTGCCCCAGACCGCCCGCGCCGACGTAACCGATGATCGACGAGGAGCGCACGTTGATTTCGAACCGCAAGAGCGTGTAACTGATGATGTTGGGGAGTACCTGGGGCACCGCGCCATATCTCACCTGATCAAACCACGTACCGCCTGCCGCCTTCACGCCTTCAAGTGGACGCATGTCGATGTTCTCGTTCACTTCTGAATAAAGCTTGCCAAGCGCGCCTGCTGAATGCAGCCCGATGGCCAGCACTCCGGCCAGCGGCCCGACCGAAAAGCAAAAGACAAAGATCAGCGCCCAGACAAGGTCCGGCACCGTGCGTGCAATCTCGAGATACCGGCGGCTGATCCACAGTACCCATGCGTTCGGGGCCAGATTGCGCGAGGCCGGGAACGACAACAGAAACCCACCGATCACGCCAAAGGTGGTGGCCATGAAGGCGATCAGAATGGTCTCGATCAGCAGGTTCAGCCAGACTTGCCAGCGCCAGAACCACTCGGCAAGATCCGCGCCAAGGCTGTCCCAGCGCAGGACGGGAAAGGTCTTTTCGATGAAATCGCCAAGGCGCGGGATGCCCGCCGGTATGATCCAGCGCCAGTCGCGCGTGCCATCGGGCAATGTGACTTGCGTGACCTTGAAAAAGTCGCCCAGCCAAGCCGAAAAGGTGAAAAATGCGATGAAGATGACGCTGGCGATCATCCATGCCAGCTTTGCCCGCCACCGCTGCGACGCATAATCCAGTTCGAACTGGTCCATGGGACGCAAGGGCGTCACATCTGCTACAGCGGTCATCCGGGATACCTCAAAACAGCTGAACCCCCGCGGTATGGGCGGGGGTCCGGCTTTGCTTGTTTACGAACGGCGCTGCTTTTTCAGCCAATCGCGCATGTCCACAATCCACTGGTAGCGCGCGTGGTCGACGCGAATCCAACCGGTTTGCGGGTTCGGATCATCTGCCGTGAACCCGGTCATCATCTTGAAGGCATTTTCGTCCTTCTCGGGTACGGCCATCAGCGCGTCACCGACCGCATCCTTCAACTCTTGCGGCAGGTTGGCGCGCGCTGTGAACGGACCATTGGTGATTTCGGGGCTTTCCCAGATCGGGCAGATTTCACCTTCGCTGATCATCCCCTTGGAAATCATGCGCTGCCAGCGCCCATCCACGGCGTTGTTCTGCCATGTGGCGGCGGCGTCGAACGTGCCTTGGGCAACGCCCGCGACGCCCGCTTCGTGAGACCCGGAAAACGGAATGGCGGAAAAGAACGTCTTTGGGTCCACTTCCTTGGCGATGTTGAAGTAAGGCACCGCGTAGCCCGAGGTGCTGTCGGGGTCTGCAAAGGCCAGAACCTTGCCTTCAAGATCCTGAATGCTGTCATAGCCGTCTGCGCAACGCGTCACGACGACCGAGTAATAACCGGTCGAGCCGTCCTGACGCAGACGCGAGATGAGTGGTTCGACCTTGCCATCCGTGCCGGTATAGGCGGCCGCATAAGACGAAGAGCCAAAGAAGGCGAATTCGATCTGGTCCGCCGCGATGGCCTGGATCACACCGTCATAGGAACCGGCGGTAAAGATCTCGACTTCGACACCCAATTCGCGCTCAAGATATTCTTCGAACGGGGTGTAGCGCGCGATCCGGTCCTTTTCGTTTTCACCGGACAGGATGCCGAACTTGATGACTTGATAGTCCTCTTTCCAGTCACCTGCGGCAACAGACGTGGCAACGACGGCAGCCATTGCAGTTGTAGTGAGGTATTTCATGGTCAGGTCCCCCTGGGTTGGTTTGGCGGTTGGATTTCCATGTCAGGCGGGCAGGGCGACCGATTGGGTCGACGTCACGGCCTCATTGAATTCTCTCAGGCCATCAAGGCCATAAATGTCGCGCACGATGTCATCGGTCAGCTGCGCGGCGGTGCCATCGAAAAAGACCCGGCCACCCCGCATCGCGATGATCCGGTCGCAATAGGCGCGCGCGGTATCCAGCGTGTGCAGGTTCACCAGAACGGTCAGGCCATCCTCCTTGTTGATCTGGTGCAAGCCATCCATGACCAGCGTCGCATTGGCGGGATCAAGCGAGGCGATGGGTTCATCGGCCAGCATGATCCTTGGCTGCTGCACAAGTGCCTTTGCGATGGCCACGCGTTGTTGCTGACCACCAGAAAGCGTGCCCGCACGCTGCAAGGCCTGCGGAACCAGATCCAACCGATCCAGCGCCTGCAAGGCCATGGTGCGTTCCGCATCGGTGAATTGCATCGCCATCGAACTGAGAAACCCGTGTTCGGCAAGCCGCCCGATCAGCACATTGGTCAGTACGTCCAAGCGGTCCACAAGGTTGAACTGCTGAAAGATCATCGCGCAATCGCGGCGCCAGTTGCGCAGCGCCTTGCCGCGCAGGCCGGTTATTTCAGTGCCCCCAAACGAAATCGACCCCTCGGTGGGGTCGATCAAGCGATTGATAAGGCGAAGCATTGTGGATTTGCCCGCGCCAGAGCGCCCGATGACGCCGACAAATTGACCCGGTTCGATCCTCAGTGTGACCTGGTCGACGGCGCGTGTTTCGTCAAAGAGTTTCGAAACACCGGTCAGGGTCAGGGCGGCAGGCGCAGAGGCTGTCATGGTGATTCATCCGAATGAATTACAATCCGACACTGACCTGCTTCTGTGACGCTCCCGAGTCCGTTTTGTAAAAATTTGTTTACGCAACGGCAGCGACATCGGGACGTGCCGCACCTTGCGGCCCCGCGCCATTGGAAAAGATGATCTCTCCCGCAGCGTATGTCTGCACAACACGATCTGAGGCATCGACGATGGCCAGATCCGCGCGCTTGCCGGGGGCGATCTCTCCCCTGTCGCCAAGGCCAAGGGCCTTGGCCGGGTTCTTCGATGCAAGGCGCACCGCACCAACAAGGCCGTCCGGATCCGCGTCAGCCAGGGCGCGAATGGCGGGCAAGATCGCCGCCGGATGATAATCTGCGGCCAGAATGTGCAAAAGACCGGCAGCATGGGCATCGCGCGCCGAAAGGTTGCCGGAATAGCTTTGCCCGCGCATCGCATTGGGCGCGCCCATGGCAATCATCAGCCCGCGTTCGACGGCAACCTCGGCCGCCTCCATGGTGACCGGGAATTCGCTGATCACCACACCGATATCTGCCATCAAGCGCGCCTTTTCGACGGTATCGTCGTCATGGCTGGCCATTGCCACGCCGCGGGCCTGGCACAGGCGCGATACGTCGCGCAAGTTTTGCAGCAACTCCTCTGTCGGCACCGCGTTGTCCATCTGGGCTTGCAGCCTGGCACGGGCTTCGGCCTCTGTCGCACCGCCACGGATCCGGTATGCGATCAGGTTCTCGATGTTGCGATATTGACCCTGCCCAGGCGTGTGGTCCATCACCGACACCAGATCGACGGCCCCCGCGTCCAGCAGCCCCTCCAGGGCGGCGATTGCCTTGGTATAGGTCACGTCAAAACGGGCATGGATGCGGTGGTCAACGCGTAGGCCCTGAACACTGTCCTTGAGGGCGCGGATGATCCTGCTGGTATGCTCGAATGACCGGCGCTCGCCGTCTTTTGCACTGCGCGAAAACGAGACACCGGCATAGGCCGTGGTGACCCCAGCGGCGGCAAGGCGCGCATCCAGATGTCCCACCGCAACCTGCATCGGGAAATCGACTTTGGGTCGTGGCTCCAGTTCCAGTTCGATCATGTCGCCATGCATGTCGATGAATCCGGGGAACACGGTGAAGCCAGACGGCTGACCTGCGCTTTCGGCGATCTCTGCAATCACGCCGTTTTCGATCCTCAAGCTGCCATTTTCAATCATGCGGTCCGCCAGGATCAGCTTTACGTCACAAAGCCACATCATCTCGCTCCTCGGTGGGCGTTGCATTCGGTGTCAGGTCAACCACCCGGTCGATCAGATGGATTACATCGTCGGGGTGGTGAAACACGCCGATCATGGCTGTGCCCTGGCCTTTCAGTTCTTGCAGTCGCGCCACCAGCGCAGCCCGCGCATTGGCATCCAGCGACGCGGTCGGTTCGTCCAGCATCAACAGCTTCTGCGGCAGGATCAGCGCCCGGGCAAGATTGACCTTCTGCTGCTCTCCCCCCGAGAACGTCGTGGGGTACGCGGCCCAGAGATCCGGTTTGACCCCAAAGGTCTCCAATGCCTTGCGCGCGGTGTTCAGGGCGGTGTCGCTGTCCCACCCGGCACGGCGTAAGGGTTCGGCCACAATCGCCTCTGCGCTCACCCGGGGCCGGGCGGTCAGGAACTGTGTGACAAAGCCGATCTCGGTGCGCCGCAGATGCGCGATGTCCACGTCCGCCGCGCGCGCAAGGTCAATGCGGCCGTGGCTTGAATGGAACCGGATTTCGCCCGCAAGCGGCAGGTAGGATCGGTAAAGGGTGCGCAGCAGCGTGGACTTGCCCGCCCCGTTTGCCCCCTTGAGCAGCACAAACTCGCCTGCGGCCACGTCAAACGAAATATCTTTGAATGCACCGATCTCCTTGCCCAGGTGGTGCAGCGAAAAGCCCTTGGTCAGCCCGCGTATCTCCAATACCTGCGTCATAGCTTTGCGTGCACCAATTGTTGCGTGTACGGGTGCTGCGGGTCCTGGAAAATCTGGTCCGCCAGACCGGTCTCGACCACCTCACCGCGCCGCATCACCATGACCCGGTCCGCCAACGTGCGTATGACGCCCAGATCGTGGCTCACGATGACCATCGCGATCTGTCGATCCTGCTGAAGGCGTTTCAATGTATCAAGCACCAGTGCCTGCACGCTGACGTCCAACCCCGTCGTTGGCTCATCCAGCAGCAAAAGCGCGGGTTCCAGTGCGATGGCCTTGGCCAGTTGCACACGTTGCTGCATCCCACCCGACAGCTCGATCGGCGGTGCGTCCAACCGGTCCAGCGGAAACTCCGACGCATCAAGCGCCCCCGTCGCCGCCTGGCGCAGCGTGGCAAAGCTGCGCTCGCCCGCGACCAGCAGACGTTCCGCGACATTCCCGGAAGAGGAGTGTTTCATCAGAAGACCCAAATGCGGGTTCTGGTAGACGATGCCGATCCGGGTGGCGCAAAGCATGCGGCGGGCGAAACGGTCCAGGTGAAAAAGGTTGCCCGAGACATCGGGCAGATCAAGCGTGTAGCTGCCCTGATCGGGCCTCTCTTCGAGGTTCATCATCCGCAAAAGGGTCGATTTCCCCGATCCGCTTTCGCCGACAATCCCCAGCACCTCGCCCGGATAGGCATGGGCGGACACATTGCGCACCGCCTGTACCGCGCCATAGGATTTGGACACGCCCAGCACCTCAAGCAGGGGCCGCGTTTCGACAATGCGGGGCGCGTCAAGCGTCAGGGTCATTGCGGCATCTTCCCGTCAATGTACCAGGTTGCGCCGCGCGCCTCGCCCTCTCCATCGCGGGCGCGGATTGTTTTCACACCCCATTCGCTATCAGAGACCTCAAAGGCAGATGTGCCGTCGTCCTGCGGGATCTCGTTCATGAAAAAACCCCTTGTGCCGGACCTGCTACAGGTAAGATTGCCATGATCTTCAACCCGGTACGGCACGTCCGAGAACACGAGCGGTTCGACACGTGTATAGGGTGGGACGGCAAAGATGCGCTTTTCGCGCCCTGCGGACAGGATTGTCAGATGTTTGGCCATGTTCAGCTTGGGCACATCCCAGCGGGGGATCGGCGAAGGGGTCATGACATGCCGCCCGTTCACGAGGCTGGGATAGCTCGCCCCCTGCATGACGCGGCCCGACCGCACGATCTGTTCATAAAGCTGCAGCCACATCCGCCCGTAATCCGCATCGCCATGCATCTGGCGCGCGATGGACATGTTGGGCTGAACCGATCGCAACGGTTCGGGGTTCGGCACTTGCAGCACAAGCACCTGATCTTCTCGCAGGATTTCTTCGGGGATGCGGTGGCGGGACTGGATCAGATCGGCCTCAAGCGTATCCATGGTCGTAGGCGTGCCAGCCACACGCGCGATGAAACGGCGGATCGAGGCGGCATTGACGCTGTCATCTGCGCCTTGGTCGATCACTTTCACCCGGGTCTTGGGAGTCACCAGCGTCAGCGAAACCTGCAATCCGCCCGTGCCCCAACCCCGCGCCATCGGCACCTCTCGGCTGGCATAGGGCATCTGGCACCCGGGCACGGCCACGGATTTGAGCATCTTGCGCCTCAGTTCCCGCTTGGCAGAGCCATCAAGGAAGCCGTAGCTCATGGCGTTCCAGGGGTTGGTAAGGGATGCAAGACTCATTCCGCCGGTTCCGTCCGGGTGGGCCCGACATGGTGTTGGCCCGGGGGCTCGGCGTCGGCCTTCTTGGCCTTCGCATCCCGCATCGCATCCAGCGACGATTGGAAGGTCACGTAGTGCGGCAGCTTGAAATGGATGCAGAAGCCCGAGCTTTCAACGCCTTCGGTGTGATAAAGAAAGAACTCCTCTTCGGTCGCCGACCCCTTCTCGGCGCCGGGGCTGTTGAGGTCAAGCGTCGCGGCGGCGATGCATTTCACCTCGTTCCAGCCAAGGGTTGCCGCATATCCGATTCCCAGTTTTTCGCCCTTCTTGTCAACGACCTCCGCCTGGCTGACCTTGACCCGCCCGGCCGAGAAGTGCCGCCCGTCCGGGTGGGTCACCACAACCTCGGCTTCGGCCAGACGCAGTTCGTTCACCGTCGGATGGGCCTGCCCATAGCCACGCATCGCCGCATAGCCAAGCGCCAGAACACCCCCGGTTTCCGCCCGCGCAAGGCTTTGCAGCGTATGGGCGCGTTTGGACGGGAACAGCAGCGGCTCGCGGGTCAGGTCGGGGATGTCGTTCCCTTGGGTCGGATCGTCCGCGGGCCGGTCAAGAAGGTCATTCTCGGCCTGCCAGGCGCTGACGCTTGGTTGGTGGGCCGGCGCGGGTTCGGCTGCCGGCTCGACCGGTTCCGGTGTCCAGGGGGTGCCCCGAAGAACGTCCGTGGCCAGGATGCGGTGCGCATAATCCAAGGTCGGCCCAAGGACCTGTCCACCGGGAATGTCCTTGAACGCTGCCGAAATGCGACGATGCGTGAACAGGGTCTCTTGCGCGATGGGGGCGGCGACCTGCAAACGGGGCTGCGTGGTCCGCCACGCGCGCAGCAGCAAAACCGCCTCATAAAGTTCCCCACCGGTCTGCGCCAGGGCCAGCGCGGCAAGATCTTCGTCATAAAGCGACGCCTCGCCCATGACCCGGTCGATCAGGTAGGGCAAGCTTTGTTTGACCTCATCCACGCGGCTGCGGTCAAAAGGCCCCATTTCGGCGCGGAAAAGCCGTTCGGATTGCTCAATGGCCCGTTCGCCGCCACGCGTCGCTACGTAGGCCATTATGCGCGTCCTATCGCTTCGCTACGTGAGGACATCATGCGCGTCCTATCGCTTCGCTACATGCGGACATTACAGAACCTCCACAGTCGTTGAGCGCGGCACCCCAATGACCTGATCCCCATCCAAAAGGAACAGATCAAAACCCATTGGATACCTCAAACGGGACATGCGGACGGCCCAGAACCCGTCCGGCAGGCCACCGACCTGAACCGTTGCGGATCCATCGACGCCGGGACCGGTCAAGCGCAGGGTGTGCCCAAATCCAAAGCGTGCGCGCAGGATGATCGTCGCACCGCCATCGGGGTAAAGGTCGCTGCCGGTTGCGATCTGGGCCAGCGGTTCACGCGCCGTCATCGTTCCAAAAAAGACGTGATCGGCGTGTTCGATGTCTACCAACTCGGCCCCTGTCCGCATGATCTCTGGTATCAGCAGAGGGTCGGCCGCATGCACCCGGCATTCGCGGTCGAGAAGGGCGGCAATGATGGATGCTTCGCCCGGCTCAGGCAGGGTGCGTGGCAAGCCTGGGCGGCTCAGCGACCAGAGCAACGCATCAAAGGCCGCGTTGTCGCGCGCCTCGGCCGGGCCGCGGGCGGGCGTCACCAACATCAGAAGGTCTCCATGTTCACGCGGGTGGCCTCGACCCGGCGCAGCACATCCTCGTCCGCCTGCGCGAGCGCTTTGGCCTCGGCCGCGCAAAAGGCGGCACACTCCGCCGCGCGCACATCGCTGGCCAGAGCCAGATCGACAAGAGCCATGGCCATCGCGGCTTCAAGGTCATGCCCGCGCCGCATTCCGTACCCGTCAACGCGGCCCTTGCGGACATGCGCCTCGCTGACCAGGACCTCGCCAAGGTGAAAGGCCACACCGCCCGCCGTATCCCGCATCGGGAGCATCACCAGACCCGTGCGCGATTGCAGGACTTCAAACGCGCCAAGGTCCGATATCAGCGTTTTGGCAAAGGCCTTCAGCCGTGCCTTGTCGGCCCGCGCCAGCGTGCCAAGCCTGTCATCCATCGGAATGCTCCATGGTGAACGTCACACGCGCGGCCGACCAGATCACGCGGCTCGTTGAAATCGGTGTGCCGTCCGGTGTGGCGTCGACCGCTGCAACGACCAGAACAGGAACGTCCGGGTGTTGTTTGAGCGTGCGGGCCTCATCCGCCTTCGCCGCACGCGAATAGATCGAGGTGTGCTGCCTGACATAGTCTTCGATCCCGAAGGACCGATAGGTTTCGGTGGTAGATCCCAAAACGTCGCGACGCTCGGCAAAATCCGGGAACCGTTCGGCGCAATGATAGACGCGCCCGAACGCGACAGGAAGGTCATTGGCCAGAGTGATCCTTTGACTTTCCGTGACATGCGCGCCCTTGGTCAACAGCAGGGCCTGCGCGACGTGATCCGGTGCCACGATCCTTTGGGCAGAGATAAGCACGCTCCTGACATCGACCCCTTGCGGGATCAGGTTGCGCCGCAACCTTGTCCGCTTGCCGATCTGGTAGGTCAGCCGAGGGGTATCGGCAACAAAGGTGCCACGCCCCTGCTCGATGCTGATCTTGCCTTCGCGTGCCAAAGTTTCCAGGGCGCGGCGCACGGAATGACGACCGATTTCAAAACGATCGGCCAGTTGCGTTTCCGTGGGCAACTGATCCCCTGATGACAACCGGCCCGAGCGAATGTCATCTGAAATCTCGTCCCGAATGATGGTCCAGTTTTCGCGTTTCATATCTTATTCATCCGAATGAATTTTTGGATATCCGGTTTGCGTGACACGCGCGTGACAGGATGGAAAGAAACATGTCGTGCCACGGGCGACATCAGCAACGCATCAGGCCATGTGCGGAATGGTCTGGTCCGTCGTTCGGCAGGCGGCCATACGCAGGGAAACATCTGTGACGTGTCCGGGAAATTGCCCAGATGGCCCGTGACCAGAGGGTTCGGGAAGCAGGCTCATGGGCCAGGTTGCGGGACAAAGGGGGCTTTCGCTGCATCTGCGCGAATGGCAGCTTCGCAGCAACAACGAAATTCGGTGATGACTCCTGTACAATGCTCTTAACGAAGTGGGGGTTCGAACCCTTCATCGCGATACATTTGCTTGATCTGTTGCTCAAGTTCATCGGAAGTTGGCCGAGTCGAGGCAGGCATCAGCTGAGTTAGCACCCGCAAAAGTTCAACCCTTTCCTCCAGTTCCTTCAACTTCTTTTCCCTTGAGATAGCCAGCGACACTTCTGTCAACGTCGAGTATAGGTCCGCTGCATCCTCGACTTTTCTTCGCACATCGAGGTCTGATTGAGAGCATCCTTCAAGCCACAGTTCCTTTGCCGATTCTAAAGAAGAGTCTGCTCCCGCATTCAGAAGTAGCTCTTGAATGCGCAGGTAAGGCCTTCGCTGTTCGTAATAGGGCAACTTGACAACGAAGGGTATAAGAACGAAAGGATTTTCCGCTTCCGGATGACACGCAAGCATTGTCTCAGATAGCGCCAACTGGGCGTGCTCGTATGCTGTTAGACCTTCGTTGTCTTCGCTGTTGAGCCATTGACTGGCTCTTTCGTGATCCAGCAAGAGTTCAACAAGAAAATAGAATCCTTGAGCGGATGCTTCATGCAAGGGCGTGCGCCCATGCTCGTTCAAGACAGAGCTGTCGGGCTGTAGATTTTGCAACGCCGACGTCATCTCACTAGCAGCAGTTTCTTCCAGTGATCGCCATTCTACTTCGCTACCCCCTGAAAGCTCGCCCGTCCTGTACAAGTCATTACCGAAGGCAGAGATTACCGAGAAAACACCATCTACGCGATCCTGCGCGAATGACGGATTTAGGAAACAGAACGTGGCTAGAACCCAAAGGGTTGACTTTTTCAAATTCGAAGTCCTTTTGGAAAAAATCCGACACAAAAGGCGGTCCACCAGAGAACGTACATCACACGCCACAGCATTCCAACAAAGCTGTGCGCCAAGGTGAAATTCAGGAACAAGCAGCCATTCATGCGCCGCGCAGCACTCGTCACCTTGGCCTCAAAGCCGCCCCCCATCCCCCAACAAAAAACCCCGGCACGAAACGCGCCGGGGGCAGTCATATAACCGAGGGGAGGTTGGTTAACTCTTACCAGTCCGACGGGCCCTTTTCGGCAAAGGCGTGGACCAGGAAATCGATGAAGGCGCGGACCTTGGGCTGGGTGAACCGGCCGGGCGGGTACACGGCGTAAATGCCCTGGGTCTCCGTGGGCAGATCGGGGATCGCATCCTCGACCAGGCCCTGCTCCAACGCATCGGCATACAGAAAGCTGGGCAGATACGCGATGCCAAGACCGGAAATCGCGGCGTTCAGCAGGGATTGCCCGTCATTCACGCTCAACCAGCCCGCCGTGCGCACCTGGCGCTTTTCCCCGGACGGGGCGGTCAGCTTCCAGACATTGCCCGACGACTGGTTGGAATAGTGCAAGAGCTTGTGCTCGTTCAGATCGTCGATCTTCTCGGGACGTCCGTATTTCTCGAAATACGCGGGGCTCGCGATCATGCGCTTGGTGGTCTCGGTCAGCTTGCGGGCGCGCAGGGTGCTGTCTTCCAACTCGCCAATGCGCACGGCCATGTCGAACCCTTCGGAAATCAACTCGACATAGCGGTTGTTCAGAACCATGTTCACGGTGATGTCGGGGAAATCGGCCAGAAATTCGGACAGGCGCGGCGACAGGTGGTTCACACCGAAATCGGTGGCCACGGAAATCCGCAACAGACCCGATGGCGCCGACTGCATCGAGGTGACCAGCGAATCCGCCTCGCCCGCGTCATTCAGAACGCGGCGGGCCCGGTCGTAATAGGCCAGGCCAATCTCGGTCGGGCTCACACGGCGGGTGGTGCGGTTCAGCAGGCGGGCGCCCAGACGGGCCTCCAGCGACGACACGTGCTTCGAGACGGCGGATTTCGAAATCCCCATCTTCTTGGCCGCGTCGGTAAATCCGCCCTGGTCCACGACCGTGGCGAATGCTTCCATCTCGGTAAGGCGATCCATGCCTGCTGCCTCTCAATTCATGCGTTGTTGAGGGCAGGTATGCGGGCCAATAAAGGCACGATCTGGGCAGGGGTGGGATAATATCGAGAAGTTTGCCGGGATCGTTCGTGGCATGGAAACGACGCAGGAAGGCTCAGATCTCGATATCTGCGCTCCAGGATTGGAACGTCTCGGCCTCGGCCGCGAGGGGGGCGGCGTCCGTGCCCCCGATCAGAAGGAACCCATAGCCCGGCGTGTTCCACCGCGCGAGGCCCAGACCTTCGGCGGCGCCCATGCTGACGGGCTTTGCATCCGGGCCGGACGGAATGATGCACAACGCCACCGGCGTGCCATCCGCGCGGGTAAAGGCGATCTGGATCAGCGGTTTGCCGTTAAAGCCCAGGGTCTGCGCCCGCTTGAACGTCAGCCCGTCGGTTGCGGGCAACCCGCTCAGGTCCAGACCCAACGCATCGGACACGCTTGCCAATTGCACGGCGGCCTCGGTCGGTGACGGGTCGGCCAAGGTCAACGTCTCGGCGGTATAAAGGGCCTGGTAAGAGGCCACGAAGGACACCCAGCCGCGGGGCGCCGGCTCGGGCGTGCCAAGGCCCGTGAACATCGCCACGGCCAGACCAGCGGCAAGGCCGGTGGCAAAGGTGCCCACACCCCACCCCCACCGGGCGCGGGGGCGCGCGGTCACAACGGGGGCCATCTCGGGCAGGTCCGGCATCGGAGGGGCATCCTGCAACAACGCATCATAGGCATCGACAATGGGGCCCAGCGGCACGTCCAGCGCGGCCAACTGCTCGACCACGGCCGGATCAGCCTCAAGCGCCGCGTCCACGGCGGCATGCAAGGCAGAATCCGCCTCCCCGTCCAGGTAGGCGGTCAGTTCTTCATCAGTGAACGCGCGCACGTTTGTCATTGCACCTGTGCTTGTTCCCCCGCCATTTCCGTGTTCAGCCGCTTGCGTGCTGCCGCAAGCCGGCTCATCACGGTCCCGATGGGGATCTCCATGATTTCAGCCGCTTCCTTGTAAGCGTACCCTTCGACATAGACCAGAACCACGGCCTGTCGTTGGGCCTCGGGAAGTCCATTCACCCTATTCAACACGTCACGCGCCAGAATATTCGTTTCCGCATCAGGAGATTTGTCAGGAAGGTCGATTTCTTCGACCGGAACCAACCCGCCGCCCGTACGCACCTTGCGCGACCGCAGCTCGTTCAGCCAGATCCGCTGGGCCATTCGGAACATCCAACGGTCCAGATGCGTGCCCGGTTCGAATTGATCGGCCTTGTCCAGGGCGCGCAGGCATGTTGTCTGCACCAGATCATCGGCCCAGTCGCGCCGCCCGGTCAGCGACACCGCATAACGCCACAATCGCGGATGCACATCTGCCATGCCATCCCGAACGATTCTGACAGGGTTTTGAGCAATCGTAGGAATAAATTTCGTCCCGGCATGTTAGTCTGGTGGCATATTCACAATGACACCTAGGAGAATGAAAATGAACTCATTTGTCAAAGCCGTGACTTTTGTAACATTTGCCGCGATGTCTGCGGTGCCTGCGATGGCACAGGATACACCGGCACCGGCGGATGCGCGGGTGTATTTTGTGAACCTGGCAGACGGGGACACGGTGTCGTCACCGGTGACGGTGATCTTCGGGCTTGAAGGCATGGGCGTGGCCCCCGCCGGAACGGAAAAGGACAATACCGGCCACCACCACATCCTGCTCAACCGTCCCCCACTGGGCGAAGGACCCGAAGGCGCGGACGAACTGGCCTTTGGCCTGCCTGCGGATGACAACCACATTCACTTTGGTGGCGGTCAGACCCAAGCCACGCTGGATCTGCCCGCTGGCGATCACACGCTGCAACTGGTTCTGGGTGACCTGAACCACATTCCCCACGCCGACCCGGTGGTCAGCGACGTGATCACGATCACGGTCGAATAGCGCCACGTCGCACGACGGGACACGGGGAGGGGGCGCTGCCCCCTCGCCGCATGCGCGGCTCACCCCCGGCATATTTGGCGAACAATGAAGGCATGGGGTCCGCCCGGACCCGTCAGATCCATTTGATCCGGCGCAGCACCCACACCGCCCCCGCGGTCATCGCGACAAGGGCCAGGCACAGCGCGGCAAAGGCCCATGGGGTGCCCGTGCCCGGCACCCCCGCCACGTTGACGCCAAACAGGCCGGTGACAAAGCCCAGCGGCAGGAACACCGCCGCCACGATGGACAGAACATACCCGTTGCGCCCCTGCCGCATCGCGGCCTGCGCGGTGTGATGGTCCTGCACGGCGGTCATCCGGGCAATCAGGCCCTCCAGTTCCTCGACCGTCAGCTTGGCCAGGTTGGCCTGTTCGCGCAGCAGGTCGCGGGCGCCTTGGGTCATCAGCACGCTGTCGGTGCCCACCAGCGCCACCAGCGCGTCGCGCTGCGGGGCCAGATACCGACGCATCCGTATGGCCATGCGCCGTTCCTCGGCCAGGTCAGGGGGCAGCGGGCTGTCATCCTCCTGCACGCTGTCCTCCATCTGGTCGACACGGCCCGACAGATCGAAGACCGTGTCCTGCACCCGGCCCATCAGGCGCGCGGCAAG
This sequence comes from uncultured Tateyamaria sp., assembly GCF_947503465.1. Taxonomy (NCBI): domain Bacteria; kingdom Pseudomonadati; phylum Pseudomonadota; class Alphaproteobacteria; order Rhodobacterales; family Roseobacteraceae; genus Tateyamaria; species uncultured Tateyamaria sp. The sequence goes on along the minus strand of NZ_CANNDN010000003.1, from coordinate 39,688 downwards.
GGTCGACACGAATGCCATCGGCGTGGCGGGGGCGTGGCCCTGTTCGGCCTCTTGCCGCAGGGCGTTCAGGGCAAAGACCTTGCGCACCCGCACCGTCACCACCCACTGCGCCGTGACCCACATGCGCACGGCCACCATCTGGTCGGCGGGCCCGTCCGCGTTCAGGTTCACGCCCCGCAGGTTCAGGATCAGCCCGTCGCCAAAGCGGTCGGCGCGGGGCCGCGTTTCGGGCGCGACCAGCGCCGCAGCGGGTATGGCCGGCACGTGGGTGTCCAGGAAGGCGGGCAGGTCCGCGTCACCCAGATCGAAATGGACCCACCGGTAGCCGGTGTCGGGCGGCGCGTCGCCGGTCGCGGTGGCGACCCCGTCAGCGGTGATGTCGAAAGCGCAAAGTGTCATTGGCGCACGCTATCACGCGGTCGGATCAAGGCAACTGCAGTAGGGTGGGCAATCTGCCCACCGGCACATGCTATAGCGTTGCCGCCAGCCGTGTGCCCTGATCAATGGCGCGTTTCGCGTCCAGTTCCGCCGCCACATCCGCGCCGCCGATCACATGGCAGGCGATGCCTTCGGCTTCCAGCGCATCGGCAAGGCTGCGGTCGGGAACTTGCCCCGCGCACAGGATGATGTCGTCGGCCTCGATCAGCGTGGGGTTTTCGCGGGCCTCGCCAAACGACACGTGCAGGCCGTCCGCGTCGATGCGCTCGTAGTTCACGCCGCCGACAAATTCGACATCCTTCATCTTCAGCGCGGCGCGGTGGATCCAGCCGGTGGTCTTGCCCAGCCGCTTGCCGTGCTTTTCGGCCTTGCGTTGCAGCAGCGTGACCGCACGCGCGGGCGCGTCGGGTTGCGGTCCCTGCGGGGACAACCCGCTGCGGTGATCTTCGGTGTCCGCGACACCCCATTCCTTCATCCAGTCTGGCAGGTTCTCGGTGGGGCTGTCGCCCTCGTGCACCAGATATTCCGACACGTCGAATCCGATGCCACCCGCGCCGATCACGGCGACGCGTTTGCCCGGCGTGGCACGCTTGCGCAGTACGTCAATGTAGGAATGTACGTTGTCGCCGTCCTGTCCGGGGATCTCCGGATCGCGCGGCAGGACGCCGGTGGCGATGATCACCTCGTCAAAGCCCTTGAGCGTGTCCACGTCCGCCTCGGTGTTGAGGTGCACCGTGATCCCCATCTCGTCCACCATGGCGCGGTACCAATCGACGAGGCCCCAGAACTCTTCCTTGCCCGGCACCTGCTTGGCCATGTTCAGCTGGCCGCCAATCTCGTCCGCGCGGTCAAAGAGGGTGACGGCGTGGCCGCGTTCTGCCGCTGTCAGCGCGGTTGAGAGGCCCGCCGGACCTGCGCCCACGATGGCGATCGTTTTCCGTGTCCCCGCGGGGACAATCTGCAACTCCGTCTCGTAGCACGCGCGCGGGTTCACCAGGCAGGAGCTGATCTTGCCCGAGAATGTATGGTCGAGGCACGCCTGATTGCAGGCGATGCAGGGTGCGATGTGGGCGGCCTTTTCCTCCATCGCTTTCTTCACGAAATGCGCGTCGGCCAGCATGGGCCGCGCCATCGACACCATGTCGGCGCAGCCCTTGCTCAGCACCTCTTCGGCCACCCCGGGCGTGTTGATGCGGTTGGAGGTGATCACGGGGATGCCGACCTTGCCCATCAGTTTCTTCGTGACCCATGCGAAGGCCGCGCGGGGGACGGAGGTGGCGATGGTGGGGATGCGCGCCTCGTGCCAGCCGATGCCGGTGTTGATGATGGTGGCCCCTGCCTTTTCGATTTCCTGGGCGAGTTGCACGACTTCTTCGTAGGTCGAGCCGTTGGGCACGAGGTCGATCATCGACAGACGGTAGATGATGATGAAATCGGTGCCGACGGCTTCGCGTGTGCGGCGCACCACCTCGATGGGCAGGCGCATCCGGTTCTCGTAGGACCCGCCCCAGCGGTCGGTGCGTTTGTTGGTGTGGGTGACGAGGAACTGGTTGAGGAAGTAGCCCTCGGACCCCATGATCTCGACCCCGTCATAGCCTGCCTTTTGGGCGCGGGCGGCGGTGGCGACGATGTCGCTGATCTGTTTTTCGATGCCGTCCTCGTCCAGTTCCGCGGGCGGGAAGGGCGAGATCGGGGACTTCACGGGCGAGGGGGCGACGCACATGGGACCATATGCGTAGCGGCCCGCGTGCAGGATCTGCATGGCGATCTTGCCGCCGTTTTGGTGGACCCGATCCGTGACGATCCTGTGGTTCGCGACATCTTCGTCCGTGGTCATCATGGCCGCACCGGGCAGCACGGAGCCTTCGAGGTTGGGGCCGATACCGCCCGTCACCATCAAACCCACCTCGCCCCGTGCGCGTTCGGCATAGAATTCGGCGACGCGGTTCCAATCCTTCGTCTCTTCCAGCCCGGTGTGCATGGAGCCCATGAGCACGCGGTTCTTGAGCGTCGTGAACCCGAGGTCCAGCGGGGCGAGCATGTGTGGATAGGCTGTCATGGTGTCCTCCCGGGCAAAATCCCTTACCGTTTCAGGTATAGCCCGCGCGATGTCACGTGCAACGCGGCGTCATGGGGCTGGGTTGTCCCCGCGGGGACAGGTTTGTGTGGCATTTTCCGCTTGCCCCATGGGGTAGCGGTGGGGCGCAGATATGCGATGCGAAAGGGCGGTGTTCCTTGCCGGGGACATAACGGAGCGGACGGTAGGACCATGGATCAGGCAACAGATTTGCATGTGCGCGACATGATCGTGGGTGAGGCGGATGCGCTGGGGCGCATCATGTTTCGGGCGATCCACGACGGGGCCAGCGCCTATACGGTGGCGCAGAAACAGGCGTGGTGTGCGGTGCCGCCCGGTGGCGCGGAATGGGCCGCGCGGCTCGCGCCGATGCAGGTGCGCGTGGCCGAGGCGCAGGGCGCGCCCGTGGGGTTTCTGGCGCGGGATGGGGCATATGTCGATTTCACCTTTGTCCTGCCGGAGTGGCAGGGGCGGGGCGTGTTTTCGATGCTGTATGACAGAACCGAAGCCGACGCCCGCGTGGTGGGGCTGTATCGATTGTGGGTGCATGCGTCATGCATGGCCCAGCCTGCATTTGCGGCGAAGGGTTTCCGCGTTGTCCGGCATGAAACGGTCGCTCGGCATGGGCAAATGCTGGCCCGCGCAGAGATGGAGAAGGTTTTGACATGACCTGAAGCAGACATGTTGCGACCGTCGGTAGGCGTGTCGGAGCCTGGCAGGAGATGGCGTTGATCTTTGTGCCGAACGCGGACCCCAGACAGGAAGGGCTGTGTGCCTGTCGGACATGGAGGCTGTCGGCTTCGAGCCTTGGTGCATGGGCTGCGTTCAGAAACAGATTGTTGCGCCCGACCTTGGGTGGGCGCATCTGCGGTCCGTTCTGGTGCGCTTTATGGTCGCCAGACACGGTGCTGGGGATGTGCTGATGTGAGCGGCTTGCAAAAGCGCCCTCCCGGGGGGGGTCAGGCGCGGCCCGGCGGCACTGCGTGCCTTGTTTCCGGGCTGGGGTTGGATGACCGGTTTGAGCCCATTTGTCAACCTTCGTACCTCGTGCCGATGGCTTGAAGACTTAGATGTTGGCCTTGAAAATAATCCACTGGATGCGTGTTTGCCCGAAACTAGTCCGTTTCAGAATTGGCATCCAGAACACTCCCCCGTAGGATATCACTCGCCCCTTCCACCTTGAGCACAAGCTGAACAACACTCGAATGAGAACCATGTAGAGCTTGCAAACTGGGAGCGACAAAGTCAAATGTGGTGCGAGCTTGGTTGAGCAGCTGAGCTGCACTATGAAGTATGCCGGAATCAAATTACCATGCGCTTGTTGCACATTTTTTGGGATTTTATTCAAGATCTTAGGGTCGTTAGTGGCGGCCTTTACCTATCACTTATTCCTCTATACGCTTTTTTTTACTTGCTGATTGCAGGAGATTTCTCTTCCAGCACAGTTCATTTGGATCCAAACTTCAAACTGACAACAGAAAGAATTGCTCGTCAAATTGAATCTACAATCAATGAATGCGAACATCCTGGTCCGCAAATCTTTAGTGTAATTGATACCAATGATTACACCATTGAAATTATAACCAAAGGCTATGAAGGCCTTGGCGACAGGCCACATGCACATGGAAGCTTGCAATTCTTGGCTGCAGATGTCTCGCAACCCGGAGCTAAACCGGAATGGCAGCAACTCGCGCGGACAGCTTATGAAAGCTCAAGCGGTAGGGTGTCTTCTGTCACCTATCAAATATGGGTCCCATTCCGCATTGTTACAAGTGTTAGTGCAGTTCACGAAACAGCATTGGTGAACAAGCTTGAAAGTTGTTTTGGACTGGAAAAGGAATCTCTCAGCTGGGAGGGGCAAACCGGGGTTACTATTGAGCAAGACCTTGCAGAACAAATCGATGCCCTTTTTGGCGCTAAGCAACACGGTTATGATGCTGGAGTGCATAATCAATACTTGCGCTTTTTATATTTTAGCACTGTTACCATAACAACACTTGGCTATGGTGATATATTGCCGGTCACTGATCGCGCGCGGGCTCTTACTGCATCACAAAGTATTTTGGGTGTTTTACTTATTGGGTTGTTTCTAAATTCGGTAGCGCGAAACCGTTAATTTCTGGGAGCTTGTACGCCTTGCCGTAGGTGTAACTGTGTGTGGCTTATCTCGAAATCAAAAACTACTACGATTGGAACAGGTGCGCACCGCGTGCTAAGAATTACACCGAAAACCATTTGTTAAGCACTAGTAGCCCAAGCTATTCTGTCACCAATTCAAATGTTTGGAGCATCGGTGCCAGCTAAAACGAATAAGACTTAATCTGGGCATCGCGCAACAACATGTGAGTTGACCTACGTTTGTTTTGGCCACGCAGCAACGGCGGCTTCGTCCGCACAGCGGACTTTTCCTCTCGTGCATCTCCCCGTCTGCGCAGACTCACGGCCCGGCGACGCGCGCCTTGAGGGATGCAACCGATGGCGGCTTCGTCCCGCTCAGCCGCCCCTTTTTTCAGGACCGGAGGCAAAACACCCTCTTCACACCGCGCGGAGAATAGTATCTTCCGGCCCAAGACCTGCCGGAGATACCCAAGATGACCCCCGAAGAGATCGAGAAGCTGCCCTATCGCAAGAACGTGGGTGTCATGGTGATGAATGCCGATGGCCTGGTCTGGGTTGGGCAGCGCACGGACCGGTACAGGGATGCGTGGCAGATGCCACAGGGCGGTGTGGACAAGGGCGAGGATGCGCGTGACGCCGCGCTGCGGGAGTTGGAGGAGGAAACCTCGATCCCCGCGGCGCTGGTCGAGGTGGTGGCCGAAACCGCCGATTGGCTGCCCTATGAACTGCCCCATGACCTGATCCCGAAGCTGTGGAAGGGAAAGTATCGCGGGCAGAAGCAGAAGTGGTTCCTGCTGCGCTTTACCGGGTGCGACGACATCATCAACCTCGAGACGGCGCACCCTGAGTTTTCGGCGTGGAAATGGATGACCCCGGCGGACCTGCCCGCCGCCATCGTGCCGTTCAAGCGCGATGTCTATGAACGGGTGCTGGCGGAGTTCGCGGTGCATCTGCGGGGCTGATATTGCATAACAGGGGCGGGTTGCCCCATGTCGGATGTGGTTGAGCGGGCCATTTCCCGTTCCTTGGCAAAGGTGGGTTCGGGTATGCGTTTTCTGGTGTTCGTTTTGGCGGTGTTGCCGGTATCCGCCTTTGCCTTGTCCTGCATGCCGCATGGCGTGACCAACGCCTATCAGGCGGCCGCCGCGGCGGAAGAGGGCTATGTCCCTGTTCTGGGGACGCTGGATTTTGATCCGGACCTGTTGCCCGAGATGGACCTGTCGGGGCAGAGCGATACACCGCCCGTGACGTTGATCCCCGCGACCTTCAGGGGCGTGGCCATGACAGTGCGCGGCCTGGACCGCCCGTTCGAGACGGATGTGGTGCTGGAGGTGCAATGTTCCGGGCCGTGGTGTCCGCAGCCTCAGCCGGGCAAGATGCTGGGGTTCCTGCGTCAGACCAGCCACAGCCATGTGCTGCACACCAATGCCTGTGGCGGGTTTCTGTTCGGCCGTCCGACGGACGGGCAGGTCGCGCAGGTCAGGGACTGCCTGGCCGGGCGCCGGTGCGAGGCCCGAACGCGGCCCTAGGGATCGAAGACGGGGATGTGGGGCGCGAGGCCGCGGTCATAACCATGTGCGATGCGCGGATCGTCCGCGATCTCGATCTGCTGGCGCACGGGGACAAAGCCCGAGCGCTGGTAGAAGCCAAGCGCCTGCGGGCTGTCGATGGTGCAGGTGTGCACGTGAAACCGCGAGATGTCCGCCGACCATGCCAGATCAATGGCCATGTTCATCAGGTACCGCCCCGCGCCCGTCCCGATCAGCGGCGCGGTCACGCCGAAATAGGCCAGTTCGCACGCGCCCTTGCCGCGAAAATCAAGTTCCAGCAAGGCGCCGTCCGCGCCGTCCCTTTGCAGGGTGTAGACATGCACGTCCGGGTCGCTGAGGATCGCGTCCAGGTCCGCATCCGGCATCGTCATCCGCCCGTACCAAAGCCAGTCTGAGCCCACGGCGGTGAAGACGGACCTGTACCACGCCCGCGTGGGTGACTGGATTCGCGTCAACATCCAGCCGTCGGGCACGGGCACCGCGCGCGTGGGCGCGGGCCGGGTCATCTCAAGATGGGTGACAACCATGGCAACCTTGCCCGGTGGAATGTCGTGCAGCCCGTCGCGTAGCATCGCTTCATTGTTCCTCAAATATGCACATCCACCCGGTCGGATGGGCGCGCCGTTTGGCTACAGCAGGCCTGCGCTGGCAAATTGCTGTTTCATGTCGATCTGGGGCCGGGGGCCGATATGGCTGATCACTTCGGCGGCACAGAGATTGCCCATGCGCCCGCAGGTCGCCATGTCCCGCCCGGTCGCCATGCCATAGATGAACCCGGCCGCGAATTGATCACCCGCGCCGGTCGCATCGACAGGTGTGATGGTTTCCACGGGGATGTCGTGGCGCGCGCCGTTTCCGATGATGGTCACGCCATCGCCCGAGCGGGTACAGACCATCAGGTCGATCATGTCGGCTGTTTTCGCCATGGCCGCCTCAAGATCGTCGGTTTCGAACAGCGATTTGATCTCGTGTTCGTTGCCGATCACGTAGTCGAGTTCATTGCCGATCATGTCGAGGAAATCGGGCCGGTGCCGGTCGACGCAGAACGGGTCGGAGATGGCGATACCCGCCCTGCCGCCCGCGCCGCGGGTGAGGCGGGAGGCCTGGCGGAACGCCTCCTTGCCCTTGTCCTTGTCGAACAGATAGCCTTCGAGGAACATGATTTCGGCATTGGCGGCCACGGTTTCGGGCACGTCATCGGGGCCAAGTTCGGTCGAGATGCCCAGATAGGTGTTGAGCGAGCGTTCGCCGTCCGGTGTGACGAAGATCATGCAGCGCGACGTGGGCAGTTCGCCATCGGGGATGGGGGCGTTCACGAAGTCGGTGCCGCTTTCAGCCATGGACTGCGCATAGAACCGCCCCAGCGCGTCGTCGTGCACCCGTCCGATGAACGCGGTGGGCAGGCCAAGCGCGCCCACGCCCGCGATGGTGTTGGCCACGGCCCCGCCGGGGGTTTGCAGCCGGTCGGTCATGGAGGCGTATAGCACCTCGCCCCGGTCCTGTTCGATCAGCTGCATGATCCCCTTCTCGATCCCCATGAGATCGAGAAAGCTGTCGTCGGCATGGGAGATCACATCGACAACGGCGTTGCCGATGCCGGCGAGCGTGTACTTGGTCATTGGGTCTTTTCCTCAAACGGGCAGAGATCTTTGATGATGCAGGTGGGGCATTGCGGCTTGCGCGCCTTGCAGTGGTAGCGGCCGTGCAGGATCATCCAGTGGTGGGCGTGCAGTTGGAAATCCGCCGGGATGTTGTCTTCGATGGCGCGTTCGACGGCGTCCACCGTCTTGCCCGGCGCGATGCCGGTGCGGTTGCCAAGGCGGAAGATATGGGTGTCGACGGCCTGGGCCGGATGGCGCCACCACATGTTCAGGACCACGTTCGCGGTCTTGCGTCCGACGCCGGGCAGCGATTGCAGGGCGGCGCGGGAATTGGGGACCTCGCCGCCATACTCGTCCACGAGGATCTGGCTGAGCTTCATCACGTTCTTGGCCTTCTGGCGGTAAAGCCCGATGGTCTTGATGTGCTCTGTCAGCCCGTCAAGGCCGAGGTCCAGCATCTTCTGGGGCGTGTCGGCCACCTGAAACAGCGCCTTCGTGGCCTTGTTCACCCCTGCGTCGGTGGCCTGTGCCGACAGGGCCACGGCCACGACAAGGGTGTAGACATTCACATGGTCCAGCTCGCCCTTGGGCGCGGGGTCCGCGGCCTGGAAGCGGGTGAAGATCGCGCGGATCGTGTGGTAATCAAGCTGTTTTGCCATGGCGCGGGGTTATGGGGGAGAATGGGGGCACGGGCAAGTGTTGCCCTACCTCTGCGTCGGTTTTGCGTTAGATGTCGGCTGTGCTGCCAAAGGAATAGCCAATGATGTCGCGCCTGAAATGGATCAAGATGGTGTTTTTGCGGTACTACCGCGACATGGGGCTGCGCGTGCTGCTTTATGCGTTGCTGTCGGTGGTGGCCACGCTGGTCAGTCCCCTGGCCAATGCGATGCTGGGCGAAGCGGTGAAGGCCAAGATCGACTTTGAGGCGGTCCTGGCGGTGCTGACGATCCTGGCGTCATCGATGCTGGCGGTGTCGACCTTTTCGCTCAACATCATGGTGTCGGCGCACCGGGCAGCGGCGGCAAATGCCACACCGCGGGTGCACCGCATCCTGCTGGAGGACACGACGACCCAATCGGTGCTGGCCGCGTTCATCGGGGCCTTCGTGTATTCGCTGGGGTCCATCGTGCTGTACCATCTGGGATTCTATGACCCGGATTCCGCATTCTTCGCGATGATGGTCACGGTGGCTGTTGTCATCCTGGTGGTGGTCTCTTTGCTGCGGTGGATCGAACATCTGACGATGCTGGGCAGTGTCGAGGAAAGCCTGAATGCCGCGCGGGACCGGGCCCGCGAGTCCCTGCTGGCGCTGGCGCGCAATCCCCGCCACGGCGCGTCGCCACTGTCGCAGGATACGGTGTTGCCGCAGGTCCTGACGCCGCTGCCCGCCCCGCGCACGGGCATCTTGCAGCTGATTGACATGGCATCACTGGAAGACTGCCTGCCGCACGCGTCAGTCATCTATCTGAAGGTGCGACCCGGATCGCATGTGCTGGAGGGCGAGACGCTGGGGCATGTGTCGGGCACGATGACGGAGGACGTGCTGGACCAAATTGCCGATCAGTTCACCTTTGGCGTCAACCGCACCCACGAACAGGATGCGGAGTTCGGCCTGACGGTCCTGTCCGAGATCGCGTCGAAGGCGCTGTCGCCGGGCATCAACGACCCCGGCACGGCAATCGAGGCGCTGATGGCGTTGAAATCGGTGCTGTGGGCCTATGCACAAGAGGCACCGGCGGCCGATGCATCCTCATCGCCGCGTGTTTTTGTCGCCTTTCCCGAACCGGCTGATTTCGTCGAGGCCGCCTTTGCCGCGATTGCGCGGGACGGTGCGGGCACCATCGAGGTTGCGCTGACGCTGCGCAAGGCGCTGGCTGCCCTGGCGGAATGCGGCGCGGACGGGATGGCGGATGCGGTGCGCGCCTTTGCCGACCGGGCGATGCTGCATGCGCAGGAGGCGGGGCTGCCCGAGCGCAGCCTTGAGCGGCTGCGGGCGGTGGAGATGCCGGAGGCGGGGTAGCGGTCTAGGTGCTTGCGGCCTTGGTGCGGTAAGACGGGTGGGTTTTGACGGCCCGCATCCAGTGGCGGCTGAGGAACCTCTGACAGACGTTCGGCCCTTTTCTCTGCACGGACTCAAGGCGCAGCCGCCGTGCATCGCCAGACCGCCCCCCGGGCTGGCGATTTGGCTGCCACCAGCGCGTCGCTCAGAGCGGAGATGTACTTTGCAGCCATAAAGTGCCCTGAACAAAGGGAAGATCGCCATCCCGCGGTCTGGCAATGCATGGCTTTCGACGGCGCGGCACAGCAAGGGCAACTTCGTCCCGCATAGCCGACCTGCACCGCTTCCCGCACGAAACGGGTCGCGTGTCTGACCGTCTTCGCCTAATTTCCACCCCATGGAACAGATCGCACATACCCCCACCGAGACCGGCTATCACTTCAACGTCATGCGCCGTGCCATCGACCTGATCGATGGGGCCGAAGAGCCTTTGAGCCTTGAGGCGCTGGCGGCCGAGATGGGGATGAGCACCGCGCATTTTCAGCGCATCTTTTCCCGCTGGGTGGGCGTGTCGCCCAAGCGGTATCAGCAATATCTGGCTCTGGGCCATGCCAAGGCGCTGTTGAACGAACGCTTTACCACGCTTGAGACGGCCCATGCCACGGGCCTGAGCGGGTCGGGGCGCTTGCACGATCTGTTTCTGCGCTGGGAATCCATGTCCCCCGGCGACTACGCCAAGGGTGGCGCGGGTCTGACCATCTATTGGGGGTGGTTCGACAGCCCCTTTGGCCTGTCGCTGGTCATGGGCACCGACAAGGGCATCTGTGGCTTGGGCTTTGCCGCCGAGATGGGCGAGGATTGGGCCATGCAGGATCTGGTGCGCCGCTGGCCCAAGGCCGATTTCGTCGAAGACCCCCTGCGTCTGCGCCCCTGGGTTCTGGCCGCCTTCGGCGCCAAGGAGGCAGAGTTGAAAGAGGCCCCGCTGTACCTGATCGGCGCGCCCTTTCAGATCAAGGTGTGGGAGGCGCTGTTGCGCGTGCCCAGCGGCCACGTGACCACCTATTCCGAGATCGCGGACAGCATCGGCAATCCGCGGGCGGTGCGCGCGGTTGGCACCGCCGTGGGCCGCAACCCGGTCAGTTGGCTGATCCCCTGCCACCGGGCCCTGCGCAAGTCCGGGGGCCTGGGCGGGTATCACTGGGGCTTGCCCGTCAAGCGCGCCCTTTTGGCCTATGAATCGGCGCGCGCGGAAGCGTGATCTGACCGATTACGGGTATGGGCGAGATGCTGCTTATGGCATTTTCCCCCTATTTCTTGGAACACAGCCCCCCTATCTTGCGTCTTTATAAGGGTGCGTGCCCGAACACGGACCCGTTTTGGAAGGCAGTAGGACAACAGATATGCTTAAAACACCCACATTCGTCGCCATCGGTGCCATTGCCGCACTGACCGCGTGTACCGACCCCGGCAGCCTTGGCACCGTTGGTCCAAGTGGTGAACCCATCAACCAGAAGCGCAATTCGGGGGCGGCCATCGGTGCGGCATCGGGTGCCGTGATCGGTGCGATTGCAGGCGACACGGGCACCGCCGTTGCGGGTGCGGTCGTGGGCGGCCTGATCGGCGGTGCCATCGGCTATGACCTGGACCAGCAAGAGGCCGAGCTGCGCCGCGAGTTGGCCAGTGGCGTGACCATCACCAACACCGGCGACCGGCTGATCGTATCCTTCCCCGAGGCAATCCTGTTTGCCACGGGCAGCTTTACCGTCCGCCCCGGTCTGAACAGCGACATGGCGGCCCTTGCGCGCAGTCTTGAACGCTATCCCGCGTCGACCGTGCAGATCGTGGGCCACACCGACAGCGATGGCGACGCCGCCTTTAACCAGCAATTGTCGGAACGCCGCGCGAATGCCGTGGCCGACGTGCTGTTGAACCAGGGCGTGCCCTTCAACCGCGTGCAGACCTTTGGCCGCGGCGAAAGCCAGCCGGTGGCCACCAACGCCACCGCGGCGGGCAAACAGCAGAACCGCCGGGTCGAGATCGTGATCCTGCCCAACGCGCGCTGAGCCGAAAAACCCATCAACCCAGTGTCAGGGGCCCCGGAACATCTCCGGGGCCCCTTGCGTTTGAGGGCCATCCGGCCATTCTGGGCGGGCTGATTGAACAAGGGATTTTCTGATGACGACGCCGACCTTGCTGGGCATTTCCGGCTCTTTGCGCACTGCTTCGACCAACACGCGCCTGTTGCGCGAGGCGGCCCGGCTGTTTGGCGATTGCACCTATGTCCAGGGTGATCTGCGGATGCCGTTGTATGATGGGGATCTTGAGGCCGAAGAGGGCGTGCCTGCGGCTGCCCGGACGCTGGGCGCACAGATCGCAGAGGCCGACGCCGTCATCATCGCGACCCCCGAATACAACAAGGCCCCGCCCGGTGTCCTGAAAAACGCGCTGGACTGGGTGAGCCGTGTGAAGGGCACCCCCTGGGCTGGCAAGCCCGTTGCCGTCATGTCCGCCGCGTCCGGCCGGGCCGGGGGCGAACGGGCGCAGATGATCCTGCGCGCCTGCATGGTGCCGTTTCGTCCCCGCATCCTGCAGGGCCCCGAAATTCACCTTGCCGCCGCCGCGGACCAGTTCGACCCCGAGGGCCGTTTGACGGGCGCGCTTTACGTGCGCGAGTTGACCACGCTGATGGAGGCCCTGCGGGCCGAGATTGGCCGTTAGCGCCGTTCCGATGCAGAAGGCCAAGACCGCAGAACTGCGCCAGCGGGACGTGATGGACCCGGCCCGCGCCTGTGCGATGCAGGTGGCGTTGGGGTCCACGCCCGCGCTGTCGGCGGGCGATGCGCTGCCGCCCTTTTTCCACCAGCTGTATTTCTGGGCACCTGCGCCCCCCAACCGCTTGGGCCGGGATGGGCATCCGCAGGTGGGGGGAGTGATCCCCGACATGGGGCTGCCGCGCCGGATGTGGGCCGGAGGGCGGTTGGCCTTTCACGCGCCCGTGCGGCTGGGATCGCCTGCGGAGCGGGTGACCGTTTGCGAGGATGCAGTCCGCAAGGAGGGACGGACCGGGCCGTTGGCCTTTGTCACCTTGCGCCATGAGATACGGCAGGCTGGCGTGCTGTGTGTGAGCGAGTGGCAGGATCTGGTCTATCGCGAGGATCCTGACGTGACCGTGCCGCGCCCGGCGCCGCCGGTTGCGCCTGTGGATGAGGAGGAGGCAGTGGCACATCGTTTCGATGCGACGGTGCTGTTTCGGTATTCAGCGCTGACTTTCAACGGGCACCGCATCCATTATGACCAGCCCTATGCGCGGGAGGTTGAGGGCTATGACGGGCTGGTGGTGCATGGCCCGCTTCTGGCGCAGCATCTGATGCTGATGGCGGAGGCGGCGTTCGGGTCATTGGAGCGGTTCCGGTTCCGGGCGACATCGCCCTTGCTGCATCACGAGTTGGGGACGTTTTGCCGGGCAGGGCGCCGGCTTTGGGTGCGGGGGCCGGACGGGCGGATGTGTATGGAGGCCGAAGCCTAGAGCGATGCGCTGACTTCGAACCCCGGTGGGATCGTGTCGCGGTTGTCGAGGATCAGGTCCGCCATGGTGGTGGCCACCTTGGGGGCCATGCCGAAGCCGATCTTGAACCCGCCATTGGCGATGAAATGGCCCGGACGGTCGGGCCATGGGCCAAGCATGGGCGCGCGGCTGCGGCTGCGGGGGCGCAGGCCCGCCCATTTTGCAATCACGGGTGCGTCTTGCAATGCCGGCATCGCTGCGCGGGCGCGTGTGATGATATCGTCAAGCTGGGCATCGGTGGCAGTGGGGTTGTCGTATTCGCGTTCCGTCGTTGAGCCGATGGCGGTGGTGCCATCAGCGTGCGGGATGATGTGCAGCGTATCGGCAAAAAGCTGGGGGGCATCGTGCGCGGTGAAGTCCAGAAGCGCGGCCTGGCCCTTGATACCGGCGCCGACCATACGGGTGTGACCGGCGTTGAGATGATCAAGCCCGGCCACGCCTGTGGCGTGGAGGGTGATGTCGGTCTCGGGGGCGCGTTCGACGATGCCGACACCCTTGGCCTTGAGTGCGGCGGCGAGGGCTTGGCACGCTTGACGCGGGTGGATTCGGGCGCTGAGCGTGTCGTGGATTTCCATGCCAGTGGGGCTGTGTGCCGCCCATTTTGGGTCTGCGATAGGGCGGACCGTCCATGTGGCGGCTTTGCTCCACAGGTCTTTGGCCGTCTCGGCACGTTTCTTTGCAAGGGTCAGCGCCGCGTCGTCTGCGATGGGTTGGCAGCGCCCGGTGCGTCCGTAGCCGGAGGATCGCCCGCCTGTGGCTTCGACCTCGGCCCAGAAGGCGGTGGCCATCAGCAGGCTGTCCAGTTGGAACTGCTTTTTCGGGTTCCAGTTTTCGGGCACATGCGGGGCAAGGGCCCCCACGATGCCGCCCGACGCTCCTGCGGCCACGCCGTTCGGGTCCACCACTTGCACACGCGCGCCCCGCTGCGTCAGAACCCACGCGATGGACAGGCCAAAGATGCCTGCGCCGCGGACGGTGATGTCTGCCGTTGCCATTCCAGATGCCTTTCGCCAAGGTCGCGCCGGTATCCTTTACAGGGGCGGATGATGCAGGACCAGCGGGCAGAGCTTGAGTGGCGTGAGGGCCGTGTGCCGGTGTCGGTGCGCTTTGACGATCCGTATTTTTCGCTCGACAACGGCCTGGCCGAGACGCGGCATGTGTTTCTGGATGGCAACGACCTGCCCGCGCGGTTTCGTGACGGGTTTCATGTTGCAGAGCTGGGGTTTGGAACGGGTCTGAACTTTCTGACCGCCTGGGCGGCGTGGCGGGACGCGGGCGTGCCGGGGCGGTTGCAGTTCACCAGTTTCGAGGCGTTCCCGGTGGAGGTGGAGGCGATGGAAAAGGCGCTGGCCGCGTTTCCCGAGGTGGCGGAGTTTGCGGCGCAGTTGGTTGCCGCCGGTGGTGGGTCGGCGGCCTTTGACGATGCCACGGTGACCGTGATCGAAGGTGATGCGCGCGAGACGTTGGCGGCGTGGGACGGGCGCGCCGATGCGTGGTTTCTGGACGGGTTTTCGCCCGCGAAGAACCCGGAACTGTGGGGGCCGGAATTGATGGCAGAGGTGGCGCGCCACACTGTCCCCGCGGGGACAGCCGCGACCTATACGGCGGCGGGGTTCGTGCGGCGGGGGCTGGAGGAGGCCGGGTTCACTGTGACCCGCGCCCCCGGCTTTGGCCGAAAGCGCCACATGACGCGGGCCGTTTTGGGATGAGCCAGGGCAACAACACCCGGTTGGGCATTGCGCTGATGATCGCGGTGTCGGTTGTGTTTGCGAGCCAGGACGGTATCTCGCGCCACCTGGCGGCGGAATACAATGTCTTCATGGTGGTGATGATCCGGTACTGGTTCTTTGCGGCCTTTGTCGTCGCGGTTGCGGCCCGCAAGGCCGGTGGCGTGCGGGCGGCGGCGCAGACGCAACAACCCGTGGTGCAGGGGCTGCGCGGGCTGCTGCTGGCGGCGGAGATTTGCGTGATGGTCACTGCCTTTACCGTGTTGGGACTGGTGGAGAGCCATGCGGTGTTTGCCGCCTATCCGCTGTTGGTTGCCGCGCTGTCCGGGCCGATATTGGGTGAGCATGTGGGGTGGCGGCGCTGGGCGGCGATTGGCGTCGGGTTCATCGGCGTGCTGTTCATCCTGAAGCCCGGTCTGGGCGTGTTTGATCCGGCGGCGGTGATCCCATTGGCCTCGGCCATCATGTTTGCCGTCTATGGTCTGCTGACACGCTACGTGGCGCGGGATGACAGCACGGCGACCAGCTTTTTCTGGACGGGCACCAGCGGGGCGGTGGCGATGACATGCGTCGGCCTGTGGTTCTGGGAGCCGATGAGCGGGCCGGATTGGGCGTGGATGGGCGCGCTGTGCATGACCGGTGCGTTGGGCCACTGGCTGCTGATCCGCACCTACGAGGTGGCGGAGGCGAGTGCGGTGCAGCCCTTTGCCTATTTCCAGATGGTGTTTGCCGCCGCCGTGGGCATCAGCGTGTTTGGCGAGGTGCTGGAGGTGAACGTGATCATCGGCGCGGCCATCATCGTGGCGGCGGGCCTATTCACCCTGTGGCGCGAACGGCAACAGGGTTGAGCCGGTGAGTTCCGCGCTGAAGGGGACCGGCAGCGGGTCCTGCCCCAGACGGGCGCGGTAGATCGGCAGGCTTTCGGTGACGCGCATCACGTAGTTGCGGGTTTCGCGGAAGGGGATGTGTTCGATCCAGTCGATGACGTCGAAATCATCCGTGCCCCGGCGCGGATCGCCAAAGCGCAGCATCCATTGGTCGGGGCGGCTGGGCCCTGCGTTATAGGCCGCCGACATCAGGATCACGTTGCCGTCGAAACGGCCCGCAAGCTGGCTGAGGAACGTGGCCCCCAGTTTGGCGTTGTAGACCGGATCGGAGATCAGGCGCGCGGTTGTGTGGTCATCGGACAGACCGAGGTCGCGGGCCACGTCGCGGCCCGTGCCGGGCATGATCTGCATGAGGCCGCGCGCGCCGACACCCGATTGGACAACGGGGTCGAATTCGCTTTCGCGGCGGGCGATGGCAAGGGACATTTCGGGTGCCATCGGCAGGTCTGAGTCAGCCAGCGGGTGCAGCGGGTAGTAGGGGGCGTGGAGCGTGACGCCGCGCCGTGCGACACGCTTGCCGATCATCACGGCGAGGTGCGGTTGCCCGGCGGCAATGGCGACCTGGCCCAGGCGGCCCGCTGCATCGCGGTCAAGCGTTTCGGCGAGGTGGGTCCAGAAGCGTTCCGCCAGGTTCAGTTCGCCGGAGGCCTGGAGGAGCAGGCCCGCTTCGAACAGGTCGTTGCGGGCGAGTGGCGCATCGGGTGCGGGGAAGGATTCGGACCCGTCGAGGAGCGGGTCGATGGCAAGGTTGCCGCGTTCTGCGGCGAGAAGGCCGTAGAACGCGGTTTGATATTGCGCCCCCTCGGCATAGGCGGCGCGGGCGGCATCGGCGTTGCCCATGGCGTCGTGTGTGCGGCCGATCCAGTATCCGGCGCGCCCGCGCGAGATCGGGGAGCGGGTGGCGTCGCGGTGGTTCTGGAAGTGGCCGAGCGCAACCTCGGGGTCCCGAAGCTTGCGCAGGGCGATGTAGCCCGACAGCCATTCGAGGTCGGCATAGGCGGACCCTTCGGTCAGGAAGTGCCGGGCGGCCAGTTGATAGGCGTTCGCGGCGTCGCCATCGCGCATTTCATCGCGGGCAAGGGCGCGGCGGCGATTGGCCCATGCCTCGGGTCGGCCCAATGCCTCGACCGAACGGGAGCGGTCCAGTAGCAGGGCCTTGGCGTCGTCCCAACGCCCCTTGCGGATGCGCCATTCAAAGCGGGCATGGGCAAGGCCGGGGTCGTCCTGCAGCGCTTCGGGCACCGCTTTGATCAGGGCGTCCACGGTGTTGGACAGGGCGCGCAGGGCGATGCGGGCCTGGGCCAGTGCCAATGGCCCCTTGTCGACCAGATCGAACATGCGCCGGGCGCTGGTGATGTCGCCGGACCACAAAAGGGCGTCGAGGCGCGCGGCGTGGTGGGGTTTCAGGAGCGTCTCGTGGGCGGCGAGAAAGCGGGCCTGAGCCGTTTCATCCATGGGCAGTGTGCGCCAGGCCAGAACCAGGTTGGCGTCCGCCTCTCCGGTGCGGTCGGCGCGGGTGAGGGCGGCGGCGTGGGCAAGGATGCCTTCGGGTGTTTGGGGACCCGTGTCTTCGAAGAAGGACAGGATGGCGGTATCGCCTGCGTCGACCACCGCCTTTTCCGACCGCTGGCGCAACAGTGCCTCGCCCGGCCAGTCGGGGCGGCGATCAAGGAAGGCGACCACCTCGGCATAGGTGCCGCGGCTGGCACGCAGGCGCTGCCATTCGACGATGTCGGCAGCCACATCGCCGTCGCGTGCGGCGATCTGTGCGGCACTGTCCCAGTTGCCTGCGCGCAGTGCCTCCATCGCCCAACCAAGGGGGCGGGGCCGTTCGGCCAGCGCCGCCACAGCGGATACAAAAAGCAAGGCAAAGGCGAGGGCAATCCGGCTCATCTCTTGCATTTCCCTGCGTCGCGTGGCTAGAGCCTCTGAGCATATGCCCGGTGCGTGACAGTTCAACTCACGTTTCCGGGCATGTGCGAAAATCATCCCAGGCCCTCTGCCTGCCACACGTAAAAAAGGAGCGTGAGAATGTTCAAAGGTTCTATGCCTGCCCTCGTCACGCCGTTTCGTAACGGCGCTTTGGATCTGGAAACCCTCAAGAAGCTGGTGGAGTGGCATATCGGCGAGGGATCGCACGGCCTTGTGCCCGTCGGGACCACCGGAGAAAGCCCGACGCTGAGCCATGAAGAGCATGAGACGGTGATCGAGACGGTGGTGAAAGCGGCCGCCGGTCGGGTGCCCGTCATTGCCGGTGCGGGGTCCAACAACACGGTCGAGGCCATCCGCTTTGTCGAATGCGCGGCGAAGTTTGGTGCGGACGCGGCCCTTGTGGTCACGCCCTATTACAACAAGCCGACGCAGCGAGGCCTGATCGCGCATTACACGGCGCTGCATGATTGCGCGGATATTCCGATCATCATCTACAACATTCCCGGCCGGTCGGTCATCGACATGACACCCGACACCATGGGCGCGTTGGCCAAACTGCCCCGTATTGTGGGTGTGAAGGATGCCACCGGCGACCTGGCGCGCGTGTGTGATCAGCGCATGACCTGCGGTGCGGATTTTATCCAGCTGTCGGGCGAGGATGCGACCGCGCATGGCTTTAACGCGCAGGGCGGGGTTGGCTGTATCTCGGTCACGGCCAATGTGGCGCCCAAGCTGCTGAGCCAGATGCAGGAGGCCTGTTTGGCTGGGGATTATGCCACGGCGCTGGACATTCAGGACACGCTGATGCCGCTGCACAAGGCGATCTTTACCGAGCCGGGGCTGGTGGGCGCGAAATATGCCATGTCGCGTCTGGGGCTGTGTTCAGACGAGGTGCGGCTGCCGCTGACCGGGTTGGCGGACGAGACCAAGGCCAAGGTTGATGCGGCGTTGGAGCACGCCGGGCTGATGTGAGGGGTGGTGGGCAGATTGCCCACCCTACTCCCGGTTTGATCTCAGGTGCGGTGCGCGCAGAGCGCGCACCCTACGACCCGGGTGTTGGTGTGGTAGGGTGCGCATTTACTGCGCACCGCACCTTAGCGTTTGCCGTAGTAGAGGCCGACCACGTGTTCGGCTTCTGCAAAAAAGAGCCAGCGCGCGGCGAGTGCGCCCGCCACGTGGCTGATCACGGCGAGGGCCGCCACCCAGTGCGCGAAGGGCGCCGCCAGCAACAGGACCGGCAGGCCGACCATCAGCACAAGCGAGAGGATGCGCAGCTTGAGGCTGTGTTTGCGTCCGACCACGTAGGCAAATTCCTTGAGCAGGTAGTTGGTGCCGGTATGGGGCGGTTCGAACGCGCGCACGCTGCCCTTCGTGCCAAGCCCGGTCGCGGTGGCGAGGGTGGAGCCGGAATTGGCCAGCGCACCGTCGCCTTGCAGCCACAAGACGATCTGGATGACCCCCGCGACCAGCAGGAGCGCCACGGCCCATGTCACCTGCCCGGCCAGCAATGCACCGCCCGCAAGGCTGTAGCTGAGGAACATGGCCGGCGTGGCGGGGGAGTTCCAGCGGGGGATGGTCTTGAGCTGGGTGTAGATCATCGAGGTGGTGAAGACCGTCAGCAGCGAGAAGACTGCGCCGATGACACCCAGCAGGCCCCAACGCTGACCGAAAAAAACGAGGCCCATGCCATAGAGCGCCATGGCGATGAGTGCGGCGACTGCGCACCAGCCTTCGCGGCTGAGCCACGACGAGCGCCATTGCGTGAACGCCTTCATCGCGCGTTCGGGGTGGCCCAGGTGGAAGGTGGACGAGATCAGACCGCCCACCGCGCACAGGTACGCGATGGTGAAGAAGGCGAAGGCGGTCCAGCCGGTGACCGCCGGGTAGCCGAGGCCGAGGAAGGTCAGGAGGCCAAAGCCGATGCCGGAGAAGACGGTGAAGAAGATGACGGAAGGGGCCGGATGCATCAGAGTTTCTCCAACGTCTTGTCGAGCCAGCCGAGGAAGCCCTTGGCTTCCTGTGCGACGGGTTCGAGGTAGGGGGCGAGGATGTCGATGTCGCCTGCTCCGTCGGACAGCGTGTCCTTGGGGCGGGGTGGCAGGTACTTGTTCACCGGTTTGGTGCCCTGTTCGGGCATCAGGTCCATGCCGCCGCGTTCCGCGGTCAGTTTGGACACTTTGCTTTCGGGATCCGCGAAGTCACCGAAGTGCCGGGCGCCTGCGGGGCAGGTCCGGACACAGGCCGGTTCGCGGTCTTCCTCGGGCAGGTTTTCGTTGTAGATGCGGTCCACGCAGAGGGTGCATTTCTTCATCACCTTTTCGACGGCGTCCATTTCGCGTGCGCCATAGGGGCAGGCCCAGGCGCACAGGCCGCAGCCGATGCAATCGCTTTCGTTGACCAGCACGATGCCGTCTTCGACCCGCTTGTAGCTGGCACCCGTCGGGCAGACGGTGACGCAGGGCGCGTCCTCGCAATGCAGGCAGGATTTGGGGAAGTGGATGAGTTGTGCGTCGCCCTGCTGCGGCTGCACTTCGTAGCTGTGCACGCGGTTGAGGAAGGTGCCGGACGGATCGCTGCCATACGCATCCGTGTCAGACAGCGGCGCGCCGTAGTTTTCTGTGTTCCAGCCCTTGCACGAGATCACGCAGGCGTGGCAGCCCACGCAGGTGTCGAGGTCGATGACGAGGCCGAGCTTGCGTTCGGTCGATGGGGGAAGAGTTGTCATGCGGTTGCTCCTGCTGCTGGGGCAGGACTGGGGCGCTGCCCCAGACCCCGGAGTTTATTTGGCAAAGTGAAGGGAGCTGCATCGTTTTTCATGCCGATGGGGGCCGTGTTGCTCGCGTCCCAGTTGGCGATGAAGTAGATGAACGTGCCTATGGCGACTGCGAGGAAGGCCGCGATGGCAAGAAGGGTGCGCTGGATGCCGGTCATTTGCCCACCTTCCACGAGAGTTGCTTGGGCCCTTTGCCAACGGGGGATTTGATTGGCGTCATTGCCGGTTGGGATTCGGCGGGCGCGTCGGCCTTTTCGAGGCGCACCTTGAGGTCGAACCAGGCCGCCTGCCCCGTGATCGGGTCGGAGTTGGCCCAGCGGAGTCCGTCGCCCTTGGGCGGGAGCAGTTCGTGGATCAGGTGGTTGAGCAGGAAGCCCCTGGTGGCCTCGGGGGCGTTTTCATCGAGCGCCCAGGCCCCTTTGCGCTTGCCGATCGCGTTCCAGGTCCAGACCGTGTTTTCGTTGAGCGCGGCCATTTCCAGGACCGGCACGGTGATCTCGCCGTGGGGCGAGGTGACGCGTGCCCAGTCGCCGTCGGCGAGGTTTTTTTCGCGCATCAGCCTGGTCGGCAGGTAAAGCGGGTTGTGCCCGTGCAGTTGCCGCAGCCACGCGTTCTGCGACCCCCAGGAATGGTACATTGCCATGGGACGCTGGGTGAGCGCGGTGATGGGGAAATCGTCCACCTTGTTGTCGGGCGCGGGGTCGTACCAGATGGGCAGCGGGTCCATCGTGGCCTTGATCCGGTCGCGCAGGTGGTCGGGGGGCTGGCGACGCCCGTGACCTTCGGCGGCCAGTTGGAAGCGGCGCATGGGTTCGACGTAGAGCGAGAACAGGTAGGGTTGCGGGCTGTCGTAGAGGCCCATGCCCACGGCCCAGTCCTGATAGGCCGCATTCCACGGTTTGTAGTAGTTGGCGCCCTCGGGGATGTGTTCGACAAAGAAGCCGCCGTTTTCGATGTATCTGTCGAGTTGGTCCGGGTTCACGTCGCCGCGCCCGACCTGATCGCCATTGCCCCGGAAGCCTGCGAGCGGGCCGATGCCGGGTTTGCGTTCGTGGTTGACGATGTAATCGGCGTAGTCGGCGTATTTCTGGCTGCCGTCTTCGTTGGTGAAGCCGGGCAGGCCCAGTTTTGCCCCGAGGTCGCAGAGCACCGACTGGAAGCCGCGCACGTCACGGTCAGGTTCTATGACCGGCCAGCGGATGGCGTCCGCGGCGGCGTCCGCCTCGCAAATGGGCCGGTCGAGCAGGGAGATGCAGTCGTGCCGTTCCAGATAGGTCGTGTCGGGCAGGATCAGGTCGGCATAGGCGACCATTTCCGAACTATACGCATCCGAATAGATGATGCGCGGGATGACATAGTCGCCGTTTTCATCCTTGTCCGTGAGCATGTCGATCACGCCGCGCGTGTTCATGGACGAGTTCCACGACATGTTGGCCATGTACATGAACAGCGTATCGATCTTGTAGGGATCGCCCGCATGCGCGTTCGAGATCACCATGTGCATCAGGCCGTGCGCCGACATGGGGTTTTCCCATGTGAACGCCTTGTCGATGCGGGCGGGGGTGCCATCGTCTTTCAGCGCCAGATCGTCGGGGCCGTGCACAAAGCCGAGATGCGGGCCGTCAAGCGGGCAGTCCGGTGTCGTGTTGCAATGCGGTTTGGGGTGCGCCGTGGCCGGTTTCGGGTAGGGCGGCTTGAAGCGGAAACCGCCGGGCACCTCGACGCTGCCCAGCAGGATTTGCAGGACGTGCAGGGCGCGGCAGGTCTGGAAGCCGTTGGCGTGGGCGCTGATCCCGCGCATGGAGTGGAAGGAGACCGGGCGACCCTGCATTGTCTTGTGCGTCTCGCCCCGGAAGTCGGTCCATTCGTGGTCCAGCTCGAACGCCTCGTCAAAGGCGACGCGAGCGATTTCGGCGGCCAGTGTACGGATGCGTTTGGCCGAGATGCCGACGCGGTCGGCCACGGCCTCGGGCGCATAGTCGTCGCTGAGATAGCGTTCCGCCATGTGTTGCATGACGGTGCGATGGCTGAACCCGCCGTGACGGTAGGTGGCCGCGAGGTCCGGTTTGACGCCTTTTTGGTCAAAGGGCGTCAGCTTGCCCGTGGCGCGGTCCATCACCAGCTCCTTGCCATTGTCATCGCGTAGCAAGAGGCCGAATTCGGGGGACTTTTCATCGCCGTTCACCAGGCAGGGGGCGTTGGTGTATTGGGCGAGGTAATTCACGTCGATCTTGCCCGCCTTCATCAGGCAGTGGACCATCGACAGGATAAAGAGCCCGTCGGTGCCGGGCGTGATGCCGACCCAATCATCGGCCACGGCGTTATAGCCGGTGCGGATCGGGTTCACGCCGATGACGCGAGCGCCGCGCGCCTTGATCTTGCCGATGCCCATCTTGATCGGGTTGCTGTCGTGGTCTTCGGCCACGCCGAACAGCATGAACAGCTTGGTGTGGTCCCAATCGGGCTGGCCGAATTCCCAGAACGCGCCGCCCATCGTATAGATGCCCGCCGCCGCCATGTTGACCGAGCAGAAGCCGCCATGGGCTGCGTAGTTGGGGGTGCCGAAGTTCTGGGCGAAGAAGCTGGTGAATGACTGCGATTGGTCGCGGCCCGTGAAGAAGGCGAGTTTCGAAGGGTCGTCCTTGCGGATGGGCGCCAGCCAGTCGGTGGCGATCTGCAGGGCCTCGTCCCATTCGATTTCCTGAAACTCGCCCGACCCGCGGTCGCCCACGCGTTTGAGCGGTTTGCGCAGGCGGGATGGGGCGTTGACCTGCATGATGCCCGCCGACCCCTTGGCGCACAGCACGCCCTGGTTCACCGGGTGGTCGCGGTTGCCTTCGATATAGGCGACCTTGCCGTCCTTGAGGTGTACGTTGATCCCGCAGCGGCAGGCGCACATGTAGCAGGTGGTTTTGCGCACCTCGTCCGAGACTTTGGGCGACAGGTTGATATCCGGTTGGTCCTTGGGCATCAGGTGTCTCCTTTGATCAGGGTCAGGGCGTCGGTTGCGATCTGGCGTTCTTCGTCGGCTTTGACGACATGGACCGGGACATCTCCGAACAGTTCGAGATGCTCCATGATACGGGTGCGAATGGGCTCTGCGTTTTCGCCGATGCCGCCGGTGAAGGCGACGGCGTCAAGGCCGCCCATGGCGACAATGGCGGAGCCTGCGTGGCGGGCCGCCCAATAGCAGAAGTGGTCGACGGCCAGTTTGGCGCGGTCCGTGTCTGCGGCAAGCAGGAGCCGCATGTCATTGCTGCCGCCAAGCCCCTTGAGCCCGCTTTCGTGGTTGAGCATATGGGCGGCTTCGGAGGCACCGTAGATCTCGGCCAGACGCAGGACGGCCATGCCGTCGATGGCGCCGGAGCGGGTGCCCATGGTCAGCCCGTCGAGGGGCGAATAGCCCATGGACGTGGCAACCGACACGCCGTTGTGGATGGCACAGAGCGAGGCGCCGGAGCCCAGGTGGAAGGCGAGCAGGCGTTCCGGGAGCGCATCGCCAAATTGCGTGACGATCCAGGCATAGCTGAGGCCGTGAAAGCCATAGCGACGGATGCCCATGCTGCGCGGTTCCCGGGGCAGGGCGTAGGTGGTGGCGACCTCGGGTTGGCCCGCGTGGAACGCGGTGCCGAAGCTGGCGTATTGCGGCAGGTCGGGCGCGAGCGCCTGCAGCGCGCGGATCCCTGCGAGGTTGTTGGGGTTGTGCAGGGGGGCGAGGGGCGTGGCCGCCTCGATGCCTGCGATCACGGTGTCATCGACGGCGACCGGGTCCACGAGGGAGGTGCCGCCATGCACCACGCGGTGGGCGGCAGCGGTCAGGGTGTCGGGCGTGATCCCTTGGCGCGTGAGGCTGTCCAGAACGGTTGTCAGGGCCGCGTCGTGGTCGGGTGCGCTGACATTCTGGTCTTCGTCGCCCAGTTTCAGATGGGCCAATGCGCCGCCAATGCCGCTGACCTGCCCGGCCATCACTTCGGTCAGATCGGGCTGAAAAAGTGCCACCTTGATCGACGACGAGCCTGCATTGACGACAAGAATCATGGCGCGGCCATGATGGCCCCGAGGGCCACGGAAGACAGGCGCGCAGCCGGTGGGTCGGCGCGGGAGGTCAAAAGGATGGGCACCTTTGCCCCCATGACGATGCCACCCGCGCAGCCCCCGGCCAGGTAGACGAAGGATTTGAACAGGCCGTTGCCCGACACGATGTCGGGCACGATGATCGCATCGGCCTGGCCCGCGACGGGGTCGTCGGTCATCTTCTTGGTGGCGACCGATTTGGGCGACATGATCAGGTCAAAGGCCAGCGGGCCGGAGAAGTCGGCATCTGCGATGTTGTCCTGCGCCCAATCGCGCAGCGCGCGGCCTTCCATCGACGAAGGCACGGCTTCGATGGGGGATTCGGTGGCCGACAGGAACGCCACCTTGGGGCGCGGGTTGCCCAGTTTGTGCAGCAGTTTGACGACCTCTGCCGTCGCATCCTTGCGCGTGTCGATATTGGGGTTCACGTTCACCGCCGCGTCCGAGATCGTGATCGACCCGGTCCCGTCAGGCGTGGTGATGTGGAAGATATGGACAAAGCGGTTGCCGGTGCGCAGGCCTGCGTCACGCGACACCGCGGCACGCATGAACGCATCCGTATGGAGTTGGCCCTTCATCAGGACATCTGCACGGCCTTCACCACAGGCGACGGCGGCGGCCACACCCGAGGCCACCTCGCCCTCGGCCTCGATCAACTCAAACTGCGAAATGTCCCAGTCCAGCTTCTCGGCCTCGGCCTCGATCATGTGACGTTCCCCGGTGAACACCGGGATCATCATGTTGGCCTCGAACGCTTCCTTGGCTGCCAGCATGGGCAACGGCGCACCGGCGCGGGCAATCGCCACGCGCGGGCTGGCCGCCTTTTGCGCCATTTCGATGATGTGCGCGGGGGAGACGGCAGTGGCGTCGGACAGGAAGGATTGGGGCAAGAAACGGCCTTTCAAAAATGAAAAAGAGGGGACGGGCGCGAACCCGTCCCCTCGTTACCTAGCAGATCACGCAGCAGTTTGCGGAACCATATCGTCTTTGGAGATGCCAGCCACTTCGACGGGCTTCTTCATGGCGTCGCGGCGGAAGGGATCGCCCAGTTCCTGGTTGATCATCGCTTCGATCAGGGTGGTGATGCCGTTTTCCATCTGGTCCTTGATCGCCTGGTTCAGGGCGGCTGTCAGTTCCTCTTGCGTGCGGGCAACAACGCCCTTCAGGCCACAGGCATTTGCGATGCCGGCGTAGGACACCTGTTCGTCCAGTTCGGTGCCGACGAAGTTGTCGTCGAACCACAGGGTCGAGTTACGCTTTTCCGCGCCCCACTGGTAGTTGCGGAAGACGATCTGCGTGATGGCGGGCCATTCGCCGCGGCCGATCGCAGTCAGTTCGTTCACCGCGATACCGAAGGCACCGTCACCCGCGAAACCGACAACCGGCACATCGGGCTGACCGATCTTGGCGCCCACGATGGCGGGCAGACCGTAGCCGCACGGGCCAAACAGGCCGGGTGCCAGGTATTTCCGGCCCTCTTCGAAGGACGGGTAGGCGTTGCCGATGGCGCAGTTGTTGCCGATGTCGGACGAGATGATCGCCTCGACCGGCAGGGCGGATTGAATTGCGCGCCACGCCATGCGGGGGCTCATCCAGTCCGGCTTGGCCGCGCGGGCGCGCTCGTTCCAGTTGGTGCCGGGGTCGTCCTGTTCTTCGTTCATGGACGTCAGTTCCTGCGCCCAGGCCGATTTCTTCTGTGCGATGTTGGCCTTGCGGTCCTCCCGGCCTGCGTCGCCTGCGTCATCGGCCAGTTGGCTGATGATGCCGTTGGCGACTTTGGCAGCGTCACCCACGATGCCAACGGTGACTTTCTTGGTCAGGCCGATACGGTCGGGGTTGATGTCGACCTGGATGATCTTGGCATCCGTAGGCCAGTAGTCGATGCCGTAGCCGGGCAGGGTCGAGAATGGGTTGAGGCGTGTGCCCAGGCACAGCACGACGTCCGCTTCTGAGATAAGCTGCATGCCTGCCTTGGAGCCGTTGTAGCCCAATGGACCTGCGTAAAGCGGGTGGTTGCCGGGGAACGCGTCATTGTGTTGGTAGCCCACGCAGACGGGCGCGGTCAGACGCTCTGCCAGTTCCTGAGACGCGGCCAACCCGCCTTTGGACAGGACAACGCCGGCACCGTTCAGGATGACGGGGTTCTTGGCTTCGGACAGGATGCGCGCCGCCTCGGCCACCGAGTTCTGGCCGCCCGGGGACGCTTCGAATTCGATCGGATCGGGGATTTCGATGTCGATCACGTGCGTCCAGAAGTCACGCGGGATGTTGATCTGGGCGGGGCCGGACAGGCGCTTGGCCTGGCTGATCACGCGCGTCAGAACCTCGCCCACGCGGGTCGGGTCGCGGACCTCCTCCTGGTAGGCGACCATGTCTTCGAACAGTTTCATCTGTTCGACTTCCTGAAAGCCACCTTGACCAATCGTCTTGTTGGCGGCCTGTGGGGTTACCAAAAGTAAAGGTGTGTGGTTCCAGTATGCGGTTTTGACGGCCGTGACAAAGTTGGTGATGCCGGGGCCATTCTGCGCGATCATCATCGACATCTTGCCGGTGGCGCGGGTGAAGCCGTCGGACATGAAACCGGCGGAGCCTTCATGGGCGCAGTCCCAGAACGTGATGCCCGCATCGGGGAAGATGTCAGAAATCGGCATCATGGCCGAACCAATGATACCAAAGGCATGTTCGATGCCGTGGCGTTGCAGGCATTTCACAAAGGCTTCTTCAGTGGTCATTTTCATGGGGCAGTCTCCAATAGGGGCGGGGGCGTCGAATCGCCCCGGATGAGTTGGACCTGAGGTTAGTGCCAAGGGGGATGCACGGTTAGGGCCAGTTGGCGTGTCCATTTAAGTCCAGGTCGTAGTTAAAGGTGTTTGGCGATAAGGCCAATGCCGTCCCGAATGCGATCGGCGTTGATCGACGAATAGCCAAGCCGGTAAAATCCCTGTGGCTGATCGGCCCCGGAAAAGAACGCGTGCCCCGGTTCGATGAGCACACCAACCTCTTGCAATTGCTGCGCAAGGACCCGCGTATCTACGCCTTGCGGCGCGCGCATCCAGTAGGATGATCCGCCAAATGCGCCTTGGCCTGCAATGTCGAGGCCGTACGTATCGATGGCCTCTTGCATCGCGTCGCGCCGGGTGTGGAGCGCCGCGCTCATCTTGCGGATTTGCGCATCATAGTGCCCCATCGACAGGAAATAGGCCGCAGTCCGCTGGATGTGGCCCGGCGGGTGCCGCAACACGGAGGTGCGTAGCGCCCGTGCCTCGCGCACAAAGGGTTCGGACCCCACCAGATAGCCCAGCCGCAGCCCCGGAAACAGCGACTTGGAAAAGCTGCCCACATAGATCACCCGCCCGTCCACATCCATGGACTTCAGGGCGGGTGAGGGCGGGTTGAGAAAGGACATCTCGAATTCGTAATCGTCCTCGACAATCAGGGCGTCCAGTTCGCGGGCGCGGTCCAGCAGGGCCTGCCGGCGCGGCATCGGCATGGTCGAGGTTGTGGGGCATTGGTGGCTGGGCGTTGAAAAGATCACGTCCGTGTCGGGTGGAATGCCGTCGGGCGGCAGGCCGTCACGGTCCACGCGCACGGGGGCCAGATGGCAGCGCGATTGGGTCAGAATCTCGCGCAGGGCGGGGTAGCAGGGATCCTCGAACGCGGCGGTGCGGCGTTGGGTCAGAAGGATCTGTGCGGACAGCCAAAGCGCGTTCTGGGCACCAAGGGTGATCAGGATTTGATCGGCGTTGGCCGAAATGCCCCGGCGTGGCAGCGTGTTGCGCTGGATAAACTCGATCAGCTGCGGGTCGTCCCGGTCAAAATAGTCCGAGGTGAGCGCCGCAAAATCCCGTTGCCCAAGCGCTTGCAGGGCGCATTGCCGCCAATTCGTGTGGTCAAAGAGTTGCGGGTCGGTCTGGCCGTAGATGAACGGGTATTTGAACCGCGCCCAATCCTGCGGTTTGCTGAGGGTATGGCCGCCCGAAAAGCGTTGTCCGATGGCGCGTGTCCAATCCACCGCGTCGCCGGATGCGGGTTGCGGTTGGTAGCTGGGTGGGACGGGCGCGTTGGCCGATACGTAGTACCCCGACCGGCCCCGCGCGGTGAGGTAGTCGGAGGCCACCAGTTCGGTATAGGCCAGCGTCACCGTGATCCGGCTGATGCCCAGGTGGGCGGCGAGCTTGCGGGTCGAGGGCAGCTTTTCTCCCGACCCGAAACGGCCCGACAGGATGCCGTGGGCAATCATCTGCTGCACCTGGCTTTGCAAGGTGCCCTGGTGGCCGGGCTGCAAGAAGAAGGTTTCGACGGGGAGAGCCATGGGGGTACAGTAATCTGGACCTAAGCAGAAAGCAATCTGGCATTAAGCAAAGACGAAAGTGGTGCGCGTTGTCCATACAGAGCGCGCTGCAATATCATCATTAATGAGATTATTTGTATCATTAATGGCGTTGCGATGCAAGTGATATCCTGAAAACCGCGATGCACATCCTGTGCACAGCCTGTGCACAGGCCGTACACCGCGCGGTCATATCACCCGGGCTTAACCGAACCTTGCGAAGGTACGGGCTGTTCAACCCGAGGAGGTGCCGATGCCGACCCCAACGAAAACCACCGCCCGCACCCAAGCGATGTACGAGCTTGAAGCGCTGCAAAACGATCTGTTCATCAACTGGATCGACCAAAGCCTGCCGGACACATGGAACGGGTTTGATATCGACGACCCGGTCGAGCCGCACAAGACGCGTGTCACCCTGCGCATGGACAGCGACATGCTGGCGTGGTTTCGCAAACTGGGCCCGGGCTATCAGAAACGGATCAACCGGGTCGTGCGCGTCTATTGGCTATCATTGCTGTGCGGGCATATCGAAGGGTATCCATCCGACAACGTGTTGCCGCGCCTGGAGATGGAGGCGCGTCGTCTGCAAAAAGAAATACGGGCCCAACGCGCGGGGTAGCGGGACTGACGGCGATGCACGGCTGCGGTCACAGGAGACTTGCCTGACGGGCCACGTCTTGCGCATGCTGGTGCCATGACAAAGCACCTGTCCTTTTGGCTGGGCGTTTTTGCGGCCGCCCTTTTGATCGTCCCGATTGCGGCCGGGATCATGGGTGCGGCAGAGCAGGAACTGCGCCGGATTGCTGTTGTTGTCTTTGTCTTTGTCGCCGGTTTGGTCCTGGCCCTGGTCGTAGCGCTGTTTTTTCGCGACTGGATCCTGCGCAAGCTGTTTGGCCGGGCCGAGGCCACGCTGGATGATGTGAGCGCATCGTTGATCGCGGGCGTGTCGGCGGCATCTGCAGGCGACCGGGATGCGGCGACGGCCCATGCGCAAGCGTTGGTGCAGCGCGGGATGGGCTGGTACGCGTGGACCAACTTTTACCGCTGGGTGATCGCAACGGCGGTGGCGCTGCTGCTGGCATTCGGGGCATTCATGGGCACCGTGCTGCTGTTCGAGCAGAATCGGAAGCTGGGAGAGCAGACCGAGGTGCTGCGGGCGCAGGGCGAGCGGCTGGCTGAGCAGACCGGGTTCATGGAAGCGCAGACGGCGTTGATGCAGGCGCAGACGGAGCGGTTGGAGGAGCAGACCGCGGCGGCGGCGATGCAGAATGAGATTATGTCGTTGAGCCTGGTGACCGAAATTCGTGCACAGATGCTGGCCACCATAGAGGAACGCTCGTTGGGCGAATGGTTGCAATTGCATGGCTCTGTCGGTGCGGACATGCCGTTGGCCACCTATGCGCGCACCGAGGAAAGCTGTCGGGTTTGGCTGGATCAGGCGCACATCCTGGCGTCTTCACCCAGTGCAGCGACCGTTGGCGCCATCGCCGAACTGACGGCCAGAGGGACCTTGGGAGAGGACGTGTTGGGTGCGTTGGAGTTGTTGACCCGCGACCGCAATGGCGGCGTGGCGCTGGGCGCGATTATGGTTCTGGATCTGGTCGGGCACCCGACCGGCACCGGGACGGTACGCATGCAGAACGTGATTGTGGAGGACCGTGTGCAGTTTCGGTCGGATGCCCATGCGTTGGAGTTTGACGGGTCATATGTGACCGGATTGCGATGCGAGGGGTGCGAGGTGCAGATGCAGAATTCCGTCTTTTACCAGGTCACGCCGCATTTGCTGGGCGGTACCGGCAATCTGCATATTCCCTTGCCGCGCGACGAGGACCCGGAGGCCGAGGGGTATTTGTGGGACGGGATTAACGTGACGCCCGCGACCGAGCGCCCGACGGATTTCGATTTTGTGCTGCTTGGCGATGCGCCCTATGTGGGGTGGTCCCGACAGGCGTGGATGCACGAGCCGACGGATGGGACCGTCTGTGAAGAAATGGCCGAGATTGCGCGCGGCAACCCGCTTTTGACCCTGCGCGCCCCGGAATAGGGCGGGGGATACCCCCCGCCTTGCCAGATTCAATATGCCCCGTAAGGCGCAGGTGTCCTGCGCCCCCCAGCTTACCCGAACACCCGGGTCAGCGCGCCATCCACCGCTTCGACAGTCTGGTCGATGTCGTCCTTTGTCGCGATCAGCGCGGGCGAGAAGCAGAGCGTGTTGTTCTTGCCCGGCAGGGACCGGTTGGTCGCCCCGATGATCACAGCCTGCCCCATGCAGTCCTTGACCACCGCTTGCACCTTGGCCTCTTCTGCCGGGTCGCGGCTGTCGCGGTCTGCGACCAGTTCCGCGCCCAGGAACAGGCCCTTGCCGCGGACGTCGCCGATCACCGCGTGCTTGTCCTTCAGCGCGTGCAACTGGTCGAGCATGTAGTCGCCCATGGCGACCGTGTTGCCGAGCAGGTCCTCGTCCTCGATGATGCGCATGTTTTCGAGCGCTGCCGCCGGGCCTGCCGTGCAGCCACCGAAGGTGGAGATATCGCGGAAGTAGTTCATCGGATCGGACGTGTCGTCCTTGAACATGTCGAAGACGTCATTGGTTGTCGCAAGGCACGAGATGGCGGCGTAGCCGGAGGCGACCCCCTTGGCCATGGTCACCATGTCCGGTTTGATGCCGTAGTGCTGGTAGCCGAACCATGTGCCGGTGCGGCCCACGCCGCAGACAACCTCGTCGATGTGCAGCAGGATGTCGTATGTCTTGCAGATCTCCTGCACGCGGTCCCAATAGCCCTCTGGCGGCACGATGACGCCGCCGCCTGCGGTGACAGGTTCAAGGCAGAGGGCGCCGACGGTGTCGGGGCCTTCGCGCAGGATGACTTCTTCGATCTGGTTGGCCGCCCATTCGCCGTAGTTCTGATCCGGCGCGCCGTCCTGTTCGTGCTTGCGGTATTCGAGGCAGTGCGGGACGCGGACGAAGCCCGGCGTGTAGGGGCCGTATTGCGCATTGCGTTCGTCCTGTCCGCCCGCCGACAGGCAGGCGATGGTGGTCCCGTGGTAGTCGCGGTCGCGGTAGAGGATCTTGTGCTTCTTGCCGCCGTAGCGCTTGTGCGCGATCTGGCGGACCATCTTGAACGCCTTCTCGTTCGCTTCGGAGCCGGAGTTGGCGTAGTAGACGCGGTCGAGACCGGGCATTTTCGTGAGCAGCTTTTCGGCAAAGAGCGCACCTGGGATCGAGCCGACGGTGCCGCCGAAGAAGTTCATCTTTACGATGGCGTCGCGCACGGCATCGCCCATGGATTCGCGGCCATAGCCGACATTGACCGTCCAGACCCCGCCGGACACGGCGTCGATATGTTCGATGCCTTTCTGGTCCCAGACGCGCAGGCCCTTGCCCTCGATGATGATCTTGGGGTCGGCGCCGGTGAAGAACGGCTGGTGCTGGATCAGGTGGTGCCACACATTTGCGCGGTCGGCTTCGATCACGCGGCTCATATCGTTTTCGTTGAACGTTCCGTCCATGGGTCAACCTTTCGAGACGTGGGGGGCGGCCCATGAAACTAAGGGCCGAACAGGCATGCTGACGCGCACAATCGCTGAGAATCTGGTCACAACAGTAGGGCCAGTTCGGGCGCACAAGTAAAGCCAGTTTAACGCCAGACCGCGAAGGGTGCCGCGCGCGTGCTGCCGATTCCCCCTTGTTTTCATGGCTCTGTGGGAAATTCAGGATTCCTTAAGCGACACTTTACCCGCACAAATTTATGACAGATGCCCCGATTTTACGTTGATCCGCGCAGGATTATCGGCTCGGATCACGCCAGCGCCGCGCCATGCGCGTGCGACCAGAGGCGGACCACCGCCCAAACCGATCCAAACGCGGGCTCCACTGTCCGCGAAAAAACACGGGAGTTAAGACATGACATTCAAGACAAAGCTGATGGGTGCCGTTGCAGCCACTGCGATGCTGGCCGGTGCCCAGGGCGCCGTGGCGGCAGGCCATGGCGGCGAGATCACCGTCGCCTATTTCCTGGAGTGGCCGATGCCCTTCCAGTTCGCCAAAGAGACCGGCATGTACGAAGAGGCCATGGGCGGCACCAAGATCAACTGGGTGAGCTTTGACACAGGCACCGCGATGTCTGCCGCCATGGCGTCGGGCGACGTTCAGATCAGCGTGTCCCAGGGCGTGCCGCCCTTCGTGGTTGCGGCCTCTGCCGGGCAGGACATCCAGATCGTCGACGTGGCCGTGTCCTATTCCGAGAACGACAACTGCGTTGTCGCGTCCGGTCTGGAGATCGACAAGGAGTCCGCAGCCGAGCTGGCCGGCAAGAAAGTGGCCGTTCCGCTGGGCACCGCGGCCCATTACGGCTTCCTGAGCCAGATGAACCACTTTGGCGTCGACCTCGCGTCGCTTGACGTTGTGGACATGGCCCCTGCCGAAGGTGCGGCTGCACTGGCGCAAGGCTCTGTCGACATGGCCTGCGGCTGGGGTGGCGCGCTGCGCCGCATGAAAGAGTCGGGCAACGTCCTGCTGACCGGCGCGGAGAAGGAAGAGCTGGGCATCCTGGTGTTTGACGCCACAACCGCGCCTGCCAACTTCATCGCCGAAGAGGGCGAGCTGCTGAGCCAGTTCCTGGCCGTGACAGCCGAAGCCAACGCGATGTGGGCGGACGAAGCGAACCACGCGAAAATGCTGCCCGTCATCGCGAAAGACGCCGGCATGGACGAAGACGCGACAGCCGCGACGCTGGCGACCTTCAAGTTCCCAACCGTCGAAGAGCAGCTGAGCGAAGCATGGCTGGGCGGCACAGCGCCGACCTTCATGAAAGGTGTGGCGGACGTGTTCGTGAACGCGGGTTCGATCGACAGCGCGCTGGACAGCTACGAAGGCACTGTGAACACAGGGCCCCTGTCGTCCATCAACTAAGACGATGTGATCGGGCTCGTGCGCGTTTGCGTGCGGGCCCTTTCATTTGAGACCGAGGCGGGGCGAACCCCGCCCAACCGGGTGTCCGCGGGCACCTAAGCGACAGGTGGGAACCGATGTCCGGACTTTCAATTCAAAACCTTTCGATGCGCTTTGACCTGCCGGATGGCGGGCATGTGCAGGCGCTGCAAGATGTGTCGCTGGACCTCAAGGCCGGTGAACTATTGAGTGTGCTGGGCCCGTCGGGCTGCGGCAAGACAACATTGCTGAACATCGTTGCGGGCTTTTTGGCGCCGACCGATGGCAAGATGATCCTGAACGGTCACGAGATCAACGGACCAGATGCCGAACGTGGCATGGTGTTCCAGCAGGGAGCGCTGTTTGAATGGATGAGCGTGCGCGAGAATGTGGGCTTTGGCCCGTCGATGAAGGGCATGCCGAAGACCGACAAGGCAGAGATCGTGGATCACCTTCTGGATGTCGTCGGCTTGCAGGACTTCAAGGAGAAGGCCGTCTACGAATTGTCGGGCGGCATGCAGCAGCGTGTGGCGCTGGCCCGCTGTCTGGCCAATGACCCCGATGTGATCCTGATGGACGAACCGCTGGGGGCGCTTGACGCGCTGACCCGCGAGAAGATGCAGTCGCTTGTCCTGAAGCTGTGGAAGGAGACGGGCAAGACCATCATCCTGATCACCCATTCGGTCGAGGAGGCGCTGCTGCTGGGTGAGCGTCTGTTGGTCATGGCGCCGCGCCCGGGCCGCATTCACAAGGAATACCGCCTGCCATTCGCCGAGATGGGCGTGGGTCAGGACCTGCGCGAGGTCAAGAAGCACCCCGAGTTCGGGGAGCGGCGCGAGGAAATCCTGGGCATGATCTGGGACATGGAAGAAGAAATTATGGGCCGCACGGAGGCAGCGACATGATCCCGTTTCTGATTTACGTCGCGATCTTTGTGGTCGCGTTCTTTGCCGTCACCAAGATTGCGCAGCGTTCGGCCATTTCGGATTACGGGTCGCTCAAGACCGTGACCTTTGGCGATGAAAGCGCCGTGACGCCCAACCGGGCGGCCAGCATCATTTCGATCCTGACCATATTCCTGTTGTGGGGCATGTTCACGGGGTCGTCCCTGTTGCCCAGGTTCCTGCATGCGCCGGGTCCGTTCGCGGGCACCGGCACGTTCGAGTATACCGCGCAGGCGGGCAATGACATCGACAGCGCAACCGTGACCGTTCTGGTGCATCCGATCGACACCCCGACGGACGCCCCGGAGGTCGACCCCGGGGACGGCTGGGCCAAGGATGACAGCATTGCCATCGGTGTCTGGCGGTCGGGCCTGTTGCGCGTGGACCGCAATGACGAGTTGGGCCGCGGAGAGGGCGCTGAGATCACCGAGATCAACGGCCAGAAGGTCCAGCCCGGCGACACGGTTGATGTGGGTTTTGGCACCGTGACCATTTCCGACAAGGGCACGCCGAATATTGCCCCCGCGAAGGGCTGGCAGATGGAACCCATCTGGCTGCCGTCCCCCGAGGCGGTGGTGCAGCGCGTGGGCGAGATTGCGAGTGAGGGGTTTCGCGGGTCCACCCTGTGGGAACATCTGGGCTATTCGCTGTTTCGCGTGGTTGTCGGATTCTTTTTCGGCGCGCTGATCGGCATCCCGCTGGGCTATGCCATGGGTCTGTCCAACTGGTTCCGGGGCTGGTTTGATCCCATCGTGGAATTCATGCGCCCGGTGCCGCCCCTGGCGCTGATCCCGCTTGTCATCATCTGGGCGGGGATCGGCGAGACCGGCAAGATCATCCTTCTGTTCCTGGCCGCCCTGTGGATCATGGCGATTGCTGCAAGGTCCGGTGTGAGTGGCGTGAAGATTTCCAAGGTGCATGCCGCCTATTCGCTGGGCGCCAGCAAGGCGCAGATCATGCGCCATGTGATTGTGCCGAACTCTTTGCCCGAGATTTTCACCGGCGCGCGCGTCGCGATGGGTGTCTGTTGGGGCACCGTTGTGGCCGCCGAACTGGTGGCCGCCGAGCAGGGCGCAGGCATGATGATCATGGTGGCGTCGAAGTTCCAGAACACCGACATCGTCATCATGGGGATCATCCTGATCGGCATCATCGGCTTTGGCATCGACATGCTGATGCGCTACGCCGAAAAGCTGCTGGTGCCGTGGAAAGGCAAGGGCTGAGGCCTGCGGCCGAGCCTTTGGAGAGCGGCGCCCGCGTGGCGCCGTTTTCTATTCCGCCGCCTGTGCGATTGTATCGGCTGCGGCGTTCAGCCCCCAATCATACGCATAGCCGCCGATCTGGCCGCTGGCATCCAGGGCGGCCCGCAGATCCGGGTTGGCGCGGCTTTTGATGTAGGCGAGGACCGATGCCTCGGTGCCGCCGAAGTCTTCGCGGAACCAGCCATAGATTTTCGAGACGATCACGCGCCCGTCCCCGGTCAGGGTGACCCCGCGCGGATCATGGATATAGGCGTGTTCCGCCGCGTCCAGCTGCGCATTGAGCGTTGCGCCTTGCCAGGCCTGCGGTGCCAGGTTCGGGCATCCCACGGCGGCACAGTTGAGGGCATAGTGAATGCGGGGATCGGCGAACACCGGGCGGATGATGCCGTGTTCGATGTCATTGAGGCTGAGCCGGGCGCCATTGACCCGCAGATCGGCATCCGCCCACGGCCCCAACCCCAACAGCCCGTCGCCGATGTCGCGGATACTGTCCACCGGGTAGTGATCAAGGATCACGCGGATGGTTTGGGCATTGTAGAGGTTGATCCAGTAGGCCAGTTGCTGGTTGCGGTCGAGTTGCGCCGGGTCCACCTGCTGCATCGCGATCAGGAAGGTTTCAAGCGCCCCCTTGTCCGCTTCCGTCACCTGCGCATACCGCACCCGCGCCGTGCCGTCCGCCGCCTGGTGGTGGTACCGGTCGAGGAAGCCGTTCAGCGCAGCATAGTCGGGTTCGCGTCCCGGGGTCGTGGCGATCCTGAGCCACCTGTCGGACATGAGGTCTGCCGTGGGCGCAAAGAGCCGTTCCATCGGCATGCACGCGGAAAAGGTCAGAAGAGCGAACAGAGCGGGCAGCAGACGCGACATGGGGCACCTTTGAGGTTTGTGGTGCTTGTGATGTCAGGTCAGGCGCGCGCATTTCCAGTGATCTCTCCTGGATGTGCGCACGCGCGATTGATCCGTGTTCGCCCGTGATCCTAGGTGGTCGCAAGTGCGGTAACCACGAGATAGGCCAGAAAGAGCGTGCCGAAGGACCCCGCGCCGAAGCCGAGGATGCGGATGAACGGGAGGCCGGTGTAGTAGAGCGCCACAAAGGCGGCACGCCCCGCCACGATAATCGCGGCCGTTGTCTGCGCGGCCGCGCTGTCGAGGCCCAGCACGGCGGCCGCGGCCAGCACCGGCACGATATAGGCCGCGGATTCCGCCTGGTTGCGATAGGTCCGCTCGATCCGCAGCCCCATGGGCGTGCGGTCCACGCGTGGCCGGTTCGAGGAAAAGCCGAAGCCGAACCCTTGCGTGGCATAGGTGTAGAGGATTTCGACGGTGATCGCTGTCATCGTGATCAGGGCAAAAGCAAGCAGCGCGGCGGTTGGGGTCATGGGGTGTGTCCTTTGGGGGTGGTGTCCCCGCCAACACCGTGGCTGGCGGGGGGGGTGATGGATCAGGCAGAGGGCAAGCGGTCGAGCCATGCGCGCACGGCCTGACCGATGGCGTCGGGGTGCTCTTCCTGCACAAAGTGAACCCCTTCGCCCAGATGGACGTCATCAAGGTTGGATGCGTTTGCCTTGATAAAGTCCACGGCGGGCGGCGGGATCAACGCGCCCGGCGTGACATGCAGCAACAGCTTGGGCAGGTCCGAGGAAAAGAGCCACGCGCCGTTGTCGGTGATCACCTGCGTCGTGTCCGCAGGTTCGCCCGCGATGGGAATCTGGCGCGGCCAGACAAGGGTTGGCAGGCGGCTGGCAGGCGTCGGGAACGGAGCGCGGTAGTGCTGCATGACCGCGTCGCCGAGCGGGGTCGCGACACCGAACTTGCCCAACACTTCTTCGACAAAGAAGTTCTGGTTCAGGACCAGATCCTCTCCGGCTGGTGAGCGGAGCAGGCCGAACAGTTCTGCGCTTTGCGGCCCCATGGCTTCGAGGCTGGGGGCGGGCATGGCGGGGGGAACAATCGCCTCCATGAACGCGACGCCGCGCACGTTTCCTTCGTTCAGGCGCGCGTAGCGCATGCCCAGGGCAGAGCCCCAATCGTGGATCACCAGCGTGATGTCGCGGAGATCGAGTGCGGCGATGAACGCATCGAGATATGCGGCATGTTCCGCAAATGTGTAGCCGATGTCGGGTTTGCCGCTGTCGCCCATGCCGATCAGGTCAGGTGCAATCGCGCGGTACCCGTCCGTGACATGGGGAATGATATTGCGCCACAGATACGACGACGTGGGATTGCCGTGCAGGAACAGAACAACGGGCCCTGTCCCTTCGTCGACATAGGCCATGGTCGAGCCGTTGACCGCGACCGTCTTCTTGGTGAAGGCCATCTTGGCGGACGGGCTGCTTCCCTCTGCGAGGGCTGGCAATGCCCCCGTCACCAGCGCTGTTGCTGCGACACTGCCCAAGAGCGTGCGGCGGTTCAGTTTGGACATGTTGTTTTCTCCCTTTTTTGGTTCACTGATTGGTGAATAATAGGCAAGTGTCTCAGGTCATATCGGCCACTGCCTGATGGGCGATATGAAGCAGTTGGTGTTCCGGTCGCCCGGCCCGCCTGAGAATGCACAGGGCAACATGGGTGCCCATCAGCGCGTCGGCCTTGCGGGCCAGATCAGGTGGTTCAATTCCGATGTCGCCACGTGCAGCGGCGCGGGTCAGCGCATTCAGATGGGCCGCACGAATGCGATCAAAGAATGCGTTCATGCGTGCTGCCACTTCGGCGTCATCTGCGATATCCTCTTGTGATGTGCTGCACACCATGCAGCCATTGCGCCCGTTTTCACCTGTTGTATCTGTGGCGAATGCGGTGAACAGGTCCGCGATGTCGGATATGCAAGCGGTTTCGGCTTCAAGCGGTGCCAGAAGGGTCCGGCCCGACAGGTCGATGAAGTCATCCAGTGCCTGCATGAACATCGCCCGCTTGTCGCCGACACCGTTGTACAACTGCCGCCGGTTCAGCCCTGTGGCCGATTCCAGGTCCGACAGCGAGGTTTCGGCATAGCCCTGCGCCCAGAACACCCCCATGATGTCCTGTTTCAGCTTGGTCTGGTCATATCCGATTTGGCGGGCCATAGGTGTTTATATTCACTGGTTGGTGAATAAAGCAAGGCCGATGTTGAGGAAATGTGAATGTGGATGCCCGGTGCGCGTCTGCCAGTGCCTGTCGGGACGCGTGGGCGTGCCCGGTGCAGATGTGCGGTGCAGGGGGGGATGGTGGCGCATGACGGGACGCGACC
Organism: uncultured Tateyamaria sp.; assembly: GCF_947503465.1. Classification (NCBI taxonomy): domain Bacteria; kingdom Pseudomonadati; phylum Pseudomonadota; class Alphaproteobacteria; order Rhodobacterales; family Roseobacteraceae; genus Tateyamaria; species uncultured Tateyamaria sp. Next base: position 261 of record NZ_CANNDN010000003.1, on the reverse strand, counting down.
GCTGCACTCAGCGTAGCGGCGGAGCCGGTGCGCGTCAGTCAGCGCCCATCGGGACGCGTGGGCATGCCCGGTGCAGATGTGCGGTGCGGGGGGGATGGTGGAGCATGGCGGGACCCGACCGCTGCACTCAGCGTAGCGGCGGAGCCGGTGCGCGTCAGTCAGCGCCTGTCTGGACGCGTGGGCGTGCCCGGTGCAGATGTGCGGTGCGGGGGGGATGGTGGAGCATGGCGGGACCCGACCGCTGCACTCAGCGTAGCGGCG